>JAAENB010000808.1 GCA_024224995.1 bacterium | reverse complement strand
TATAATCCGGTTAAAAAAGACATAAAAGAGAACGTTCAGCGGCAAAGAATCAATTCCAAAGAAAGAGTGATAATGATGGACCCCAGGGACTTTGAATTCAGCAGCATCAAAGCCTATCTCGATGATGAGTACGAGTCTCCCGTAGAGATTACTCTTCATCCCCTGTTCCTGGGGCTGGGTAAAACCCCCGAAGAACGAAGGGAAGAGTTTTTACACTTCGAAGCGCTGTACAAAGAAAAATTATACAGTACATACAAAGCGCTTCTTTTGTAGATCTTTTCTCACGAACGGTTTAAATTTTCTAAATAGAACCTTTTTTCAAAGCGAGCTTTAAGCCCGCCCGGCATTGCTTTGTCCTTATGAGAGAACTGTTCCCCTGATTGTGTCTCCTGGGCTCTTTCCTGCATATAAACCTGTTTATTTACCGGGTTTTTTTGGTGTTTGTCCCTGAGGTTGTGCTGTTTCAGGGAAACTCCGCCCGGAAACCGCTCCTTCGGGGGGTACGACCTCAGAGCTCTTTTTAAGAGCCAAAAAAAGTACTTGATTCTTCACCCCCAACCCCCTCTATTAATCCCTACACCCAAAATCGACGCTATTTTTAAGGAGGAAACATGGGACTTTCTGTTACCTATAAGATATTAAAAGAGCACCTTGTTGAAGGTGACCTCTCCCAGGGAAATGAGATCGGGATAAAAATTGACCAGACCTTGACCCAGGACGCGACCGGAACTATGGCTTATTTACAATTCGAGGCTATGGATATTCCCAGAGTCAAGACCGAGCTTTCGGTCTCCTATATTGATCATAATACCCTGCAAATGGGTTTTGAGAACGCTGATGACCATAAATATTTGCAAACAATGAATTATAATTTCGGTGTAGAGTATTCAAAAGCCGGGAACGGTATTTGCCACCAGGTTCATCTTGAACGATTCGGCCGGCCAGGCGCCACTCTCCTGGGTTCGGACAGCCATACCCCTACGGGCGGTGGAATAGGCATGATAGCTATGGGTGCAGGCGGGCTTGATGTTGCTGTTGCCATGGGCGGCGGTCCTTTTTTTATTACCTCTCCGAAAGTTATCAATATCAACCTTACGGGAAAACTGAAGCCCTGGGTTGCCGCGAAGGATATCATACTTAAAGTTCTTGAGATCCTTACTACCAAAGGGAACGTTGGCTGTATTGCTGAGTATTCCGGGCCGGGGATTAAAACCCTTTCCGTTCCTGAACGGGCTACCATCACCAATATGGGCGCGGAACTGGGTGTTACCACATCGGTATTTCCCAGTGACGATATCACCAGGGAATTCCTGAAAGCCCAGGACAGGGAAGACTCATGGATAGAGCTTATTCCCGATGAAGACGCTGAGTACGACCGGGTTATTGATATTGACCTTTCCGAAGTTGAACCAATGGTTGCCTGTCCCCATTCTCCGGACAACATTAAAAAAATTGCCGAACTTAAAGGAATGAAAATTGACCAGGTTGCTATTGGCAGCTGCACCAATGCTTCGTATAAAGATCTTATGACTGTTGCCGCCATTCTCAAAGGGAAAAAAGTCCATCCCGACATTAGTCTTATTGTTGCTCCGGGTTCAAAGCAGGTCTTTGAAATGATATCAAAGAATGGTGCTCTTGCCGATATTATATCAAGCGGGGCCAGGATCATGGAATCGGCCTGTGGTTTCTGTATTGGCTCGGGACAGGCTCCTATTACAGATGGTGTTTCGCTGCGGACAAACAACAGGAACTTTGAAGGCCGTTCCGGTACTAAATCGGGTCAGATTTACCTGGTAAGCCCGGAAGCAGCAGCTCTTTCAGCTCTTAAAGGAGAGCTTGTTAATCCTATTGACTATCCCGATGGTGATTCTCCCAATATTTCAATGCCCGATTCATTTATTATTGATGACTCCCTGGTTGTGCCTCCTTTTAATGAAGAGAATAAAGAAAACAATAAGGAAAATTCCAAAAAAGAGGTCTTTAGAGGACCGAATATTGGCGATCCTCCATATACTGATCCTATTATGGACGAAATTAAAGGGGTTATTGGCCTGAAGGTTGGCGATAAAATCACTACCGACCACATTATGCCTGCCGGGCCCCGGTTAAAATACCGGTCGAATATTCCGGCTTATTCCGAGTTTGTTTTTGAAAATGTTGACGTTGAATTTTCCGGGCGGTCCCTGAAAAACAAAGAAAAAGGCCTGTTTACTGCCATTATAGGCGGTCAGAGCTATGGTCAGGGTTCCAGCAGGGAGCATGCCGCCATCTGTCCCATGCACCTGGGTGTTCGGCTTGTTATTGCCAAATCTTTTGAGAGGATCCACTCCGGAAACCTGGTAAATTTTGGTATTGTTCCCCTGATATTTAAGAACGAAAGTGATTATGATAAAATCAATTTTGGTGACTCATTTATTGTTAAGGACCTGAAAAAACAGGTTGCCGAAAGTGATACTATTTCTGTTGAAATTGGCGGTTCCGCGTACGAGTTTACCCTCTTTGCTTCAAAAAGACAGAGAGATATCCTCATCGACGGCGGCCTCCTTAATTATACAAAAACAAGAATTTAGAAAGGTGAAAGACAATATAATTTTATGTCAGCCCGATTCTGAAAAGGGCTGTAGTGTCTGTTGCGGGCTCTTTAATTTTTCCGATCTTTCGAGAGAGAATCTTACTCTTTTTCTCTCGAAAGGCAGGGAGCGGGTTTTAAAAAATATTGATAAAAAAAATCTGCTTCCGGATCAGGAAACGATTGAATCCGATTCTGAAAATGGTTCTATTAGAGACCGGACTTCTCATATATGCCCTTACCAGGGTTTTATTGAAACTTCACAGCCGGGCTGCCTGCTTCATCCCGCTATTAACAAGAAAGATCTTAGGAATATTTCTCTTTTCGGTAAAAAAATATGCAGTTCCTTCCTCTGTCCGGCTCATACCATTTTAACTGAAAGAGAAAAAGAAATCTTAATAAACCAGGTTAATGACTGGTTTTGTTATTCTATTGCTCTTATTGATCCCGAATCATTTAGCTGGATACTTAAAGAAATGCAAGATGCTGTTTCCAGCCGTTTACTCTGTGAGTGTATTGAGATTCATGCCCGGTATCTCAATACCCGGAAGGAGACTATTTTTTTCTACTCTGTTTCCGAGTACGATCTCGCTAAAAATGGCTTTTCCCTCTCCAATGAGAACTCTCAGATGGACAGGGAAAAAGAAGAGATCCGTGAAACGATTAAGGCCTCATCTAGAATCTAAAGGGCGGATACTCATCAACAATACCCGAGACAAAAAAGAGTATCCGTGCCATATACCGGTAATAACTGGTAAGTAAGTCGAATACCCAGTGAGGCCATCGCCCTGTTATCAATACCCAAAATTCTCCAAGAATAAAGAGAACCGGAATAATAATGCTGATAGAAAAAAGCATTACCAGGTGCGGCAGTGTTATAAGAATTATTCCTATTCCCGAAAGCCGGGCCAGTGCCAGCCAGCGTGAATGCTTTTTTAAATGGATGGTAAAAACCTGCATTGGATAATCAAAATCGGGTTTTCCGGCAAATACCGGGAACTCTTCCACTATTCCCACAGCTGACGCATTCATTGACAGAAAATATCGTATGGTATTTTCCTGGATATCGGCAAAATCTTCCATACATCTTCCTGTTGTAAGAATTATTATATTATTCAGTACATTTAATATTGTAGAGAGTACGGCATACACCAATAAGACGATATAATGAGGGATCAGCCCGATAAAAAACAGTCCTGCTAGCCGCAGCAAGGCTCCTATTCGTGAAAACTTCAAAGCATAATCGACTGAAAAATTAACTTTATCTACGGGGACTACATCCTGGTCCTGATCCTGGTCATAACCGGAATAGACGTCTTCTTCCGGTTCTATCATATCATCGGTTGAACGAGTTCTTTTTCCCGCAGCTCCCGCAATCCCGGCGGCCCCGGCTATTGCTGCTGCCGGTTCTTCTTCTATCTCGTCAAGGACCGAATCCACTTCATTCCTGCGACCGGATTTCGCAACAGGCTGTTCTTTTACTCGTCCTTCATCAACATCGCTAAAATCTATTTCAGGTATATCATCATCTTCATCCAGATTTATATCCGGCAAATTATCATCTTGTTCATAATCATATTTTTCATTATATTCTTCATTATATTCTTCCAGATCTATATCCGGTAAATCATTATACAATGATTCATCTAATGCTTCGTCTATTTCAAGATCAAATTCATCTTTTTCAGGCTGCGCGAATTCGTCTTCCAGGCTATCGACACTCAAACCGGGATCTATTTCATCAATTGTCAGCTTGATATCCTCTTCCTGGTCGTCTTCAAATTCAGAGCTCACTGATGCTGCCTCTTCAGTTGTGAGTTCGTCAAAGGTGAGGCCCGCGTCTTCCAGGGAAAGTTCTTCTCTCTCATCACTCTCTTCATCGCGCAATCCCGCTGCTGCCGCTTCCTCTCCCGTAAGCTCATCAAAGGTAAGGCCCGCGTCTTCCAGGGATAGTTCTTCTCTCTCATCGCTCTCTTCATCGCGCAATCCCGCTGCTGCCGCTTCCTCTCCCGTAAGCTCATCAAAGGTGAGGCCCGCGTCTTCCAGGGATAATTCTTCCCTCTCATCGCTCTCTTCATCGTGCAATCCCGCTGCTGCCGCTTCCTCTCCCGTGAGTTCGTCGATGCTCAGGCCCGCGTCTTCAAGAGTCAGTTTTTCATCATCCGGGACTTCGCTCTCTTCGAGAGGTATATCAAGTAAAACCAGGTCGGGCTGCTCCCCTTCCGCGATATCAAGTAAAACCAGGTCGGGCTGCTCTCCTTCCGCGATCACTTCTTCTTCCAGGTCTATATCCAGTGAATCAATATCCAGGGTTATATCTTCATCATCTCCGGTTACCGGTGCTGCCGATACTTCCGGTATTTCTTCCGCAGGGGATTCTTCTATTATGAGCTCGTCAACGCCGGGCTCCGCTACCAGTTCATCTATTTCAGGAATTTCAGCAGCCGGTTCCTCTACTCCAACGCTTTCATCCTCAAGGTCTATATCAAGAGTTTCAAGGTCCAGGGTTATATCATCATCACCCGAATAATCTGCTTCTTTTATACTCTCTATATCTTCTGCTGAAACGCCTCCATCATCATCTCCCTCTTCCAATTCTATATCAAGACCGTCGAGGTCTATAGTGACATCATCCTCATCTTCATCCGGAAGAGTTTCTACTGCCGGAGCCCCTGCTGACAGTTCATCATCAATTATGAGCATTCCAGGATCGAGGTCGTCTCCAGCTTCCATTTCCGGCGCTGTTTTTTCCTCTCCCTCTTCCAGGTCTATATCAAGGTTATCCAGATCAATAGTTATATCTTCATCTTCAACGGAGCCTTCCGGCGGAGCTTCACCCATTGGAATATCCAGGTCAAGATCCAGGTCTGCTGCTCCTGACTCAGAGTCTTCTCCCGGATCAAAATCATCTTCCCCGAGCTCTGCTGCAGGCGCCTCTTTATCCTCTCCCTCTCCCAGGTCTATATCAAGACTGTCAAGATCGATAGTTATATCTTCATCTTCAACAGTGCCTTCCGGCGGAGCTTCTACCATTGGAATATCCAGGTCAAGATCCAGGTCTGCTGCTCCTGACTCAGAGTCTTCTCCCGGATCAAAATCATCTTTCCCGAGCTCTGCTGCCGGCGCCTCTTTATCCTCTCCCTCTCCCAGGTCTATATCAAGACTGTCAAGATCGATAGTTATATCTTCATCTTCTACGGTTCCCACTGCCGGAGTTTCCGCTACAGGAATATCCAGGTCAAGATCCAGGTCTGCTGCTTCTAATTCGAGCTCTGCTCCAGGCAGCGTTTCCAAATCAAGATCATCATCATCGACTGCCGCAGGCGCCTCTTTATCCTCTCCCTCTCCCAGGTCTATATCAAGACTATCAAGATCGATAGTTATATCTTCATCTTCTACGGTTCCCACTGCCGGAGTTTCCATACCGGCTGTTCCCAATTCAAGATCATCCTCTATTACGGGAGCTCCCAGCTCAAAATCATCCTCCGCAAGCTCTGCTGCCGGTTCCATTTCCGAAAGTTCCAGGTCGAAGTCATCGGCATCAAGAGGAGCCTCTTCTGTCAATACTGAAGCTTCGGAATCGAGCTCTGCCGCGTCCTCTCCTTCGGAAACTGCTGCCGGTTCCATTGGCGCTCCCGCCCCTTCCGAAACCGGGAAAGCCGTTTCGTCCAGCTCGAGATCAAGTTCATCTATTTCCGCTGCCAGGCCTTCCTCTTCTATCTCTTCAAGGCCCACTATCCTGTTAGATTCTACTTCCGGTTCCAGGGCCTCGCCGGTTTCTGTCAATTCAGAAGGCGCAACATCTTCTGCCGCAAGCAGACTCTCTTCTATATCGGCTCCCAGTTCAAAATCTTCATCAAGGTCAAGTTCTCCCGCGTCTATTTCTATATCTGAAGCATCAAGGTCAAGCTCTCCCGCGTCTATTTCCACATCTGAAGCATCAAGGTCAAGCTCTCCCGCTGAGATTAAATCTTCGTCAAGGTCAAGTTCTCCCGCGTCTATTTCCATATCTGAAGCATCAAGTTCTGGCTCTCCCGCTGAGATTAAATCTTCGTCAAGGTCAAGTTCTCCCGCGTCTATTTCCATATCTGAAGCATCAAGGTCAAGCTCTCCCGCGTCTATTTCTATATCTGAAGCATCAAGGTCAAGCTCTCCCGCGTCTATTTCCATGTCTGAAGCATCAAGGTCAAGACCTGCTGAGTCGATATCAGCCCCCAATTCTTCTTCAGGCCCCGTGATATCGGGCAAATCATCCATGTCAGGCGACAGCGCGGCAGCATCAGCTCCCGGACCTGTTTCTCCCGGCAATTCCGGACCCTCATCCTCTGCGAAGCCGCCTGTCCCTACCGCGGCTTCCTCTTTTGGAGGTTCCTGTTCTATTCCGGGAGCAATTCCGGCATCTCCGCCTGCTGCCAATGCGGCATCTTCATGCTCCGGTTCACCTTTCTGTCTGTTATCAATAATGTTCTCTTCCGAACATTTTGGGCATGTAAAGGCGAATCTTTTATTATCAACCTTTGAGTCATCTACCGCAAAGGCCGAATTACAACTATTACACCTGACAATCATCGTTATCTCCTGACTCGCTCCCTACCTGGTCCCTGGAAAATATTTTTCATTTATATTGTGCTGTATTATTATTGGCGATATTGGTAAGAAAAAGATCGCAAACCATTTCACATCTCTTCCGTTCAATAACTCCGATTTCTGCAAATACTTCATATTTAAATAAAGACCCCACAATCCAACCGTAAATACTGTTAATAATATATTTATTACCGGGTCATCTTCAAATACACGGCTCACCCTGGCAAGCCACCAAAAATAATAGAGTCCTGCGGTTAATACCATCAATAAAAATAATACTACAAGATTATTTTCAGGAATATATTCTTCCATAACAGACTCCTCCCTTAATTAATATAACAATTATAGTGGTTCAAACACTCTTCTATTTCTAATTAACGGTAAGTTGCTTAACTTTTTTTACTTTTTTTTTGGTTATTTAGGAACCGGGTTTTGTTTTGACAAATGACAGCAGATTTGCTATTTTGCTGTTTTATACGCCCGGCTGCTGCCGAAGGCAATAAATAAGGGTAGATTATTACAATATGTTTGATAAGTATTTAAATGGAGACCCCATCCCGTGGCTGCTTGAAGAGTCGGCCCCTTCCATACGGTATCTTACTCTTAAAGATATTCTTAACAAAAATGCTGATAATGAATATGACAGGCTTCTTTCTTCTATTAGCGCTCCGGCAAAAGATGGTATCCTGGGGGATCTAAAAAATATTGATATTTATCATAAAGGTACTGTATGGTGCTTCGCGGAAGCTGTTGAATCGGGCCTGGACAAGCGGTCGGAAGTTATAGACCGTACTGCCCGGTTTATTATTGACCGCTGCCGGATGGAATCGGGCGGTTTTTCCCTGGGCTGGAAGCCCCGAACCGAAACTGCCCTCCGTACCGGGGAGATTACCAGGCTCCTTATTATGGCCGGGTATAATAACGATACTGTTAAAGCCGGAATTGACTGGATCGTTAAAAATCAGCGTTTCGACGGCGGCTGGCTCTTTTCTCCCACTTCCGGTCTGCTCGATTCCCTTAAACTGATGCTCTTTAACAAACCGGGCAATGGCCTCTCCAGGGAAAACGACCGTTCCGTGCCCAGCTCTCCCCTTGCCTCTCTTGCCTGCGCTTCCGCCCTGGCTCTCTTTCATGAAAAAACAGGCTATTCTCTCTCAGAGCCCATAAAAAAAGCTGCTCATTTCTTCCTCAAAAACAGGCTTTTTGTCTCTCTCAGCAGCAAAAATCCCCTGACTGGCTCCCCTGTCCTGACCGATTACAATATTCTCCCGGGTCTTATTTTTATCTCCAGGGCCGGTTTCTTTGATGACCCCAACACCGGCGAAGCCTTTAATCTTATTATGTCAAAACAAAATCCCGACGGTTCCTGGCTCAAAAATAAGTGGATTACGCTTAATGTTTTAAGAATGCTTAAAGGAGCAGAGACCAAAACGCTAGTTTGCGAAGGCGTATCCGGCTGATATGGCAAAACTGATGGTATGGATGTTTGATGAGGTCTCTCCCGACAGGTAGGTTGCCGAATTTTTCGGATTTGTGAGATTAAAGCTGTCGAAGCTTACAAAATAAAGATTCCAGTCACAGCCGAGCGATATAAAAAGCCCGCCGCTAAAATAGGCGGTAAAATTCAGCTCCGCTCCCAGGGCAAACCCATTCAATGACTGATCTCCATTTCCCGCATATGCGGTAATCAATTTTGTCGCGATGGGTGTTGCTGAAAAATTAGCTATGGAATAACCGAAATAGGCTGTGCAGGTTACATCCCACTGCTTTCTTGTTGTGAGATGATAGGTTGGACCCAGGTAAAATGAATAATTACTGTATAATGCCCTACTCCAGTTCTCATACTCCGACCCAAAGATTGTCCTTTGTATTATTACTGTCTTTTTTACCTTTACCCTTGCTCCCAGGTGATCTATGGGCATATATTCAAAAAATATTCCAAAATCAAAGGCCAGGTGCGAGACCATTAGCTCCTTCCATGAACCACTCCCCAATTCATAACTGGTTCCGCTTAAAAAGTCCTCCTCCCCGCTTATTATTCCGCCCAGGGGCATTCCCATTGTCATGATTCCCCCCAGCAGCATCTGCCCCTGATGAGCTCCTTCGGGCGGCTTGTCCAGCTCATCAAATTGAGAGGAATATGCTGTTCCTGCGGCAAATATGACTATTAGTAGAGTTATTATCTTGCTTTTCATGTTTATACTCTCAAAGGTCTCCTTTTAAAAATAGTAATTAACTTCGACTATGTCAAGATAATTTGACTTTTCCTGGCTGGATTGTGCTTATATGGGATTAAAACAGTATTATAGAGTGTTTAATTATAAAAATTGTACAAATTAAAGACGAGGGGCCTTCCTCGCCTTTAATAATTGTCTCATCCGGGTAATTCTCAAGTGGGAATCTGCTTATTGTGAGCCCGGTTGCGACTCTGCCGTACAATTTCTTATGAAGATGCCGGTGTCTCTGCTGGTGCTTCCGGTGCTGCTGCCGCTGCCGGAGCTTCTGCTGCTGCCGGTGCTGCTGCCGCTGCCGGTGCTGCTGCCGCTGCCGGTGCTTCTGTTGCTGCCGGTGCTGCTGCCGCTACAGGTTCAGATGGGCCTTCCAGCTCTCTTCTTCTTTCCAGAAGATGCTTATAATACCTGGAATGGGTCATATTTTTTGACTCATAGTCAGCAATTCTGGCCTTCAGCTCATCCGCAGTTAACATGTTTATCTTCTTTTTCTTCTTTGGACCTTCTTCTTTTACTTCTTCTGACATGAAAAATACCTCATTTATTTTATATAATGAAGGGGATTATCCCCAATAATATTCACTTTCTGTGAAAGTAAAAATCTATGAATTTATTGTCAATCATTTTATATGCTAATAATTCTTTAAATCCCGCTGCATATCCCTGTCTGCGTCCCGCTTCTGGATAGTCTTTCTTTTATCGTACTTGGCCTTTCCTTTTCCCAGTCCCAGGAGCACTTTTACTTTTCCGTTCTTAAAATAGAGCTTTAACGGCACCAGGGTGAGGCCTTTTTCCTTTAATTTCCCGGTTAATCGCTTTATTTCATGCTTATGCAGTAATAATTTCCGTTCCCGCAGGGGCTCATGGTTAAAACGGTTCCCCATTTCATATTCCGCGATATTCATTCCCACAATATACGCTTCTCCGGCATTTATCTTACCATATGACTCCTGGATGCTCACCTTCTTCTGCCGGATTGACTTGACTTCCGTGCCCCTGAGCGCTATCCCTGCCTCAAAAGTTTCTATGATCTCATATTCAAACCTGGCTTTCTTGTTTTTTACTATATCGGTACTTTTCGGCTTGTCTGACATCTTTTCCTCCGCTCGTTTCGTCTCATTTTTCCCGTATTTGCCCTTTTTCGTCAAGCATTAATGTTTTCCGGGGGAGGGGGAAGGTTTGAGGTTCGAGGTCTCAAGAAACTCTTTTTAAATAGGGCTGGTTTCCGGAGATTTGTCCCGGGTCAACACCACAGAGGGGGAAACAACGTGAGGGCACGGCACGCCGAGCCCCTACAGGTACCGAATACCCTCGCAGGGGCCGCACCCCTCGCAGGGGCCGCACTCCTTCCCGGAATCTCCATAGCCCTGGCCAGAAACCAGCCAGTAAAGGCGTTGCACTGCAACGTCTCTCAGAACCAAACCCTTTCCCGGAGCATCTTCGCAAAACAGACCCCGGTATACCCAAAGTTTCTGACCTATTTTTCCCGGCCATCCGGTGTCTGAGCGGAGCCGAAGACCCGGGTCAGTTGCTCTCAAGAAACTTAATTGTGCTTGTACGTGGGTCGTGACTTTTTTTTCTCTGTTCTTGACAACATCATAACTCTTCTTTAACATGGTTTGGAATCAAAAATTAGATTCAGGTTTCCGGTTTTTTTGTGCATGCCCCCATGTTCACGGAAGTTCAAACTCCTATTTCATTTATCATCCTTTACTTTGCTGCGCTATTTTTTTAGTGAGACAGGTCCGCCTATGTTTCCCGTGGTTTTGCGAAAAACTTCCACAGTACAAGGAAGAAAATATATATAATCTTAAAGGAGATTTTTTATGAAAAAACTAATTCCCATTTCTTTTACCAGCCTGTTGTTCTTTGTTGTTCTTACTGTCTCAAGCTGCGAGCCCGGGCTTAATTCCAACTCCTCTGACCAGTCTTCGGACGAGAAATTCTCTTTTTCCCGGATGTACGCCGATATCCAAAATCTAAACGCCTCCCAGGCCTCCCTTCAAGCTTCCCTTAAAAGTTCCGATTCCGGCTTACAAGCTCAGATTGACGCCCTTTCTACCGGGCTTAATGAGTTGTCTTCCCTGACTGCCAGGATCTCTGACCTGGAAAGCGAGGTTGCTTCCCTGACACTGGCAGCCGCCCCTGTTGGGTCTATCCAGGCATGGCATAAGAACCTGCCCGGAACTCCGGGGATTCCTGCCGGGTGGGTTGAGTGCAACGGTCAAATAATTGCCGATGCTGAGAGCGTTTATGACGGTGAGCTCGTTCCCGATCTTAATGGTGAAAAGCTTTTCCTGCGCGGCCGCTCAGTTTCCGGAGAGGTAGAGCATGACACTACCGCAGTGAATGGGCTGAAAACTGTCTTCGACGGAAGCCATGCTCATAGTCTTCCGAAAGCTTCGTCAGACAAAAGCAAATGTACAGAAACGTGCGAGTGGATAGGCAACCCCAAAAATAAGGAAGTGGACGAAGTTTGCACCACTGTTTGCAGTGGTCCTACTTATACCGGTGTCAAAATAACAACCGGGAATACCGGCGGCACATATAGTTCTTCTTCCATTGACAATCATAACCACACCATAACCGGTGATGATGAAACCCGGCCCGATAACATGTCTGTTGTTTGGATTATGAGGATTAAATAGTAATATTTTACGCCCGGCTTCGGCCGGGTCCGCGCTCTTAAGAAACTCTTTTTCAATAGGGCCTGTTTTCCGGAAAGAGAGACGTTGCATGCAACGTCTCTCAGAACCAGACCTTTGCCCGGAGCATCTTCGCAAAACAGACCCCGGTCTCAACACAGTTTCTGACCTATTCTTCCCGGTGTCTGAGCGGAGCCGAAGACCCGGGTCCGCGCTCTCAAGAACCAGCAAAATTTGGCGTTTTTCTCCGCAAATCCTTAAAAAAATGTAACCTTTTTGTTAGTTAGGTGTCCTTACCATAAAGGTTTAAAGGCTGGTACATGAAAAAAATCTTAATTATCGCGTTAACAACCCTTACTTTTCTTTCGGCGTCGGGAATTGAGGCCTCGTGCTCATGCGCTCATGCCAATGAAGGTGCTGTTCTGAAACAGCATCACTGTATGCAGGGTCATCAGGATACGGCCGCAGAAAATTCCCGCATTAAAAAATGCCAATGCCATCATGAAACGCAAAACGAACCGCTCCTTATTGAACCGGTCTTTTTCCGGTTTATTGCGGGAAATCTTTTCAAAGCCTTTAGCCCTGTGCTCCATCTCCAGGTCCAAAAAGACCCTAATTTCCATAATCTCTCTTCCTACTACAGAAATCATTATAAAATTATATCACACTATACCGTAAATCTCCACATCCGCAAAGAATCACTCCTTATTTAAGCAGTTTCTTCTATATAATAGCTTTTATTTGCCTTTGTTTTCTCAATTTTTTTATATAAAACTTGACCCCGGCTTTAGATATCCGTATCTTTAGTATACCCATAGGGGGTAGGGGTATAAAACAATTGAAAAATTATTATTCTTATGGTGAGCTATATTAAGTTTGACTTTATTAGAGACGTTACTAGAGTATAAAAAATTTAATATTGATTAACCGCGAATAAGCTCAAAGAATAAACCATGTTGATATATATTTAAAATAGGACGGTAACCCTATGAAAATTTATTTTTATTTCCTGCTGATCATTTTACTAATCCCCGGTAAAGAGCTTATGGCCGGCGGTGTTGAATATTTTCTTGATGAGGCTTTTAAAAACAGCCCAATGCTTAAATCTCAGGCCCATAAAACCAAAGCTTCGGAAGAATCCTACTATAAAGAGAGCATTTTTAAAAAAAACCCGGTCTTTATGTTCGGATACATGAATATGCCGGTCTCTTCTCCCTCGATGGGAAATCATGCCATGTCTAATATCACCTTTGGCGTTTCTCAATTTATTGCCATTCCCTGGGAATCTTCAAACCGGAAAAAAACCTTTTATCATAAACACCTTTCCGAAAAAGAAGCTCTTAATGAATCCAGGAATATGCTTGCTTTCCAGGTCCAGCGCCTTTACCATTCCCTGATGTTCCTTTACAAAAAGAAAGAGATCATCTTAAAAAATAAAACCGTTCTTATTAATATTTCTAAAACCGCTGAGTCTCTTGTCTCGGTTAATAAAATGAACAGCTCCCATCTCCTGAAGCTTAAGGCCGATATCTCCATCATCAACAACAAGATCACTGAGGTCGATGGTGAGATCCTTGCCTTGCAGGCTAAAATGGAAAGCCTCTGCGGTTCCAAACTGGTCTGGAATATTTCCGCCGTTGATTCCAAAAACTGGATCAATGCCGGGTCCGCTATGGTGTCCCCTTCCGGCTTCCTGGCGAAAGAACACCCTTTATACAAAAAAATGCTTGAGCTGTATAATGCCGGTAAAGCCGCTCATGAACTGGAAAAAGCCAAACTCTTTCCCGGGGTTAATCTCGGTTTTAACTACAGCGTCCGTCAGGAAATTTCCGGCAAAGACTCCGGTGAAGACTTTCTTTCCTTTAAAGTCTCCACTCCGCTGCCGCTGTTTTACCCGCTCAAAGAAAATCACAGTATTTCCGCTGCCGAAGAAAAGAAAAAATCATTACAGGAAATGCTCAGGAATATTAACATTTCTCTCTCCGGTGAATGGGAAGGCTCCGGCAATATGCTTAAAAAACAACAGGAATCCTTTGCCGCCTTTAACAAAGAAATCCTCCCGGGCTACATGGCCGCTTACCAGGCTCAATTATCTTCTCTTGCCGCGGGCTCGGTCTCCCTGCTCGATGTTCTTGATACCTACCGTCTCTTTCTTAAGGCGTCCCTGAACGAGGCGATCTTATATAAAAAACTGATGATTACCAGACTCAAATTACAATACCTGCTCTACTCGTATCCCGGTAAAGCCGGGGGGAATAAATAATGGAGGGTATACTTATGAATATTACTAATTTTAAAAATAACAAATCCCGTAAAACCGGCCTGGTCATTCTGGTTGTTATGATCCTTTCTTTTTTCGCTGCCGGTATTTCCTGCTCAAAGGATGGGGCTGTTTCTCCTGACGAAGGCTACTATACCTGCTCCATGCATCCCCAGGTTATTAAACAGGAACCGGGCATTTGCCCCATCTGCGCCATGAACCTTTCTTTTGTTTCTACGAAAAAAAACAAAAAAGCCGACAACCATAAAGACCATTCCGCTAATACCTCTGAGGCGCCTCTTGAGAAACATTTTACCTTCTCCCTGGCGAATGATCTTATTCGGAACGCGAAAGTTGAAACTGTTCCGGCCATTGAAGAGGTCTTTACCCGCGAAACCGTTTATTCCGGGCATATTGATTATAACGAAGATCCTAACAGGCTTGTGCTTATCAGCACCAAATACGACGGCTGGATTGAACGGCTGTTTGTTTCAAAAGAAGGTCAATGGATAAGCAAAGGTAAAAACCTCATGGGTATTTACAGCCAGAAGATCCTTGCGGCGAAAGAAGAGTATATTATCACCTATAAATCTCTTAGAAATCTGTATCTCGCGCAAGGGAAAAACCCCGATGATATGAGCAAAGACCCAACTCTCATTGCTTCCCGGAGGAAACTGCTTTATCTTGATGTTCCCAACTACCAGGTTAAGCAGCTGGAAAAGACCGAAAAAGCCAGCAGGCTTACTTATTTCTCTTCTCCCATTAGCGGTATGCTGGTGAAAAAAACTGTTCTCCAGGGGCAGTTCATCAAAACCGGGCAGGAACTGTTCCGTATTGCCGATCTCCGGGTGCTATGGGTCTACATCCATATCTTTGAAAAAGATATTCCCTTTATTAAAAAAGGCCAGTCCGTTTCTATTGAAACTATTGCCCATCCCGGCAGAAAGTTCTCCGGGAGAATTGATCTTATTTATCCCTTCCTGGATATGAAAACCAGGGACATTAAAGTCAAGATCGTTGTTCCGAATAAATTCTTTCTCCTCAAACCCGGCATGTTTGCCAAAGTGAAAGTCAAGTCCAAACTGAAAGGGAAAACCATCACTATTCCCGAATCTGCTGTTATCTATTCCGGCGATAAAAACTATGTCTTTCTTTCCCTGGGCGATGGCGACTTTCAAGTAAGACCGGTTACGGTCCTGTCCCATTCCAGGGGCAAGACTGCTATTGCTGCCGGTCTTAATAAAGACGACCTGGTTGTGGCGAACGGTCAATTCCTTCTCGACTCCGAAGCGTCGCTTAAAGAATCGCTGGAAAAAGGCCAGATGGCCGGACACCAGCATTGATCAGGAGGTGCTCTTATGAAACGTATTATTGAATGGTGCATTACCAACCGTTTACTGGTTCTTATTTTAATCGCTGTCCTTACCCTTTTGGGCCTCTGGAGCCTTTCCCAGGTTAAAATGGACGCGATTCCCGATCTCTCCGATACCCAGGTTATTATCCAGGCGTCCTACCCGGGCCAGCCCCCGCAGGTTATGGAAGACCAGGTTACCTACCCGCTCACTACCAGGATGCTTTCGGTCCCTTTCGCGAAAACCGTTCGCGGCTATTCCTTTTTCGGATACAGCTTCATCTACATTCTCTTTGAAGATGGTACCGATCTCTACTGGGCCCGGAGCCGTGTCCTTGAATACATGAACGGTATGCAGGGCAAACTGCCGGGCAACGTCTCCCTGGAACTCGGTCCCGATGCCACGTCCGTGGGCTGGATCTTCGAATACGCCCTTGTGGATTCCTCGGGCAAACAGACCCTGGCCGACCTGCGTGATCTCCAGGATTTTGTTATTCGCTATGAACTTACCGCAGTTAAAGGCGTGAGTGAAGTCGCTTCCATTGGCGGTTTCAAAAGACAGTTCCAGGTTGAGGTAGATCCCAACCTTCTGTACCAGTACAAGATCCCTATTGCCAAAATTGAAAAAGCCATTAAAATGTCTAACATGGAAATGGGCGCGCGCCTTTTCCAGCAGGCCGAAACCGAATATATGATCCTGGCTAAAGGATACCTGAAATCGGTTGATGATATCAAGTCCATCCCGGTTCTCACTTCTAAAGAAGGCGCGGTTCTTTCCCTGGGGGATATTGCCCATGTTAGAGAAGGCCCGAATATCCGCCGGGGCCTGGCGGATCTCGACGGGAAAGGTGAAGTGGTTGGCGGTGTGGTTATTATGCGCCAGGGTGAAGATGTTCCCCGCACCATTAAACGGATCAAGAAAAAAATTAAAGATATGAGCACTGCTCTTCCCGCAGGGGTGAAATTCGATATTACCTACGACCGGTCCGAGCTCATTGGCAAGGCTATCAGCAATCTTTCCTGGAAAATCATGGAAGAACTTTTTATTGTTTCTCTCATTACTATCTTCTTCCTGCTCCATTTCAGGTCGGCGCTCGTTGCCCTTATTGTGCTTCCCCTGGGCGTTCTTATCTCCTTTCTCCTTATGTATGCTCTCGGTTTTTCTACTAACATTATGTCTATGGGAGGGATCGCTATCGCTATTGGAGTGATGGTTGATGCCAGTGTTGTTATGGTTGAAAACACGCATAAACACCTGGAAAAAATGACGAAAGAATTTGGTTCTATTAGCGGTCCCCAATACTGGGAGGCTGCCAAAGATTCCACTCTTGAAGTGGCTCCGGGCCTGTTCTGGTCCATGATCATTATCATCGTTAGTTTCTTCCCGGTCTTTGCGCTGCCCGAACAATCGGGCCGTCTTTTCATTCCCCTTGCCATGACCAAAACCCTTGCCATGACGGCCAGCGCCTTTCTCGCGATTGTTCTCCTCCCTATCCTGGTTGGTTACTTCGTTCGCGGAAAAATCCCTTCGGAAGAAAAACACCCGGTGAGCAGGTTTTTAATCGGTCTTTATACTCCTATTCTTACCTATTGCCTTGACCACAAAGAGAAAGTCCTTGTCGCGGCTCTTGTTATTTTTTGCCTGAGCTTCATCCCCTTAACGGGTATTGGCATTCCTTTTACCGACATCACTTTCGTTAAACCTATGGGCGATGAATTTATGCCGCCCCTGGAAGAAGGCGACCTTCTCTATATGCCCACGACCATTCCCGGCATCTCCGCTTCCAAAGCCAGAGAAATTTTAATTGAAACCGACAAACTTATTAAAAAAGTTCCGGAAGTTAAAAAGGTTTTTGGCAAAATCGGCAGGGCCGAAACCGCCACTGACCCGGCTCCTCTTAGCATGATCGAAACAACGATCCTGCTTAAAGACCGGTCCCTGTGGCGCGACGGTATGACGTTCGAAAAAATCGTTGATGAACTGGACCGCACTGTCCGGCTTCCCGGCCTGGTTAACGCCTGGACCATGCCTATTAAAACCCGTCTCGACATGCTCTCCACGGGGATTAAAACTCCCCTGGGCATTAAAGTCATGGGGGACAATCTGAAAAAACTCGAGGATATTACCAAAGCCCTTGAAGGGCATATGTCCAGGATTCCCGGAGTGAGCTCCGTTATTGGCGAACGGGTCGAAGGCGCTAACTATGTCATTTATAATATCGACCGGAAAAAAGCCGGTTTTTACGGGCTCCATATTATGGATATCCAAAAGGTGCTCACTTCCGCTGTTGGCGGCAAAGCCGTTACTGAAATTATTTCCGGGTCCAATCGCTGGTCCGCGAATATTCGCTATCTCCGTTCCTTTCGCGAGTCCATTGATTCCCTGAAAAATATTCTCATCCCGCTTCCTTCGGGGGGGCAGATCCCTATTTCCGAAGTGGCTTCCATTCAAATTAAAAAAGGGCCCGGCGGGATTAAAACAGAAAACGCCCGTCTTACTTCCTGGCTTTTTGTCGATACCCGTCAATCGGATATCGGCAGCCTGGCGGATGATATCAAATCGCGTATTGATTCTCTTATTAAAGAAAAAAAGATTCCCTGGTTTTCCGGGTATACGTATATTATCAGCGGCCAGTACGAACAAATGAAGCTTGCTAAT
>JAAENB010000807.1 GCA_024224995.1 bacterium | reverse complement strand
GCGGTGAAGCCCCCGCATCCTATCAGTAGCTCTACCTCTATGACACTCAACCCCAAGGCTGTTCCTAAAAACATTTCGGGGAGTACGAGCTATCTCTCAGTTTGATTAGCCTTTCACCCCTACCCACAACTCATCCAAAGAATTTTCAACGTCAACTGGTTCGGTCCTCCACTCCGTGTTAACGGAGCTTCAACCTGGTCATGGGTAGATCACAAAGTTTCGCGTCTACTCCCTCTAACTTTGGCGCCCTATTCAGACTCGCTTTCGCTTCGGATACGCACGTTTTCATGCTTAACCTTGCTAGAGAGAAGTAACTCGTAGGCTCATTATGCAAAAGGCACGCCGTCACCCCATATAGAGGCTCCGACCGTTTGTAAGCGCACGGTTTCAGGTTCTATTTCACTCCTCTGTTCGAGGTTCTTTTCACCTTTCCCTCACGGTACTGGTTCACTATCGGTCTCTCAGTAGTATTTAGCCTTAGCGGATGGTGCCGCTGGATTCAGACAGAATTTCTCCG
>JAAENB010000806.1 GCA_024224995.1 bacterium | reverse complement strand
TTACGCAAAGCGGCTGCGTATGTTCATAGAAGAACTTACCGGTGTCAATGGTGTACTTGATCCGGAGCACAATGAAACCGACACGCAATACGCTGAGCGGCTTCTCGGTTACCTGGAAGAACTTACCGATTCAATCGGTCTACAGGAAAAACTGCCGTATGAAAGCGGCAGCGAATACGCATTCCGGCTGGAGCGGGACGCGAAAAAAATATCCCGTATTGCCGGGGCTCCGGAAAAACTACCTGCCGAAACAGACAAAGAGTACAGCGTACGGCTGCGGCACTATGCGGAAAACCTTTCGGAAACCGGGGAAACACTGAGAAAAAAGAAGGGAGAAAGCGACAAAGACTACGCGCTGCGGCTGCAGCGGAAAGCTGAAAAACTCGCCAGGCCCGGTAGTGTGCTGGGGAAATTACCCGGCGAAACAGACAAAGAACACGCAGCGCGGCTCCTTGATTATATAGAAGAACTTTTAAGCACCGATAGAACACCGGAAAGGCTGCCGGGAGAAACGGACAGGGAATATTCGAAACGGCTGCGCCATCATGCGCAAGAACTGCTGCGTAACCGCAAAACGCCGGAACAAATACCCGGTGAAAACGTCAACGAATATGCCTCACGGCTATACGATTATATAGATGAACTTTCCGGTGGCACCGGATTACTGGAAAAGATGCCCGGTGAAAGCTACAATGAGTACGTATACCGGCTTCGAATGTATGTAGAAGAACTGACTGCTCCCGATGGCGTGCTGGAAAAATTAGCCGGTGAAAAAGATACCGATTACACAAAGCGGCTTCGCCGGTACGCGGAAAAGCTCGCGGGAACCGGGGAAGCGCTAAAAAAACTACCCGGTGAAAAAAACACCGATTACGCAAAGCGGCTGCGTATGTTCATAGAAGAACTTACCGGTGTCAATGGTGTACTTGATCCGGAGCACAATGAAACCGACACGCAATACGCTGAGCGGCTTCTCGGTTACCTGGAAGAACTTACCGATTCAATCGGTCT
>JAAENB010000805.1 GCA_024224995.1 bacterium | reverse complement strand
GGGCCTGTTCCCGAAGATCTTACCCGGGGCTCTGCTCTGTCCACGGGGTTGAAACCCCGAGCTACAACACGTCGCCCCGCTGATAATGCCATATGGCGGCATTATAGGGGTGTAGTCATGTAGCCCGGGGTTTTTAACCCCGGGAGACAGAGCAAAGCCCCGTGCTAAATCCCCTGGCAGAAACCGATCCATTTATATAAACAGTTTCTGACCTATATTTTCCCGGCCTTGCCGGGTCAGGTGTTCTTAAAAAACTTCCATAACGGCTTCGGCCATTAAGCGGTAGCCTTCAACAGTGGGGTGGACCTGGTCCATCTGTACCAGGCTGCCGTGGTCTGTTCCTTCGCGGACTTTTTTCTTCCAGTATTCATGAACCCGTGCAAGGGGAATGGCTTCTTTTTCTGAAATTTCTTCCAATTTATTGTAAAATTCATCGGCCATACGGTTCTCTTTTTCATCATTGATAAAGACCGAAGTCATAAGAAGGATCTCCGTATCCAGGTCATTCCGGATACTGTCTACAATTGTTTGAATATTAATCTTAAATCGTTCGGCCGAGCATCCCATATACATGTCATTAAGCGCAAACTGGACAAGAACCAGGTTGGGGATTGAATCAAGTACGTCTCTTCTAAGCCGGTGAATCCCGTCTTCAGCAGTATTACCGGGAATTCCCCGGTTATCAATAGAAAAATTGCCGCCCCGATACTTCGCAGCTAACATCTCCTCAAAAAAGTCAATATACCCCTTCCGTACCATCCACCCATACGTAAGTGAGTCCCCAAGTGCGGATATCTTCAACGATTCCCCTGATTCCAATCTTCCAATCGCGCTTTCCAACTTCATTCAACCACTCCTTGCCCAAATTTAACTAATTTTCATACCACTCCACCCATTCCGTCAACCTTTTTCTCTCATCACACGGGCTCGGCACGCCGTGCCCCTACCTGACCCCTGATCCCCGGCCCCTGACCCCTTTTACCTCTTTTTCATATATAAAAAAAAATGGTTATATTTTTTATTTTTTTAATTAAATAATAATATTAATATTGATTTTAACTATGAGATAAAGTATATTAATTATACAATATACAATGTTTAGTAATTGAACCAGGAATGGGCGGGGGAACTCCTGTTTTAAACCAGCAGCTATAAAAGAGGCGAGTTATGAAGATCGAAATTACAATATTGGGCTTACTTATGGAAGGAAATCTCTACGGCTATGAGATCAAGAAAAAGATTGTCGAAAAAATGGAAGATTATGTTGATATCAAGTTTGGATCGATTTATTATGCTATAAAAAAAGCCGTTGATAATGGTTGGGTTAAAAAAGTCGGTACGGAAAAAGAGAGCGGCAATCCTGAGAGATATGTTTATGAAATTCTTCCCGTAGGCAGAAAGCATTATAAAAAACTGTTAAAGCAATATTTTGATAAAAATATGATACATTTTGATATTGATATCATACTGATGTTTCTCAGCTTTCTTACTCCTGATCAAAAAGAGCAGTTTGTTGAAGATAGAATTGACGTGATTAAAGAAAAACTCGATTCTATTAAAGAAAAAATCCAGGAAGAGCAGGATGTTCCGGCGGAACAATCACATATTTACATTATGACCTATCTCGAACATCACTTAAAAGCGGAGCTGTCCTGGCTCAAGTCTATTAAATAGCCTCAGAAACTTTTATCCCGATACTAATTAATATCAAACTGTATCGGGATTAAAAAGCATCCAGCAATTTATCTAAAAAATCGACTTTCTTTTCCATTGCAATGGTGGTAAGGGCATTTTTTAATGACCGCAACTCTTTTTTGGTGTTTTGCAGCTGCGAGGGCTTTTTTGATCCGTCTTCTTCGGCCAGTGCCTGCTCCAGTATGGATTTATTAATACTGCCGATTTTTACTGTATTGTAATAATGTCTTTTGGCAAGAGCAAATGAAACTCCTTGAAGAATATTACTCTCTTCCTGCGAGTTCTCTTTTTTGGCTATTTCTTTCAGGTCTTTTTTGGTTATCCTGGTTAAAACCACGTTGTTTTTTGCTTTCAGGGTCGCGGTTCGCTTCTCTCCAAGAAGCAGGGCCATTTCTCCGGATACGGTTCCCGGCTCTTCTATAGCTGCTACCTTGTTTTCGTTTATGAGTACATCAATGGTTCCGCTCTGGAGGATATACATTTCCTCTCCGCTGGTGTTTTCTTCACAAATTACAGTCCCCCGGGGATATTCAACCAGGTTTTTGGTTAACTGCGTTGCTGCTTCTATTTTGGTTGGCTCAGATGATCTAAAATATGCCTCTCCTCTTTTATATACCAGGCTTACTTCGAATTTTTTTACCAGGTCCTTTAACCAGGGCAGTTTTCTTTTATCCCATTCGTCTTTGAGTGAATCCACAATGCTGTAGTACTGAATTGAGAGCTTCCTGGTCTCATTCTCATCTCCCGAAAGCTCGCTAAGATTCTTGTTGATAATCCGGTTCGTCAGCAGGACCTGTTTGGCCAGAACCATTGAAACATTGAGTATAAATGAATACGAATTCATTCCCGAGATAAATTTTTCCACGGGCATTCGTTTAATGGAGCTGTCCGGGTCGGCAACCGCTGTTTCCATTCTTTCGGTGCTCTCATTGAGCATGTGGTTCATGATTACTTCGGTTGCGCCAACTATGAGGTTATTTCCTTTGATGGCATATTTATCCATCTCTGAAGCATAAAAAAAAACAGAACCGTGACTTAATAAAAAGGCGCAGTCCGGCTCGCTTGAGGTAGAATATAGTTTGATAAAATTTTGGGTCATAGACTTTATTCTATTTGGCTAATGCTTTTGCGATCGCATCCAATAACTGGCTTCTGTCGAATGGTTTTGTAATGAAAGCGCTGGGATTCACATCCTTTTCTATTCCGCGAATTACCGTTTCATTGAGAGCGGAGACTACCACTATTCTCGCGTCGGGGTCAATTTCCATTATGTCTTTGATTGTCCGTGCCCCGTCTTTTCCTCCCATAGTTATATCCATTGTGACAAAATCGGGCTTTAATTCTTTATATGATTCAAGTCCGTCATAACCGTTGTCGGCTTCTGCAATGATTTCATGGTTTCCGCTTTCAAGCGCTTCCCTGATAATCCGTCTCATAAATTTTGAATCATCAACAATTAATCCTTTTGCCATTATATTATCCCTATTTTGTGTTAAATTACGCTCAAAAATGCCTCAAAAGGAACCAAATTTCACCTTTGTTCAGGGAATCCGGGCATTATTAGCATCATTCTATGAACATAATGCAAAAAATCGTGAAACATATCAATCATTTTATTATTTTTTTCAAAAAGCAGGGCACTTCGGCTCCGCTCAGTGACCTGCCGATCCTGCGAAACCCGGTCCGGTCTCAGAGGACACTTCGGCTCCTGCAGGCTCCCATTTTCAGAAATTGCTGTTTTTGAGATGTCCTGTTTTTAGCAAATACCGGTTTCGGGAGGATTGCTGCCTCAATAAAGCGTATATTAGGCAGGTAAAAGGGGCAAAGGGAAAGGTGATCGGTCGCCCTGGGGGCGGGGTTATCGGTAATCGGTAGCGTCCTTGCGGTAAAAAACCTCGAACCTCAAACCTTGAACCTCGAACTGTCTTTTAAAAAGGAGGAATTTTATGATAAAACGAAAAACTCGAAGCTGGAAGACTTTTTTTATGGCCGCAGTTACGGGACTTCTAATCTGTGGATGCGGTATTCTTATGGAAGTATATGCCGCAGGAACTCTTACTCCTGTTGGCGCGGGGTATTCCCCTGTTAAAATTGAAGATCATAACGTAAAAGTTACTATTAATAATGGTTTTGCAATAACCGAAGTTGTGCAGACCTTTTTTAATCCGAATAATAAGGATCTTGAGGCTATTTATACCTTTCCGCTCCCTAAAAGTGCCAGTCTTTCCGAGGTGACTGTTACCATTGGTGAACGTGAAATCAAAGGCGAAGTTATTCCTAAAGAAAAGGCTAAAAAAATATATGAAGAAGAACGGGACAGGGGGAACGAATCGGGCCTTGCTTCTAAAAAAGGGTACAAAAGCTTCGATTTCCGTGTTTCTCCGGTTCGCGCGAAAAAACGTGCTGTTGTTCGTTTTGTCTATTACCAGCCCCTGGAAATTGATACCGGTATTGGGCGATATGCCTATCCTCTTGAAGAGGGCGGCACTGATTCTGCTGCCGGCAGTTTCTGGACCACGAACTCTAAAGTTGAAGGTATGCTGGCTATTGATGTGGAGCTTAAATCGGCCTATCCCCTGAGTTCCGTTAGAACTCCGGGCTATTCCGCCACTGTGACGGATAATAAACAACTGGCTCAGGGCACGTATAAGGCCAGCTATGAAATTACCGGCGCCAATTTGAGCAAAGATTTTATTTTCTATTACCGGTTTAAGGATAATCTTCCGGGCCGTATTGAGCTAATCCCATACCGCAAGTCGAAAAATAAACCCGGGTCCTTTATGATGGTTGTTACGCCCGGTCTGGATCTTAAACCGTTATCGAACGGCGCGGATTATCTCTTTGTGCTCGATACCTCAGGTAGTATGAGCGGCAAAATTAAAGTTCTAACCGAGGGAGTTGTTAAAGCCCTTGGTAAAATGAGCTCAAAAGACCGCTTTAGAATTATTACTTTTGAAGGCAATGCCCGGGAATTAACAAGCCGCTGGGTTAGTGCCACGCCCGCTAATGTAAAAAAATGGGCTAAAAAGGCTGCGTTCCTGCGTACCGGCGGGGGGACCAATCTTTATAATGCCCTGAAACTCTGCCTCGGTAAAGTCAATAATGAAGAACGGGCCACCAGTGTTATCCTGGTTACTGACGCGGTTACGAATACCGGTACTGTCGACCCCCGGGCTTTCCATAAATTAATGAAAAAATACGATGTGCGGGTCTTCGGCTTTGTCATGGGCAATGGCGCGAACTGGCCCCTTATGCGTACTGTCTGTAATGCCAGCGGCGGGTTTTATTCCGGTGTTTCCAATAGTGATGATATCATCGGGCAAATATTAAAGGCTAAAAATAAGGTTACTTATGAGTGCCTTCATAACGCCGTATTAAAGATCCGTGGAGTTGATATTTTTGATATGACCGATTTGAATATGGGTAAAGTCTACCAGGGAGAGCAGCTGGTCTTTTTCGGCCGGTATAAAAATGCCGGGAAAGCTTCTGTGGCTCTGAAGGCTTCGTTAACGGGAAAAGATAAAACCTATGCCACGGCTTTTGAGTTCCCGGAAATTGCCACTGAGAACCCGGAAATAGAACGGCTCTGGGCTCTTAACCGGATAGAAATGTTCGAAGACCTTAAGAATACCGGGCTGCTCTCTTCCAATAAGGCGAATTTTGGTATCCGTAAACTTGGTGTTGAGTACCAGCTGGTAACTGATGAGACTTCCATGCTTGTTTTAAAAGATGATGCTTTTCAACGGCACGGCATAAAAAGAAGAAATCTTCAAAGAACCGCTGTTGAACACCAGGCCCGGCAAAAAAGAAGCTCCCAGCCCGTGAGAAATTACCGCGTAGACAGGGAAAAACCTGCCTTCCGTTACAGAAGCTCTTCTTACAGAGGCGGTGGCGGCGGCGGTGGTGCCATTGATCCCCTGACGGCGCTGCTCTTTATTTCTTTTGGCGGCCTGCTTGTTGGATGGAAACGGAGGAGAAGAGGGTAATCGGTGATCGGTCCCGGCCCATGACCCCGTTAAAGGAAAGAATTATGAGAATATTAAAGCTGATATCAACAAAATTATGGCTCATTATTCCGTTCATGATCTCGCTTGCTGTAGTGCTGGTTCAGTCTTCGGAGACTGCGGTTCTTTTTTTGCAGTTCGATAAAGAGATGATCAGAGCCGGGGAAATTTGGAGACTAATAACGGGTCACCTGGTGCACTGGTCATGGGACCATTTATCCTGGGATCTCTTTGCTTTTATGATACTCGGTCCGGCAAGTTATCGGCATAATTCTTTTTCTTTTTGGTTTATTATGCTGGCAGGTCCGGTGCTTATTTCCGGTATTTTATGGGTGCTTTTGCCTGGAATGGTCCATTACCGGGGACTGTCGGCTATTGCAATTGCCCTCTTTGCTTATGTGGCTGCGGCATATATTGTAGAGGCCTTTCGGGTAAAGAGTTATGGCTTTGCCGCAACCGGCCTTATTATGTTTTTTGCCCTGGCTGCGAAGATGATTTTTGAACTGGTTACGGGGACAACGGTCTTTGTGAGCTCCGGCGAGTTTATTTCTCTTCCCCGGGCACACCTGGCAGGAGCGGCATTGGGGCTTGTGACAGCGCTTATTATTGATGTGTTTTTTCCCAATAACAAATAAATTTCTTGCCTCTTTAGATTCTATGTACTGGCACGGCGCGCCGTGCCAGTACATATTTATCGGCACACCGTATCGATAAGTTCTTTGGTAGTGTCATCATTAAAATATGAATCGGTCTGATGCCGGATATACAACTCCGCGCAAAGGTCACTGCCGTTCATAACGATATTCACTGCATAGTGAGTATTGGCCTCAAAAGACCCAACAGAACCAATAGTTTCCCAGGCAGAAGAGGCTGTACGCTGCAGCATAATGGCATTACTTCCCTCATCCACATCTATAAATCCCGTAGAGCAGCCGTCATAACAATAGGAAAGATTTTCAGTAAATTCAACACCTCCAACAGTTACTTTGTTAATTAGAAACCCTGAATTATTGGTTACCTGGGTCGATGGAGCAATTAAATCGCATCCAGAGGATGCAAACATAAACACAGCCAAACAAAGCAGGTCACTGAATTTACACCCCAGGCAGGCGACCCCGACCGGGAAAAATAGGTCAGAAACTGTTTAAAAAAAATGGATCGGTTTCTGCATGGGGCTACCCGGGGTTTCAACCCCGTGAAACAGAGCAGAGCCCCGGGATAAAATCCCCTCGCAGGGGTCGCACCCCGGAAACCGGCCCTGTTTAAAAAGAGTTTCTTAAGAACTAATCAAGGCAGTCTATTTCAAGGTTCATGAACATTTTGTGGAACAGATCCTGAATATCGCTGTTTTCCCAGGTGTCGATATCGCCCCCTTTTTTATTAAAAAAGGAGCTGCCGTTATAATAAACCACAGCCCAGAATTTTGTTTTTCCGCAGGGAAAATAACGGGTAAGGACCGAACCCTTGACAGTGACAGGGTGCCAGGGATCAACATATTCATAGACCTCTTTATTCGGGAGACCAACAAAACTCCTGATAGAACCGAAATGGGTCATATCTGAGACGCTGGTGTCGGTGAGGGCGGAAATAGTGTTGAATTCCGAAGTAATCTTAAGCCAGGGATTCTTTTTTTTATCGGAAATAATTTCTCCAATGACTTCGGAGCCTTCTTTTGGGGAGAAGAAAAAATCTTTCAGAAGACGGCTAAAGGGATAGTTCTTTTGTCCCTGGTGCGTGGTATTCACAATGAGCATCTGGTCCAGTTCCGGAAGTTTTAAAAGAGCCCTGATCTTAAAATTTTCTATATCGCCGGGAGAACCGTTTGGGTCATTAAGCATATAATATCTGCCCTTAAGCGCGGGGTCATCAATAATAATAAACACACCAAACCAGGAATCTTTGAATTTGCTTGTGGGATCAAGAAAATTAGATGCTGATGATATCTTGCTGCCGCTGTCTTTGTCGAAATTGCCCACAGTATATGAGTTAATGGCTTTGATTGATATGGTCTTTTTTGAATATTTCGCAATGCTTCTTGTAAAGGGATGAATTATGGGCTGCTGATACATGCCTTCGGCGATATAAGTATATTCCAGCTTAATCCCTTTCTCTGCCAGATCCTTATTGCCCACTGTGCGGACTACAAAAGAGGTAAGTTCCGGCACCTCAAAGGCGATAAAAATAACAGCCGCCGATACAGCTATGAGGAGCAGCAGAGTGGCAATAAATTTGATTATAAATTTAAATATTTTTTTGATCATACCTGATACCTGTTCGTGAAAAGTATGGTAAGAAATATAATATGTCAACCTGTTTTTGTTATTAATTCTTGACGGGATTGTGGAGTGGTATAGGGTTACGAGCAGCTGACCCGGGTCTTCGGCTCCGCTCAGACACCGGCCCTATTTAAAAAGAGTCCCTTGAGGGTGCGGGAAAAATAGGTCAGAAACTGTGGTGATACCGGGGTCTGTTTTGCGAAGATGCTCCGGGCACGGCGCGCCGTGCCCGTACGAGGTGTTTATTTGGGTTTACCCCTCTGTGACGTTTTTGTGTAGGGGAGAGGCATGCCTCTCCCCTACACAAAAACGTCACGGAAACCG
>JAAENB010000804.1 GCA_024224995.1 bacterium | reverse complement strand
TCTTGATATACCGAAAAACGTCATTCGGAATGTAACCTATGGCCGGAGCGATGCCTCCGCGGGTTGTGAGGCTGTTTGAGCGGAGCGAGTTCCGAACATCTGCGGAGGTATTGCTCCGGGCATAGGTTACATTCCGGGTTCATATACCTTATATATGACGTACTATTTAGTTTCTAATCTATTTTTTCCCTGCTTCGCAGGGTCCGCACTCTCAAAAAACTCTTTTTAAATAGAGCCGGTTTTCCGGGAAGAGAGACGTTGCGTGCAACGTCTCTCAGAACCAAACCCCTCGCCCGGAGCATCTTCGCAAAACAGACCCCGGTATCACCACAGTTTCTGACCTATTTTTTCCCGGCCATCCGGTGTCTGAGCGGAGCCGAAGACCCGGCCCACAGCTTCTCATCCAACTCTGACGCGGTAAGTGACAACGTGGAGAACAGTACAATAAACAGGAGAAGGTTTTTCTTCATTGTTCTTGCCATTTCTTATTAGATTTGGGATATCCGGGCTTTATTTTTTTAGATTTTTCTTCATATACTTTTGTGTCCACGGACAGAGAGCCAGACATTTCAAACAGGGATGGCAGGTAAATACATCAACCAATTCATCTCTTGAGGTTTTGATATCCCATGCATTCCCTTTAATTGCTTTTACCGCGCAAATATCTTTACAAATACTGCAATTGCCGCATTGAGAATCCAGAGGACCATGCAAAACCGTCTTTAATGGAGCATCAGTTAAAACCGTACACATGCAAATGCCGCTCCCGAATTCCGGGGTTACCAGCAGGTTGTGTTTACCGATCCATCCCAGGCCTGCGAGTCCCGCAATTGTTTTATGGGGCAGCGGCGTTGTTTTCGTTTCCTCAACGAAAAAACCGCTTGTATAAACACTATCTTCCGACTGAGAATAGGCGGAATATCCCTTTGCCGTAAGATACTCTGCGGTATAATCCGCGATACTGTCGGCAAGGTCCTCATTTTGATGAAATTCTTTATCATAATCCGGATTATCGAGACTTATTTCCTGAATAGAATTTGGCGATAAGGGAATCCCCAGTAATACGGCATTGGGGTATCCTTTATTTTGCTCTTCCCATAGCTGCGATACATCTACGAAATAAACGAAACCCGCGCCCTTCCCATACAATTCTGTTTTAAGTTCATTATCTAAAGACATATTCTAAGTAATATCCTTTGGCTTTCTTTTTGCTGTAAGTAATAAGACTAATGAATCAATATCCGATTTTTCCAACATTCGAATCCACATCCATCGGCCATCGCGTAATTGTTCCGTGTTTTCAAAAACAGTCCTGACTTTTTTATTTAGTTTTTTCTTTATTGATTCAACGTTCGCGGACTCCTTTGCTCCCAATACGATCAATATTGAAAAGGCCCCGTCCTCAGGAAAAAAATAACAAAGCGTTCTACCGCTTTTTTTGTAACGGATGGTCCATCCGTACTTTTTCGTAAAGAACGCCAGTTCCGGTTTAAAATCATAATGTTCCTTCACATAGTTGTGTATGCGTTCCCATAAATCAACTCTGCTTCCAATAAATTCCAGCATTTCACCTTCCGAAGGTCTTACCGCTTTATTGAGCATCCGGTCAAATTTCATTTCTTCACCTTACCTGTTTTTACTTGTTTTTAATAGAAATGATAAATTCACAAAAATCTCCGCCATTGAGTATGGATTGTTTAAGCGTTACGTCTACCGGCTTATCAAACGCTGCCTGGAAAAACTGTCTATTAAATTCAACTGAACACTGACAGTACGTATCATTTTTGAAATTTTCTTTTGATTTCTTTACCTGGCCGCAAAAGCATCTATTATGCTTCCCAATAATCGTGTTATTGTCAACCAATTTATATTCAATTTCTCCCTCTTTTACTTCATAAGTACTGACTTTTTCAAGAAATTCTTCCATAGAGCTCGATTCATCCATCAATCTTTTTGCTGTCTTCCGCTGACCTTTCCCACAGCATTTCGCGCCGCAAGCATTCATTATTTCAACGGACTTTTCCCGCCCCAGTTCATTTTCCATATTCTCAATCGCGTTCCCCCACCAGGAAGCCTTTTTTTCCGGCTTCAGGGACTCATACTTCTCCGATCCATCCATTATTTTCATTAAAACATCTTCTTTTACTTCTTTTTCCAGTATTTTTACAAATCTCCCTATTCTTCCGTTTTTCGGCAATTTTGATACGATTGTTTTTTGTTTATTTTGCATAATGGATTCTCCTGTATTTCAATTATACCTAATATAACACATTGTTGTGACAACAGTATGTCAGGTTTGAATAAAGTACAAGCATTATAACGATGCCGCATTGTAGATCACCGGCATCTGTCCCTTCCACCTGTCCCATAGGTGATTATCGGTAACGAGGCCGGCCATAAAGTGACCAACGTTAATTCGACTGGTTTGCCCCGCGTTAAAAATCGCGCTCCGTATTGGAGAAGGATGTACTTCGTACTCGCTTACCTCTTCTTCAT
>JAAENB010000803.1 GCA_024224995.1 bacterium | reverse complement strand
TTTTCGGTATATCAAGACACGATCGACCCTGTGTAGCGGGAAAAATATAGATCAGAGACTAAATAGTACTGCGGGCTGCTTCTACGCCCGCGCACAAGCAAAAAGAGTTTCTTGAGAGCACCTGACCCCGCAGAGCGGGCTATATAAGGTATATCAACCCGGAATGTAAATTATGCCTACCGGGAGCAATACCTCTGCAGAACGTTCGGAACTCGCTCCGCAGCATTTAGAAGAGGGATGCTTCCAGGCCCGCTCACTTGCACAATTTAGTTTCTTGAGAGTGCTGACCCCGCTTCTCCTATAGCCCTTTTTTGATACTCTTTAGCAAGCCCGGGAACTCATTCACTGTCCGGGTAAGATTTTCTACGTCAAAATGCATTGCTTCTATGATACATTTATTACTCCAATCAACAAGGACCGCGGCCGCGTACCCATTGCTCTTTTCCAGCACCAGTTGGGCGAATTCTTCAATCTCTCCAATAATAAATGTTTTTCGTATGCGGTCCCATTTTTCGGTAATCTCAGATTCCAGACTGCCCAGCAGCTTCCGGAGTTCATCTTTTTCTTCGGCCGAGAGCAACTCAATGGAACGTATCACTTCTTCCCGGTTAAACGACCCGTTTTGGGGAAACATCCGGGAAGATGCCGGCTCCGGCTTAAGTGAGGCGCTAAGGTTATAGGGAATAAAACGGGCCAATTCGCGTAAAAATGAAAAACGGTTAACCGGTTTTTTTAAAAACCCGGCTGCCCCGGTGCTTATAATCCTATACTCATCCTTTTTCATAACGGAAGCCGTTATAATAATAATAGGAGTATCTTTCAACGCTTCATCATTTTTTAACACTTCAATTGTTTCATACCCGTCCATACCCGGCATCCTGAGATCCATGGTTATGAGATCCGGCTTATGCTCCCGGGCCAGGTCAATGGCTTCCAGCCCATTTCCGGCTGAAATCACCGTTAGCGCGGAGCCTGCCAGGTAAGATTCCAGCAAATCCCGGTTGGTCTCAATATCATCAACAATTAATATAGATGCCGGTTCAAATTGAATTGACTCCCCGGGGATCTCATCCCCCTGCCCGGTCTCTTGAATTACCGAATCAATTACAACAGTACCGAACCGTATTTCAAAGACCGCTCCTTTTCCCGGTTCACTCTCAACGGAAATTGTCCCTTCCATTAATTCAACAAGCTGCCTGGTAATGGATAATCCAAGCCCTGTGCCGCCATAGCGGACACCCGGCTGCCCTTCCTGCTGCTTAAACGCCTCGAAAATTATTTCCTGCTGGTCCGCGATAATACCAATGCCCGTATCCTCAATACGAAGAACCAGTTCTATAGTTTTGCCGGAAGCGCCGTGACTTCCCACGTGTGCCGAGAGTTTCACCTGCCCCTCCGCGGTAAACTTAACCGCGTTGCCAATAAGATTAAAAAGGATCTGCCCCAGACGGACCTCATCCATTACCACCCATTGCGGCAGGGACGGATCGATATCCAGAACAAAGATGAGCCCTTTTTCTTCGACCTTGCGTGAAAAGACATCTTCTATTCCTTTTAAAATAGCCCTGAGATTTATGGCACTGTATTGCAAATCAATCATTCCGGCTTCGATCTTGGAAAAATCAAGTATATCATTAATAAGGCCAAGCAGCATTTTGCCGCTGGACAATATTGTGGATACATATTTTTTCGGGATGGGGTCGCAGGCTTCCGATTCAAGCAGCTCCGCGAAACCAAGGATCGCGTTCATGGGTGTTCGAATATCGTGGCTCATGTTAGCCAGGAACTCTCCTTTGGCCCGGACAATAGCCTCGGCTGCCTCTTTCGCGATGAGTAATTCTTCGGTCTCCCGCTTTTCAGTAATGTCCACCAGGGTTCCTTCATAATAGCGCACATCTCCAACGTCATCAAAGATAGACATGATATTGATTGAAACCGGGATTATTTTGCCGTCCTTGCCGCAAACAGAGACTTCAAAATGCTCTACAATTTTTTTTTCAACGACAAGGTCCAGCAATGAATCCCGCTGGACAGCATCAACAAAGAACTCTTTTACCATATTGATATTTTCCAGCACCTCTTGCGATGAAGAATAGCCCAGCATTTTTGCGAAAGCGTTGTTTACCATAAGCAGACGATAGGAAGAGGATATTCGAAAAATCCCCTCTAAGGCATTTTCGAAGATACTGCGGTATTTTTCCTCTGACCGCGAAAGCTCCTCTTCCACGTATTTTCGCACGGTATTCTCTGTTTCCAGGGTCTCATTTTTCTCTGCCAGTTCTTCCAGGAGGTCTTCCCGCTCCCGGGAATCGGCCTCAATTCTCCGGACCTGTGATTTGATCTTTTCAAAACTCTTCTGTAATTGCCTGCTCATCTGGTTAAAAGCCCCGGCCAGCTTCCCGATCTCATCAGTAGAACGAATATTGGCAGTTACTCCCCAGTGGTCTTCATCGACCTCTTTGATACAGGCGGTTAAAGAAATTATGGGATCAACGATGATACGTTTTAACACAAAAAATAAAATGAGAATCGTAATCCCTGAAACAATAAACAGCTGCAGCAGCGTATAGAAGAGAGATTTAACCAGCTCCCGGTTTAAGGCCCTGTCGGTCATGTACACAACCACTTTCCCAATGGTAACATCTTCACTAACAATCGGTTGGGATGTTGAATAAAAAGGTTTCTCCGGGAGCAGGGTAAGTCTGTCCGGTTCATAGGGAAAAAGTTCTCCTTTCCTGTTCCGGATCTTTCCCATGAAGAGCTGGCCAAAATTTCCATATACAACAATAGCGGAGACATTGGTGTTTGCCATTTCGTAATTAATTATATCGGAAGCGGCTTTTTCCGATATTTCTCGCAGCAGCATTTCTTTATAAATATAATTCCACACCGGAAGGACGAGATTAAACGATACCCGGTTGGTGATCTTGTGGGCATCATCATAGAGATTTGCGATCCTGTCATTCCGGTCATTTATAAAAGAATAGACTCCCATAAGTAAAAAAGACAAAAAGATTGTCAAAAAGATAAAGGTTGCGGTTTTTATTAATAGTGAATTTTTCATTATTCATACGGTTTAAATAACTCATTATACTCGCGGTATTTCTTTTTAAAGCGCATCTTACTGTCATAGACCCGTTTAAACGATGGACTCGACGCGCGATACCGGGCATAGATCTCCTTTGCCGCGGCTTTCCACCGGGCTATATCGCCGGGAGACCACTTTTGTATTACCATTCCATGTTCTTTATATTTTTTCAGCGCTTCCATATCGAGCGCTTTCCCGTGAATAGTGGTGTAGAGGGCGTATTCCCGTATGGCAACTTCAAGGATTGTTTGCAAATCTTCGGGCAATTCATTGTAGGCCTCCCGGTTAATTAAAAAATCTCCCAGTACCGAAGGCTGCCATATGGCGGGAGAAATAATATGGGTACACACTTCATGAAACTTCATTGACCAGGTGGCTCCCGGCACGGTCCATTCTACCCCATCAATCACTTTATTCTTTAAGGCATCGTATATCTCTTCCGGCACAATGGGCACCGTATAACAGCCAGCTGCTTTTGCCAGGGTCTCATAGGGAAGACCGGGCCCCATCCTGATCTTTTTCCCTTTGAGATCGTTCAATCCCCTGGCAGGGAAGGTTGTGAGTATCCCGAATTCCATGCCTGCCCACCAGGCCGGCCGCCACAGGATCCCATGAGGCCGGGTAAGGTCATTGGCTATTTTCATGCCTTCATCTTCATAGAAATAGATCATTGATTCTTCAATCGTCATAAACCCGAAAGGTCCGGCTTGCAGAAAACTCCAGGCCGGGTCTTTGCCCAGCCACCAGTTGGGCCAGCCCATCCCCATTTCCGTAACCCGGTTTTTCACCCCGTCGAAGATCCCCTCCCCCCTGGTTATGATTCCGGCCGGATAGGGGGTGATGAGCAATCGCCCATGGGACATTTTTTTAATATTTTCACTAAATCGCTGAAGAGATATATAATCGGGATTTTGAGCCGGGGACTGAGCCTGCAGCTTCCAGCGATACACTTTCGACAGGTCTACCGCCCCCGGGTCTCCGGCCTTGCCGCACCCCGTAAAAAGAACGATACAAAACAGCGGAAACAAAATCATTGAAACATATTTTATCATATTTTTCATGATTAAACCCTTTATCGCTCTTATAATATCAATAAAACACCATAAAAGGGCTTTATTGGTAGTATTTACACAATACCTTCTATAATAATATCATGAAATAGATAGATGTCAATATAATATTATCGCGATACTCTAAATCAAATCAGCAAAATCTGCCAGAAATTCTGCGAATGCTTTTACTGAGTCATTTGCTTTAAAAGCCTGGTTGCTTCCAAGCACGTCATCATCAATAATAGCGCTTAAAGGGCGTCCAGGTTTTTTCCCCTGCCCGGCAGTACAAATAATGGCTTTTTTTCGGCCTGCCCGTGCGGAAATCCTGGTTTTACTTTTTTCATCTTCCGTTTTCCATGAAAAACAACTGTCAATAAAAGAAGTGGTTTTATCAAACAAATCTTCATTCTTAGATCTATATATCGGCAGCAAAATATCTTCCAGGGTTCCCATTGAACCGGGAGAAGAGAAAATATATGCCCCCACCTTCTTATTCATACAGGCTGCAGCCAGGTCATTGCTGTTATCAATAGAGAAATCTTCCGTTATAAAATCTACACTTCGGTCATCATCCAGGCTAATGCGGGACAATTTATCTTTGCAATCCCGGAATATCTTTTCCGGTTCATGATAGTCCCGATCATAAAAAAACAGGTATTGGCATTCATGAACTATTTTCGAAGCATCATCCGGAAAAACAGTAACCTGGTCCAGGAGTGGTATAAATTCGGCAAGAAACTTCTTTGGATTATCGATATACTCTTTCCCCCCCGTATTAAATAACAGTATAACTAAATTATTTTTTTCGCTGTACAAAGTCCAGTTAGGAAGAAAAAATTTCTTAGCCATATCCAGGCTCAAATCCTTTAAGGAATGTTTTTCCACACTTGCTTTAAAAAGCTGGTTAAAAGGAGCAGGATATTCGCTAAATTTCCAGTCAATTTTCTTGATATTATAATAATACTTAAAAACCAACCGGCAGAATGCAACATCATGAGCTCCTTCGCAGAAGACCAGGAGCGCCTTAACCTCTTCCATCTATCGAGCCCTCCTGAGATCAACATTCCCGGCTTCAACCAGTCCCCTGAACTCTTTACCTGAAAACTCCCTGGCTAAAATTTGCCCCTCATGTTCCACCAGTGCACAGGCGGAAAGATCATTTATATCAGGGATATTTTTAATAAAAGAATCAATACACTCCTTACTGTGAGAAGTGAGAAACACCTGGGTATTAAAAATATCCGCCAGGCCGGAAATGAAATCGGCAAAATTTCCAATGAGCTCAGTATGGATCGCGTTTTCAAACTCATCTATCAGCAACACGCCGTTTGCTGCCGAAGCAAAAAGCAAGGATATAAAAAATATGCGTTGAAGTCCTTCGCCATATTCGGTCAAATCAAGAGTATAATCATAATTTGTATCTGCAACAAGAAAACGCTGCCACTCATCAACCAAACGAATATCCGTTATACTGGAAACGACCTTTTCCCGGATGAACTCAAATATCGTTGCTAATGATTTGGATTGCGTACTCTTGTGATAAAACGGCGCATACCGGTGTGGTTCATTCAGAAAGAAGGGACTGCTGAATACTGAGGGACAGAGCATTTTTATACCGCTCGCATGGGTTTCTCTTTCCCTGCCTTTATAAATCCTCGTCAATGACTCCTGGCTGCTTTTCGAAAATTCCGATGTAATCTCAATCGATTCCAGGTAACGGGATTGATCGATCCCGGAATTTTCTTCTTTATAATGGCGGATTTGCACCGTTGCATCATTATTGTCAAATCGCCCTGAAATATTTATTTCATTAGTTAATTGCCCCAGAAACCACTCAGGATTTATACGATCTTCCGCGACCTTCCCTCTTCGGCGGATAACTTCCAGAAGTCCCGCAAAATCATTCTGCCTGCACAGAAGATAGACTGCTTCAAGAAGCGTTGTTTTACCTGAGTTGTTAATACCGGCAAAAAGGTTGATCCGCGATAATTTTGATATTTTCACATTTTGCAGCCTTTTATAGCCGGTAATGGAAATATCTGAAAAGTGCGCATCGACCCGATCATGAAAAACGGCTTTCTGCTCAACTCCGGACAACCCGGATGCTTTTGCACGGTCAACAATCCCCTGCAAACGCCCCAGGACGTTTTCCAGCTCAGGGAGATTCTCTTCCTGGATGGTCATTTTCCCCAGTGCATCAATCTCATTACTCACGGAATTTACAGCCGCTTGCTGACGCTCCTGGAATACATAGTCGCTGAAGCGGTATGCTGAGTTAATATCACGAGTTTGTTTGAACTGCTCTATTGCCTTCCGGTCATCAATAATACTTCCCAGCATCCGGATATGATCCCGTGTAACAAGTGCCGGTTCACGGTATTTGTCACCATAGGATAATTCTTCACTATCATCTTCTTCAACCGGCTCCCTGGATATCCAGGAAAAAAACAACTCACAGTTTGGGACATTTGTCGCCTTATAATAGCCGTCATCCCAGTCCAGCCAATCTTTCAGTGCCGCGTTTCGAGCAATTTCCCGAAAAATGGGAAACTTCCTCTCATTGGCCTGGTCTCCATAGTCGGAACTTTCATATTGCTCCATAAATGATAATGCTCTGAGACTTCTCCTGAGTTCAACTTTTGAAATAGCAACCTGTTTGCAAATTTTATTCTCCGAAAGTCCATACTCCCAATGCATTTTTTCCAGTAATTTAGCCTGGTTCCAATCACCCCACTTTTTGTTGCCGCTAATATGCTTCAAAGCCATGAGAACAAGATGATGTTTTTCATCACTGTCGGTATATAAGACTACCGGTACTGAACTAAAAATAGTTTCTTTAAGATGCCCCAAATCAACGTCATTCTCTTCATGTGCACGCTGTAAGTACTTCAGTGCAGCAATACGACGATTTCCCTCTACTACAGCATACCCGCCATCATCAAGCTGCCGAACCTGGATCTGATCCACCGGCAGGTAGCCATTGGCCTTAAAACTATCAAGTAAATCCAGAATATGCTGATTTTTATCCCCCGCGAGCAAACGAAAGGTTCTCCGCTGAACCGTCTTATCCTTTATTTTACTTTCATCAACTTTTACATAATCCGGCTCATGTATAAGGCGATAATTATTTGGATCAAGATAAAGGCCGTCAAGGCCAACCGGATCATCATTTATTTCATATTGTTTATTTTCTCGGGCCATTACAAAGCCTCCTTAGATACTTAGAAAGATAATAACAACAATCATGAAAAGAAAAATGCAAGCACTTTTTATCGTTTGATTCTCTCAACAGGGCTATTTTTCATTTCTTCCGTATAATAACCATTGTCACATCGTCCTGGACCGTATATCCCGTTAGTTCATATAATACCGCGTCCCTGATGGCTTCCGTTAAAAGACTTCCCGTTCGTTCAAGTATTCCGGCTAGCTTCGGCAGGGAGAACATTTCATGGTTCTCATCCATTGCCTCAGTAATTCCGTCGGTATAAAGCAGCAGCGTATCCCCCGGTTCCAGTTCTAAGGTAAAATTTTTATCGAGATTCTCTTTCCCCATCATTGTCATATCCCAGGTAGAGAGCCATAAGCCGTCTGTTTCAATAATGTCTACAGCCCCGGTCCCGGCGCGGTAAACCAGGAGATCTACGTGATTTCCCGCGAATAAAACGTTTCCCTCTTTTCTATTTTTTTCTTTTCTAAAAGAAAAAGCGGTAATTGTCATATATTTTTCATCCTGCATCCGGGTCATATTATATTTGATTGTTTCATTGACTATGGCCAGCAGATCCGACGGATTTGTTTCGGGATGCTTTTGGGCATACGACCGGATCGCGGTCTGTACCATCATCATTATCAGCCCCGCAGGAACCCCATGTCCCGATACGTCTCCTATAATTACCCAGTCTACGCCGTCACAATTAATAATATCATAATAGTCTCCGCCCACGTCATCTGCCGGTTCCATAAACGTAATTATTTCATATCCTTCCATTTCCGGTTCCCAGGGCAGCAGGGCTGTCTGGATCTTTTTGGCAAGCTCCATTTCCCCCCACAGGGCTTTTATTGCCTTTGAAAGTCTATAGTTGGATTCTTTTAGCTGCCGAGTCCGCTCCACCACCTTTTCTTCCAGGTTTTCGTATAACCTGGCATTGTCGATAGAAATGGCTGCCTGGGACGACAGTATTTCCAGGACTTCAAGGCGTCTCGGCGTAAAGGCGCTGTCTAATAAATTATTTTCCAGGTACAAAATACCGGACAGTTCACCCCGGTCTAAGAGTGGAAAGCACAATATTGATTTTGGCTTGTTCGCCACGACATAGGGATCGCTAACAAAATTCCCCTCAGCGCTCGCGTTATTTAATATTAACACTTCCCTGGTTCGAGCTACAAAATTGACCATGGCAGAGCAGAGCCCCGGGTGTTCATCAACGGGAATGGACTTGAGTACGGAGATCTCCTCTCTCCCGGTTATCGCTTCCGCCTCGATATAGAGTTTCCCCTTTTCTTCCAGTACCATAAACCCTTTTTCCGCCCCGGCATTTTCCATTGAAACCGCCATGAGCCGGACCAGGAAATTAGCCAGGACAATCTCCTGGGAAATTGCCCGGGTGGCTTTCATGATCGTTGAGAGATCCAGAACTTCGGGAGAAGCGGTTGCGGTGCTGCCGACGGTAATTGTTTCTCCTGTTGCTTCTGCCGCGTCTTTGAGCAATTCGGGATACCGCTTTTCAAGATCAAAGACTTTCGCAGCCGCTCCCCATATGGAATAACAATACCGGGCTTTTTTCATGGTAAACCCGGCAAACTCTTTTTCTCCTGTTTGCAGCAGGAATAGAGAATAGCGTTCATACGCCAGGGCCTCTTCCTGGATATACTCATTGGCTCGTGCCAGTTCCAGAGCTTTTCTATAATGCTCCTTTGCCTGTTCATTGTTCCCCAGAACTTTCGCGGTTTCCGCTTCTACCAGGTGCCATTTATGAAGATGGTTCATTGGTCCGTGAGCTGCCCATTTTTTTATTTTTTTCTGAGCCCGGGCTGCCTGTTTCAAGTGTTTTCTTTTTTCTTTTGCTGATGCGCTGTCGCAGAGAGCCAGGCGAATTAACGATTGAAAATAAAACAACGAAGGGGTGCTAAACAATACCCCTGTAGAGCCCAGGTATTTTTTAGCCAACAGTGAATTATTCAAACCCTCTTCATACTCTCCCGCAAAATAGCACAGGGTCATTTTAGAATAATAAAAAACTAACAAAAATGGTATATTTTCCTCTTTACGGATAATTGATTTTATTGTATCTTCATCAAAATCCGTATCGCTAAACCGTGCTGCGATTGGTCCGGGGTGAACTAAACAACGTGTTACTTGACAAATGACACTAGCACATTCCCAATCCCCTTTTTGCTGCATCATAGATATGACTTTTCGCAGGTGTCTTTGCTCTTTCTCCACTTCTTTTAGATTATTTCCACTAAAAAAAATATAATAAGAATAGATCAAAACGGAATGAGACGCGTATTCAATGTCTCCCGTTTCCAGCCTGCTCTCATATGCAAGATAGAGCGGCTGTAACGTTTCACGGATGTGCTCCTTCCAATGACGTATAAAAGAGTTCATTATTGTAAGGACTCGTGTTTTTTTTCTTTTGAACCCCGATCGGGTCAGCATGGTTTCGGAAAGTCTTCCAAACCGGTATCCATTTTCAATGCTCCCGATACTGCATAGTATTACTCCAAAAGCAGCGAAAACACTGGATGCATAAGAGGGATCAATTCCATATTTCATGAAGATACGAAGTCCTTTAAAAATAACAAAGGGAAATAATTCGGGCTTCGTCAAAAAGATCGGAGACGATATTTGTTGAAATATTCTATCTTGCGCGAGAGCAATGGGGTCCGTTATCTTTTTAAATAATAACAGGTCTTCATCGGTTTTACCGTATAAAATCAGTTTAATTTTCAGAAATTCTACCAGGAGATGCCGTTTTTTTGGACGCGCCGGAAACCTGGTCCCCAACTGCCGTAAAATTTCCAGTCCTGCCTCTACTGCTTCTTTATACCTCACCTGCGATATAAAATCCAGGATCCTGATCTCATAGCCCCGGACCATATCGAAAACTGTTTTCGCGTTTTGTGTTATTACAACAAAATTTCTTTCAGACTCTTCATAATATCCTGAGAGGCAGGCCGATTCTCCGGCACCCTCATGCAGGGTAAGCATGAGCCGGTATTCCCGCTTCCAGCCCAATGCTCCCATGAGCTCTATCCCTGTGGTAAAATATTCATACGCCGGTTTATAGGCTGCCGACTTTTTTGCCTTTTGCCCGGCACGCAGGTTCAGCTGCGCGAGCCTGTCTTTCTCCTGCCGGTCACTGATATAATCAATCCCCCGGTTCAGATGGTTTACTATCTCAAATATTTTATCATCCTGCTCCTCTTCCGTTAGATTCTGAAGCAGCAGCCGCCCGATCTTTAAGTGCACTTCCTGTTTATGCTCTTGTTCTATGAGTGAATAAGCTGCCTGCTGTATGCGGTCATGTAAAAACCGGTAACTCACGTTCAGGTGCTCCTGTGGTTCCGTTAATGCCGATATAAATTTATACGAATCATCCGTTGGCACAATAAGTCTTCCTTTTAACGCGCCAAACAATGCCCGTGCCGCTTCATTTTTCGGCTTTTCACTTATTACCGCTAAAGTATCCAGGTCAAAAAGATTCCCTGCGCAGGAGGCCAGTTTTAACATGTCCTCTGTCTCTTTGGGCAGCTTCCGGATCTTTCCCGACATCAGTTCTACCACATTATCGGTTATATCCACTTCCCAGATCTCTATCATATCATATTGCCAGTGCCCGATTGTTTCGTTAAAGTCAATATGCCCCTCTTCATAGAGTGAATACAATAACTGCTTCATAAAAAAGGGATTGCCATAGGTTTTTTGAAGGCATAACTCCGCGAATGGGTATGATATTTTTTTATCACATAACAATGTGTCGGCGATCAACTCGTTTATATGATCAATTCCCAGGGGGGCCAGCGTAATCATATTAATAGTACTTCCGGCTTTCCGCAGTATTTCCAGCAGCAGACTCACTGAATGTGACGCGTCTACTTCAGTATCCCGGTACGCGCCAATGATGAGCACATGTCCCGTATTCATATCGGTCATAAATTGTTCTATTAATCGCAGCGACGGGCCATCGGCCCATTGCAGATCATCCATGAATATTACCAGGGGGCTTTCTTTCCCGGCAAATACCCGGATAAAGCTCCGGAACACCAGGTGAAACCTGTTCCGTGCCTGCTCCGGTTCCAGTTTCTGTACCGGCGGCTGTTTACCCATAATTAATTCCACTTCCGGGATTACGTCAATTACCACCTGCCCGCTTTCTCCCAGGGCCCGGCACAGCTTTTCTTTCCAGGCATGCAATGTTCCTTCCGGTTCGGCCAGCAAACTTTTTACCAGTTCTCCAAAGGCGTGAATAAAGGCCGAATAGGGTATATTTCGTTTATACTGGTCGAACTTCCCGGATATAAAATTCCCCCGTTTCTCCGTTATGGGTTTATTCACTTCATGAACCAGCGCCGACTTGCCTACCCCCGGACCTCCCGCCACCAGTATCATCTCTTTACTCCCCGCAGCCACCCGTTCAAAGGCCCTGAGCAAGGAGCCTGTCCCCTCTTCACGGCCATATAGTTTTTGCGGGATTTGAAACCGGCGGGAAAGATCATTCCGGGCTATCTCAAATTCCCTGATGCTTCCTCCGGACCGCAGCTGGTCCAGGCACTGTTCCAGGTCACTAATGAGACCATAGGTATTTTGATATCGCTCTTCTGCTGTTTTCGATAATAGCTTTTGTATAATGGCCGACAGTACTGCCGGGATTTCCGGATCTATGGTTGTTGGTTCTTCCGGTATTTTCGCAAGGTGGCAATGAACCAGTTCCATTGTATCATCCGATTGGAACGGCAGCTGCCCCGTAAACACTTTATAAAATGCGACTCCAAGTGAATAGATATCTGTCCGGTAATCTATCACCCTGTTCATTCTTCCTGTCTGTTCCGGCGAGATGTAATTAAGTGTTCCTTCCAGGATATTGGGATTGCAGGCTTCGGGGGTTTCTTTTGTTAGCTCCGTGGATATGCCGAAATCAATTATTTTTAACCGCTTTGTTTTTGAATTCCACACAAAATTAGATAGAGTAATATCCTTGTGTATAATATCCTGCTGATGTACCTGGCTCAATGCTTCTGTCATTTGAATTGCCAGGGACAGCTTTTCTTCCAGGCCGGGCTGCCTGCGCGGCAGCTCCCGTTCCAGTGAGTCGGCTCCAAAATCTTCCAGGATTATTGCCAGGCTGCTGTCGTATTTTTCCAGGCAGCAGGCGCGGATTATCCCCTCACCTTCCAGCTTGCAGGTTATTTCATATTCCCGCCTGAACCGCGCCAGCTGCTCCGCTGTGGGATATTCTTTTTCCAGTACCTTTATAACAACAGGCCGATTCTCCGCGGTTTGAACCCCTCGATAGATCGTGGAATTCTTGCTCTTATAGATCTGTTCGTTTACCTCGTAGCCCGGGAGCTGGATCATATACTACACCTTTGTTATGAATCGTTGATAAAAAGCATATCATAATAATACAGTAATAATAAAAGAATGTCTATTAAGAAAATTGGGGCTATTCCGGTTTTTCACATCACTTTCTTCTATATAATAGCCAATTTTGGGCTTTGGAGCCGGTTCCTCTAAGATATGTACCCGGACTAAACTTTGACAAATACTACCCAATTGTACATTTTTAGAGTTGACGTATAGATCCCAAATTTTTAAATGGCAATAAATATAAATTATACAAAGGGTTCCTATGAAAACAAATCTAATATTACTACTCGTACTAATTATCATTTACATCCCCCGATGCCGCACGCAAGAGATTCCCGAAAACGAAGGAAGCAGGTGTTTCCAGGTGCACCTGGAAGAAGCGATAGTGAAAAATACCATAAGAAAAACAGAATACGCGCGGTGGGCAGAGACCAAATCCATACCGGCAAGCCAGGCATTGCAGGTTTCGGAAAGCCTCATAGCAATGGAAGAGTTATCCCTGCCAATCGCGAAAATTATCGATAAACAGGCCATTCCCTGGCAGGAGGCGGGACTCTCAATCGTATGTCATGAATTCGTTTCAATGGACCTGGCTCCGGACTATTCGGAAAGCTGGACAGCCCCTGCTTATTCCCGCACTTCCCAGACCAATAACACCTATGCCGCAGATCTGCGAACAGCCTATTACCAGGGAGGTTTTTCCGGCCTCAGTACAAAACTTGAAGAAATCATGACCGCTGTTGACGCGGCTGACGCGGACAAACGGTATAATTGTATGCTGCGCCATACCCTGGAATCGATGCTGCGCATATCGAACAAAGCGGAAGAGCACGCGCAAATGGCAGCGGCAGCGCAAATGGAATCGACCGCAAGTTTCTCATGGGCTATTTTACAGCTGCACCTGGACACCCTGGACCAGGTAATTGAACTTGACGACCTGGCCGCGCCATTTCACACGCAAGGGATACCAATCATCTGCCAGGATGTTCCGGTTATTCCGGCCGATTAAAAGAGTTGTTATAACACATCAAAAACCACCAGGCATAAATCATCATCAAATTTATCCTTTTCCGAATACTCCTTCAGATGCGCGATAATTGCCCGGGAGAAATCCTCCGGGGCAAGAGCGGAATTCTTCCGGATAAAATCCTTAAACCGTTCCTCCCCGAATTGCGAACGGGCGGAATCTTCACATTCCGTAATCCCGTCAGTGAATAACAGCACCCTGTCTCCGGACTCAAGCCGGAACTCTATTTCCTCAAGCTTTATGGTTTTGAACCATCCTAAGGGGTGCCCTTTTGCCCATAATTCAAAAAAAACGTCTTCTTTTTTCCGGTATATAATTGGGGGAAAATGACCCGCGTTACAGTATCTCATTTTATTGGAATCCCTGTCGATCATACAGTAAAAGGCAGTCACGAAATTACTCCGAACCGTATACCGGCAAACAACATCATTGACCCGGTATAACACCGTACGGATCGATTTTCTCTCCCGGATATTCTCAAAGGCCATCTTTGTTATTACCGATAAAAACGCGCCCGGAAGTCCATGCCCTGAAACATCAGCGATAAAAAGTTCAACGAAATCATTGTTAGCCTTTATATCATAGAAATCGCCGCCAACGGTATCCATTGGGATATAGGTTACCCCGGCACGGTAGCCGGATATTTCGGGTATTTCTTCGGGGAGTAATTTTCCCTGGAGCTGCCGCGCCACAACCAGCTCCTCCTCAATCACCCGGTTCCGTGCTCCCAGTTTTTCATTTGCTTCAGCAATATCCAGGGCATTTTGAATAAGCTTTTCATTCGCCTTTTCAAGTTCAAGAGTCCGGTTATGCACTGTTCTTTCAAGATTCTGATACAGGGAGGCGTTCTCAATTGAAATAGCGGCCTGGGAAGAAAAGATCCGCAGCAGTTCCAGCCGTTCGGGAGTAAAGGCATCGGTTGCAAGGTTATTTTCAAGATAGAGAATCCCCGACATTTTTCTTTTGTGAATAATTGGCGAGCATAATATCGATTTCGGTTTATTTTTCGCGATATAAGGGTCCCGGGAAAACCGGTCATCGTTTGAGGCATTATTCAATACCAGGTCTTCGCCGGTTCTGTCGACATAATGAATAATGGACCGTGCCAGTTCTTCGGAGGAATCAACCGGGATTGACTGTAGAACCATGCTGGTATTTTTATCGGCCATAGCTTCAATATTGAGCAAGCCCCCTGTTTTTATTACAAAAAAACACTTTCCCGCGCCGGCGTTTTCCATGAGAAGCTTCATGGTTGTTGCCAGGAGTTCTTCAAGTACTATCTCACCGGACATAACCTGGGCGGTCTTTATAATTGACGATAGATCAAGAGGCGGCGCATGGTCCCGTACTTCTTTCTCCGAAAGACCGGGATATTCCTCCTCAAGTTGTTTCACTTTGCCGGCGGCTCCCCATTTTACATAGCAGTGATACGCCCTGGTCAGGTACGTCTTCGCAACCGCATTGTATCCCTTTTCAGTATAAAACTTCGCCGCGCGTTCCGACGCAATTGCTTCTTCGTTACAATACTCATTTTCATGAGCCAGTTCTATTGCTTTTTCATAGAGCTCCATTGCCGCCCGCTTATGCTGCTTTACCTTAGCGATCTCTGCCTTAATAAGATAATATTTATGCGCGTTATTCATGGGAGCGTGGAAAGCCCATTTCTTAATTTTTTTCAGATTCTTATAGACTTTTTTCAAGAGTTTTCTTTGCTGTTTTTTTTCCGCAGTCGCGTACGCGGCAAGGCGTATTAACGAATCAAAAAAGTAAAAGACCGTTGACGCGAGACTGCCGGCAACGGAGTCTATTAATTCATCGGCTTTTTCCGTGCTTTCAAGGGCCCGCGGGTAATCCTGAAATATATACGTAAGGATCATGGTGTCGAAATAGTGGGCAAAAAGATTGGTCCGGTCGTCCTGTTCCCGGAGTACGGGCAGCAGTTCCTTTTCGTTATAACTGGTGCCCGCGAGACGGCATGGGTCTTCTGCCCTGCCTAAAAGATTCAGCACTTTTTGATGATCGATTATTGCCATGTTGATATATATTTCCACTTTTAGTGCCCGGAGTATTTTTACATTTTCCACCATTCTTTTTTCAAGTTCCTCAAGAGGGACGCCAACATGGCATGAATGATCCATAAGGACCATAAGGGAGGCTGCGGCATACTCAAAATCGCCGCTTTCAAGCCCTTTCTTAAATGCGCTTTCCAGCGCGGGCAAGGTCTCCCTGGCGTGATTTTTCCAGTGCAGGTTAAAGGCATTGACCGAAAATATTGTTCTTGCTTCGTAGCGTTTGTCGTCTGTTTTATCTAAGAGATCAAGCGCCATCCTGCCGAAACGGTACCCCGTATCTATTTCGCCGATATAACAAAAAGTAAGCCCCTTTAAAGAATAAGAAAAAGATGAAATAGCGGTATTGCCGTACTTCACAAAAAGGCTCACTGTTTTAAAAATGATGAGCTGGAGCAGCATGGGCTCCGACCAGAACGCGGCTACAGACAGGCTGCTGAGCAGATCAATAACAGTCTTTATTCGCGGGTCTTTCATTTCAGGGAAATTAATATAATCTTCAATGTTCTTTCCCCGTAAAACAATTTTGCTTTTAATTAATTCCTTTAAAAAATGGGCCGCACCAGGCTTCCGGGGAAAATTGATGCCCAGCTGTTTTAATATTTCCAGGCCCGTATTGATAGAATCATTCAAGCGGTTTTGAGCGATATATGTTTTTATTTTAATATCATAAATTTTCCCCCGGTCCAGGGTAGAGTCCGCGTGCTCCAGTACTATCGAGGCCAGGCGCTCCATATCTTCGTAACTGCCGTTTAAATATGCCGCTTCCGCTCCTTCTTCATAAAGAGACAGGACCAGGCGGTAGTCCCGCTCCCAGCCGCCGGCAGCGGCAAGCTCAATCCCTGTTTTAAAATATTCATACGCGGGGCCATAGGCGGCTGATTTTTTTGCCCGCTGCCCGGCAAGCAGGTTCAGCCCGGCAGCGGAGTCTTTCTCATGCTGTTCCTCCAGCAGTTCCCGGCCCTTGTTCAGGTGGTTCACAATATCAAAAATATTTTCTTCCCGCTCCGCTTCCGGAATATTTTCCAGCAGCAGCCTCCCGATTGTAACATGAACCACTGTTTTTTGCCTGTCTTCAATAAGAGAATAGGCTGCCTGCTGAATGCGGTCATGTAAAAACCGGTAACTCAGGGTACTGCGGTATAAATTATCTATGGGAATTATGAGGTTTTCCTGCAATGCCTCAAACAACAATTCCGCTGACTCATCTTTTGTTCTTCCGCAAACAATGGATACCGTATCCAGGTCGAATTGATTCCCAATGCACGAGGCCAGTTTCAGAACCCCCCGGGTGCCGGAATTCAGCTTCCGGATCTTTTCAATCATGAGCTCAACAACATTGCCGGTTATGGCAATGTCCCTGATCTCATGTACATCGTATGTCCAGGTGCCGTTATGGATGTCCAGGTTGATATACCGGTCTTCATAGAGAGCATATAACAATTGATTTAAAAAAAACGGGTTCCCATTGGTTTTTTGCGCGCAGAGATCCGCCAGGGCCTGCGTGGTTTCCGGGCCGCATAACAATGTGTCTGATAATAAATCATTAATATGATCAATTCCCAGGGGAGTCAGGGTGATAGTGCTTGCGGGCAGCGCAAGAAGCGGGTGAGATTCTTCCACTTCAGAATCGCGGTACGCGCCGATGATGAGCAGGTACCGGGTTTCCATCCCCGTCATAATTTGTTCAATGAGTTGTATAGAAGGCGCGTCGGCCCATTGCAGGTCATCGATAAACAAAACAAGGGGGCAGTCTTCCCCGGTAAATACCCGGATAAAATTCAGGAACACCATATTGAACCTGTTCCGTTCCTGGTCCGGGTCGAGTTCCTGTACCGGCGGCTGTTTGCCAATAATCAATTCAACTTCAGGAATAACATCAATTACCACCTGCGCGCCCGGGCCTAAGGCCCTTAGGAGTTTCTCTTTCCAGTCATTCAGTTCTTTTTCATTTTCCCCAAGCAAATTTTTCACCAGTCTTTCAAAGGCCTGGATAAACGCGGAATAGGGAATATCCCGTTTGAACTGGTCGAACTTTCCGGAAATAAAATTTCCCCGTTTTTCCGTTATGGGTTTATGTACTTCGTTAACCAGGGCCGATTTGCCAATCCCCGGGTCTCCGGCAATAAACAGGATCTCCCTGGTACCCCGGCTTATTCGGTCAAAAGCGGCAAGAAGGAGAACGGTTTCCCGCTCCCGCCCATAGAGCTTCTGTGGTATGGCAAATCTTCCGGAAATATCATTTTTTCCTATTTCAAAAGCCTTGATTATTCCTTTTTCCGTAAGCTGGTCCAGGCAGTATTCCAGGTCACTTTTAAGCCCCAATGTATTCTGATATCGTTCTTCCGCAGTTTTAGACAGGAGCTTCAGGATAATAGCGGAAAGGGTTGCCGGGATATCCGGATTCACGGTGTTTGGCGGGGCCGGGGTTTTCGCGATATGGTAATGAACCATTTCCATTGCGTCGTATGCTTGAAAGGGAAGCTGCCCGGTGAAAATCTCGTACAGGGTAACTCCCAGTGAATAGAGATCGGTCCGGTAATCCATTGCCCGGTTCATTCTTCCGGTCTGTTCCGGGGAGATGTAATTGATGGTCCCTTCCAGGACATTGGGATTGCGGACTTCCGGGTTCTCTCTTGTCAGTTCCGATGAAATGCCAAAATCAATAATCGTTACCCGGTTTTTCTGAGGATTCCATAGCAGATTCGAAGGATTGATATCCTTATGAATGATATGCTGCGCATGAATTTGTCCCAGGGACTCTGTTATTTGAATAGCGAGTGATAATTTTTCCGCCAGGGAGAGGTGCCGGAGCGGGAGTACTGTTTCTATGGAACTGCCGCCGCAATCCTCCAGGATCATGGCGAGCCTGGTATGATCTGTTTCCAGGCCGTATACCCCAATAATCCCCTCACCTTCAAGCTTACGGGTAATTTCATATTCCCGTCGAAACCGTGCCGGTTCCTCCTGACCGGTAAACTCTTTATTCAGCAGTTTTATAATAACAGCCTTCTTATCGCCATCCCTGGTGCCGCGATAAATAGTGGAATTCCTGCTTTTGTATAATTGTTCGGTTACCTGGTAACCGGGCAGCTGAATCATACTTACTTTCCTTTGTGTATCTGAAACTAAATTGTGTTTGTGCGCGGGCCTGGAAGCATCCCCCTCTTCTAAATGCTGCGGAACTCGCGTTGCTCAAACAGTCCTCACATTTAGAAGAGGGGGATACTTCCAGGCCAGATGCAGCTCGCAAAACGATTTAGTTTCTGATCTATTTTTTATAACACATCAAACACGATCAAACAAAGATCATCATCAAATTCTTCTTTTTCCGAATACTCCTTCAGGTGAGCGATTATTGCGTGAGTGAACTCCTCAGGGGAATGAGCCCTGCTCTCCTGTACAAAATCCTTAAAGCTCCCTATTCCAAACAATTTATTCCCGGGATTCTCACTCTCCGTTATCCCATCGGTATAGAGTATTACTCTGTCATCGGCTTTCAGGGAAATCTCCTTTTCCTCAAGCTGTAAATCGGAAAACCATCCCAGGGGCCGCCCCTTTGTATTAAGATCATAGAATGTATTATTCGACTCCCGGTATATAAATTGGGGAAAATGTCCCGCGCTGCTGAATTTCATGACATTGGTATCCCTGTTGATTATGCAGTAAAAGGCCGTTACAAAATTATTCTGTACCGTATACCTGCATATAACGTCATTTATTTGATATAAAACATTTTTTGTCGAGCTTCTTTCCCGAATATTTTCAAAAGCCATCTTTGTTATCATTGAAAGAAAGGCTCCGGGAAGTCCGTGACCGGAAACATCGGCAATAAACAGCTCTATACTATCTTCATTTGTTTTAAAGTCATAAAAGTCCCCGCCCACGGCATCCATTGGGATATACTGCACCGCGGCCCGGTATCCCGAAATTTCGGGTAAATGCGCGGGCATAAGTTTTTGCTGAAGCAGCCGGGCAACAGCAAGCTCATCCTCAATAACCCGGTTCCGTTCCGCCAGCGCTCTCTGGTTTTCTCTCTTCTCAAGAAGTGACCGTACCCGGGCCATGAGTTCCCGTGAATTAAAGGGTTTGGTTACATAGTCATCGGCCCCATACTCCAGTCCTTCGATCTTTTGAGCAACCCGGGCCTTTGCCGTGAGCATAATTACCGGGATACTCTTTAATTCTTTATCCTCCTTAAGCATCCTGGTCATTTCATTGCCGTCCAGTTCGGGCATCATAACATCTGTTATAACCAGGTCCGGTTTTAACTCGCGGGCCTTTTCAAACCCCTCACGCCCGTTTACCGCTGTAGTAAGAGAATAGCTGTTCTTAAAAAGAGATACCAAAAAATTTCTCATTCCGGAATTATCTTCAACAATAAGCAGCGCTGCGCCGTTCGTCTCTTTTAGAGACCGCATCTCCACGGAAACAGGTTTATAATTCTCCTCTCCTCCCAGGTCCCGGAGCTCCCGGATTCCGGCAAACCAGGGATCGGCCGCGGTTTCTTCAAGTTCACTTCCCGGGACAAACTCAATTTCATCCTGGTTCGCCAGGCGCTCGCTCCCTTTTGGGTACTGTATGGTAAAAACAGTACCATGATCTTTGGGATGGTCATTGATATACCTGCTTTCTACTTTTATGGTCCCTCCCTGCATTTCAACCAGTTCCTTTACCAGGGCAAGACCAATGCCCGAGCCTTCGTATCCCCGGGATGGGCCCGTGGCTGCCTGGCCAAAGCGGTCAAAGATTATATCGATTTTATCCGGGGGAATGCCAACCCCGGTATCGGAAAACTCTATGAAGCAGCTCCGCTCATCTTCCGTGATCCGCATTGCCATTTCACCGCCTTTTTCAGTAAATTTCAAGGAGTTTGAAAAAAGATTCATGGCGATTTTATCGGTTTTATCTATATCGAGAAAAACGTTCATCGACTTTCGTTCCGAATAAAAGCTAAACCGGAGCTCATTTGACTCAACTGTTGAATGGATATAATTCCAGTAACTTTTCATCAGCCGTACGATATCGACCTCTTTCATTTTCAAGTCCATTCTGCCTGCTTCTATTTTTGCGAAATCAAGCAGGTTGTTTATGAGCTTTAAAAGCCGTATCCCGTTTCTCTGTATATTCTTGAGAAAATTTTCATCAACATCCTTCTTATAGTCTCCCTGGAGAGCCGATTCTACCGGGGTGAGTATGAG
>JAAENB010000802.1 GCA_024224995.1 bacterium | reverse complement strand
TTTTGGTCCCCTGTTAAACGTGGTTAAAAAAGAGAATATGCTGGGCACCTTTGACGGCGACACGCCCCGTGAGGAACGGGCTAAAATACAGCGCCAGTCCGATTTTATTATAACCAATCCCGATATGCTCCATAGCGGCATACTGCCTAACCACAACCGGCGCTGGAAAGGATTTCTTTCCAGGCTTCGCTACATTGTGGTGGATGAAGTCCATACCTACAGCGGGGCATACGGCTCTCATGTTTCGAATGTCTTCCGAAGGCTTCAGCGGATCTGCGCCATTCACGGCAGCAGCCCGGTCTTTGTCTGTTCTTCCGCCACAGTGGGAAACCCGGACGAGCATGTTTCCGCGCTTTTTCATCAGAAGTTTACGGTTATAGACAAAGACGGGTCGCCCCGTCCCAAAAGGGAGATTTACTGCATCAACCCGCCCCTGGTACAAAGCCACGGGCATGCCCAATACCGCAAAGGCCCGGCATCGGTGTCCATCCCGCTTCTTCGTGAGGCCTGCAGGCTGGGGATCAGGACAATCTGTTTTTGCCGGTCGCGCCAGGAGGTGGAGCGGCTTTACCGCTCTGTTACGGACGGGAACGCGGAGCTCCGAAAAAAGATCAAACCCTACAGAGGCGGGCTTCTTCCCAATGAACGGCGGCAGCTGGAACGGGATCTTGTTTCCGGGAAACTCACTGCCATAATCAGCACCAATGCCCTGGAGCTGGGAATTGACATTGGCGATTTACAGCTCTGCATTCTTTCAGGGCATCCCGGTGCCGTAGCCAGTTTCTGGCAGCAGGCTGGCAGGGTCGGCAGGAAGAGCAATGAGTCCCTGGTGGTTTTTGCGGCAAAAGACAATCCCATTGACCAGTACCTGGTTCATCATCCCGATTTTCTCACGGGTGCTCCAATTGAACAGGCATGGCTTAACGCGGACAATCCCTATATTCTGCTCCAGCATCTTCCCTGCGCCGCGCATGAGCATCCTCTCAGTAATGAGGAGCCGGAATATAACGAGTATATTTACAAAGAAGCCCTGGAAGTTTTAAAGGAGGGCGGCACGGTAGTTCCCTACCACAACAGTTACCGCTACGCGCTCCAGGATTACCCTGCCAGGGGCGTAAACCTTCGCGGCATGACCGATTACAACATAGAGATATTCTGCGGCAGTGAAGTCATTGGCGAGCTCGATCCCATTGGTGCGCGGGGAACCCTGTACAAAGACGCGATTTATCAGCACCTGGGACGGCGGTATATGTCAATGGATCTTGATCTTGAAAAGAAGCTCTGCCGGGTTGAGCCGGTGCAGGTTGACTATTTTACCGATGCCGTTTGGGAAGCCCGGGTTGTAATGACCGAAGTTCTTGAAGAGGCCGCTATTCGTGATGCCTCTCTTGAGTTCGGATTTATCAATATTAATAAACAGCCAAAGCTCTATAAAAAGATCCGGGAACGGAGTTATGAAAATATCGGGTATGGCCCAATTACCCTTGATCCTTTTGAATACGATACTACGGGATTTTCCCTGTTCCTGCCGCAAAGCTGGACTTCGGCAATTGAAAAGATCAATAAATGGTATGTTGATGCTGCCCTTTTCGGGCTCAGGTCCATTCTCAAACACGCTGCTCCCTGCCTCTGCATGGCAGACAAAAACGATATCGCCACAGACATCAGTCTTGTTGAACGGGAAGATCAGCAGTGGAAAAGCGCCCTCTTCCTCTACGATACTGTTGAAGGGGGTGTCGGCTACGCTGAAAAGATCTTTGAAAAGATTGAGCTTTCACTGGAATTCTGTAAAGAAATAATTGAGACCTGCGAATGCGAATCGGGATGTCCTTCCTGTGTGACGTCCCTTCCCCCGGGGGTTAATAACGAAGAGCTTGAACGCCTGTTCATAGAATCGAACGCCTCAATCGCCTGCACAAAGTCGCTCCTCACCTGTCTTACTACGGGAGAGATTGAAATCCCTGAAGTTACTATCCGGGAAATTCCCATTGAGCCTGTGGTAGAGCCGCCGGAAGAAGACCTTGAACACCAGAGGATGGTGCTCCAGTTAAACCGGGCATCTCATATTTTACAAAAGAAAAGGGAGCGCCTCCATTGATTGACGAAGTATTTGTACACTGCCCGGGAATTGGACCCCAGCGGGAAACCCGCTTAAAAGAACTGGGATTTCACAACTGGGAAAACAGCATCAGGGAACAGGAAAAGCTGCCTTTTAAGAAAAAAAGAAAAGAGCAGTTTCTTGAGGCCATACAAAACAGCATTGAGGCATACCAGGCCAATGACATTGGTTTCCTGGTGAACCAGTTTCCCAACAAAGAACACTGGCGAATTCTGCATACCTATTTTGAAAATGCCACGTTTTTCGATATTGAAACTACTGGCCTCTACTGGTACGAAAGCCATGTTACGGTAATTTCGGCCTGGCACCGGGGCAAGCTTCACACGTTCCTCTACGGAGAAAACATGGACGATTTCCTGGATCTTGTTGATGAAGCCGATCTTCTTGTTTCCTTTAACGGCAATTGTTTTGATGTTCCCTTTATTGAACAGACTTTTAACATCCCCCAAATAGAATGCCCCCATATTGATCTCAGGTGGGTGGCCTACCATAAAGGATACCGGGGCGGGCTTAAGCTCATAGAAAAAGAACTGGGCATATGGCGTCCTCAGGAGATTTGTGAGGTTGACGGGTTTGAAGCGGTGGAGCTCTATTACCAGTGGCTCAAGGGTGATTTAAATTCTTTAAACAAGCTTGTTCAGTATTGCAATGCCGATGTTATGGCAACGTATCTTCTGGCCCGGGAGCTTTGTTTTTCCGATAATGAGGCTCCGGATTCAAGGGAAAATGATTCATTTTTTCAAATGGCTATGGAAGCTGTGTAGTATTTCAATCCAGAAGCCCAATATTCTCGATCTGAATATCGTGCGATTTCAGAGTTTCCTGCATTTCAAGCACATATGCTCTGGGAATAATAATTGAAGGATGTTTCATTGTCCGCAGTCTTAACTCCACCCTGTTTTTAAACATCCCGACCTTTCTATTGATATACAAATCGTTCCAGGGAATGAGAACGGGAGTGCTTAAAGCCATAAAGGAAATTGACGGGTGTAAATAAAATCCTTCAGGAGCCGCGCCAATATGAAGAGTTCTCTTAAAAAAACTGCTCCCGACCCTTGCGAAAATGTTTTCAATCAATGTTATCTGGTTCAATTTGTCAGACGGATATCGCCCTGTAAGATCCTCCCATTTCCCGGGATGCCGTATGATAAAAATTACCACAGGCACAATGCAAATGGCCAAAAAAGAGACCAGCAGTATTATCACAGGATAGATTTCATTGGATGTGGATGGGTCCGGGTTCATGGTCAAATCGTAAAATATATACGATTTTAATCAAGATAAATTTATGGCTCCTGGCCCGGACCCTTATTGAAAATGAAAAAATTGGATTAAAACAGTAAAAACAATATAATATTATGATAATTTTAAACTTTTTTGATTATTCCCAAAAAAGTTTGTTACTTTTTGGGCTAAAATGATGCTCTATAAGTAAGGGGCATGAAGATTGGTAAACGGAGGCCCTCCGGGCCGGGTTATCGGTGATCGGTAAAAATAAAAATTATGCTGATAATAGACTAAAAGGAGATTGTTATGCTTATTAGAACTACTATAAATTTTCATATTCCCGTTTTGGATAAAATCAACGAAGCTGCGGTTTCGCTCGGAATTTCTCGGACTAAGATTATTATCAGGCTCCTGAAAATGGTTATGAACGAAAAAAATTTTCCCGTTACTATGGGCCGTGCCATTCAATATCAATTCGATGATCCCGATCCCGATAACTGGCATACGTTTCATATCTCGTTTCAAGAAGACGATTTTGAGTTTTTTTTGGATCTCCGGAAATTCCGGAAAATGTCGGTTTCCGCCGTTGTTGCGTATGCTGTGGAGGAGTACCTGGATACTATCCTGGGGCTGACTCCTGAAGATCCGGGCCGGAACGATAGTTATCGCTTCCGCCATTATATTATAAGCTCCTCGGAGATGCATGGGGTCATTTCATGGCAGCTCTTCTGGGGGCTTCCTGAAAAAACAGCGGAATTATTGGAACGCAGGCTCATTTAGAACACCCACAGTAGAACCGACAAAAAATAAAATTAAACAAGGCAGCATTTAACGGGAGAGGTGTCCCCTCGTACAGCTCTCCGCGCAAGCACTTCGGCTCCGCTCAGACACCGGATGGCCGGGAAATAATAGGGAAAAAACTGCGGTGATACCGGGGTCTATTTTGCGAAGATGCTCCGGCAAGGTGTGCGACCCCTGCGACCCCTGCGAGGGGTGCCAGGGGTGCCAGGGGGGCGCACCCCCAAAGGGGGCACAAGAGTTTTTGAAAATGGGCAAATCTTAGCCCGGGGTTTTAACCCCATAGGGCAGCAGAGCATAACCCCGGATAATATCTTCGAGAACAGGCTCTGTTTATAAGTTAGTTTCCCAGGGCTATGGAGATTTCTCATAGCGTGGGGCTTCCAGCCCCTCGTTATGATGAAGACGGCTCTATTTAAATGGAGCATACTACCCGGGATGTTGGTATCGTTCTTGAAAACGCGAGGGGCGTTAAGATTTACAATAACACGCTCTATACTGCTTTCCGGTTCACAAGCGGGTGTTATTGATGCGGCATTATAGGGGCGGCCTTTGATATCGGAGCCGATGAATTGGAATAAGCTGCTTCCTCGAAAACTCAATATTTCATAAAATTTGATAAAAAAATCAACAGTCATTCTTGACGTTAGGCGTTTATGATATTATATTAAAGTCAGAAACACATAAACAGTTTTAAACACCGGAGAAAGGGGTTATGGAAGTTACAACTCAACACTGGTCATTTAAAACATAGACCAGACTCAAATTAACAATTCCCTACAACTCGAAAATCTTATACTATTCACGGACCTTTTTAGCCCTCATGTCTGCATCAAAAAAACATCTACATATTTAATGTAAATGTTTTGAAAATAAAATTAATACAAGGAGCACGGGTATGAAAAAATTTCTCCGTTTAAGTTTTACAGGTTTATTGGTTATTTTGGTTTTTGGTTTTATGGGTTGTGAGGCCGGATTAACATCCAATGATTCTTCCGGTAATTCAGAAGGTGGTGAGGGTGAAAAATTCAGTTTCTCCGATATGTATACCCAGGTTAGAAATATGAGTAAGGAAATTGAGTCATTAAAAAAATTAAGCCGGGACCAAGGGGAACTAATTAATAACCTGACTCAAAAAAATAGCCCCATTGGCACAATACAGGCCTGGCATAAAGACATGACTCTCTCGCCGGTATTACCCGAAGGATGGATGGAATGTAATGGCGCCGTAGTTGATGATCCCGGTAGTATCTATTATGGTCTGAATACTCCGAATCTAAATAGTGACGGGAGATTCCTGAGAGGCGGCTCAATTTCCGGTCTATTGCAGGAGGACACAACAGCCCTTCCGGTTAATGGTTTTACCACAAATCCGTATACTCATTCTCATGCATACACTGACCCTTACGCCAGTAGTCTTCCTCAAAAAGCCAACGGCCCCGGACTGGGTCTTTTTGAATATCCAACGGTAAATGGAGGTACAACATCACCGGATAGTCACAGCCATTCGATAGAAGGCGGAGATAGTGAAACCCGTCCCGTAAATATGTCTGTAGTATGGATCATTAAGATTAAATAAATAGAATAATGCCTGCCGGAATATTATAAAAATCCGGCAGGCTCCCCCCCCAAAACCTACACGCCCGATAAGCAAAACCCCGAAAATCAAAAAAAATTCGAAAAAATCAAAAAAAATCGCGTTTTTATTTAATGAAAAGGCATCCTTATTCGTATTAATTATATGACACAATTAAACAAACAACAATTCAAAGCATCACGTCCCACGGGCGGCATATCCCTGGTAATCGCGGGAGCAGGAACGGGAAAAACAAAAACCCTGGTTGAAAAGGTCCAAAACATTATTCGAGACTCATCAACCCGGGAAACCCCACCGGCAGGAGGAAGTATAAAGCCGGAAAATATCCTCATCCTAACCTTTAGCAGGAAAGCCGCGGAAGAAATAAAAGAAAGAGTTATGGCTGATATTAAAACATCGGCAAGCGGAATTAACTCAGGCACCTTTCATTCCTTTTGCCTGGGTTTTCTCAAAGACTACCGTGAACAATTTATTTCCGCCTACGGGTTTAAAACCTTCCCCGCGATTCTGGACGATAATCGCAGGGAAGAGATCATCGCGGCAATCCTGGAAACAAGACTGAAAAATTTCCTGGGACTGCCGAAAGCAGTAGTGCTTACCCTGGCTCTATCAATGAATACAATAAGTGACCATACAAAGAACAAACTGCAAAGCACCGGGCTCTTTGACGCGCTCCTGGAAGTAACCCGGCTTTTTGCCGAAGAAAAACGAAAACTGGCGCTTATTGATTTCGATGATATGATGTCCTTTACTATAGAACTTCTGGAAAGCGACCCGGAGCTTCGCGCGGCCGTTCACCAGCGGTATCGCTACATCCTTGTAGATGAATTCCAGGACACGTCCGATAATAACTTTAAGCTCATCCGGCTTCTACTGCCGGAAGGGAAAGAAAATCTTTTTGCCGTAGGAGACGACTGGCAGTCAATTTACGGTTTCAGAAAAGCCCGGGTCGAGTACATTATCAGCATGCAGCGTTACTTTCCCGGCGCGGCCATACACAAGCTCACCATAAATTACCGCTCACGAAAAGAGATTGTAAAAATATCGAACTCGTTTATACGGAAGAACCGGTTTAGAACAAAAAAACGGCTGCTTTCTTTCAAGGGAAAGGGCGGGAAAATTTTCTATTATCACGTAAGCGATATTGAAGACGAAGTTTCCCGCGTAAAGAGTATTATTCAAAAAGAATATACCCATGGGCGAGCGCCAAACATAGCGATACTCTACCGGAACAACTGGCAGGGAGAACACTTGCGCCGGGGCCTGCGTTTACCCGGAAACGAGTATCGGGAGGTACAATTCATGACCATGCACGCGTCCAAAGGCCTGGAATTCGACGTGGTCATTATAGCCGGAGTTTCCGACAAAATAATTCCCGACAAAACAACAGACCTTGAAGAGGAACGAAGGCTGTTCTATGTTGCCCTGTCCCGGGCGAAGGAACGGCTCCATGTAGTTTCTCATTTTAATGACGAAGGGGTGGTCTCCCGCTTTGGCAGGGAATTAGGGATGAAGCGGCGGAAGAAGTAATGGTTAATAAAAGCCGCTCTCTTTGATCAATTTCATCAAAGAGAGCGGGTAAAGACTAATCGCTGCTGTTTTGGGCACCTTCAACATCCCCTGCCCCGTTTTGCCAATTGCTGTTGCCGCCCGGGATAGTCAAATTACTTCTTTCCATGGATAATTTGGGGCTGCTAGAACCGGCAGCCCATCCCGAGGACATGGAAATACTGTCAATCGTTGTGCTGTTATAGATCAAAGAAATATCGGCGCCGGAATTACTTAAGCCCCCGGTATACAGCTGATCCGCGGTTTTACCCGGAACGGAATCATCGTTAGTTCGTTCAAGCAAAAAGTGCGAATATGCCGGAATTGTTCCCGTAAGCTCAAGAGTCAAAGCGCCGGATATTGACCAGGCTCCCAGGTCAATATCGCTAGCGGTATTATTATACAATTCAACCCATTCATCATAAGTAGAAGTGTCGGTACCGGCCCAGGCTACTTCCGAGAACACAATATCGAGCTCGTTATACGATACGGCTCCGGAGTTATTCTCTTCCCCGGGAGTTCCAAATGTATATGTCAAATAATCAGTATTGATATTTTCCTGTGTATTAGAAGTGAACCAATTAGCAGAAAGAGTGCCGTCACTATAACTATCATTCCTGGCCATACTTTTCTTTGGCCCCGTACTGCCGGACCCATTAACCCCGGCGAAATCATCCCCTTCGCTTCCATCTCCCGCATAATCAATAGCAGTACAATCGGGATCTTCAAGAACCAGTTCAATCCTGCCGTTTGAAATACATAAATCATCAATCATTTTATGCCGCGCGGGAGAGTACGCGGATTCACTGAAACTTAAGGTATGAATTACCAGCATCTCATTTGGTAAAATATAACAGTCCGAAAGTAAAAGAGCTTTCCCGCTCATTGATCCGCCTTTAATAGCCCAGCCGCTTAAATCTATTGTTTGAGCAGTTCTATTTTTCAGTTCAATAAATTCATCCTGCCATGTCGCCGTTTCGGAATTATTTCTATTCCCCATCCACATTACTTCATTTATAAGTACATCCTGATACTGCGCATGGTCTCCTTCACTGACCGTTGCCACTTCGGTTCCTTCATCCCATCGCTTAGTCCATTCTTCCATATAGATCCCGGCAATTTTTTTCGAATGAATAAAGATTAGATTTTCATCATTGTTTTCATTGGCATTATCACTCCAATTAAAAGAACCTGTCGCAACAACAGCGTCATCCTGTGAATAATCAAGTATCATGGTTTTGTGATGCAGCTTGCCGCCATGACTGCCTTCATTGTGATAGTTCCCGTCAATTTTACAGGGAACTCCTCGTTGAGCTAAATATTCCTCAGAGCTGTTGCTTAATTGTGATTGGTCGAAGACTCCTTTAACTTCAATAGAACTTTGATGTTTTTGCAATATAAGGTCATTCAAATCTCTATGGGGAAAAGAAAAGATCATAAAGTGTATTGAACTGTCGGCAGCTGCCACCCGTTCCATTAAATGATCCATAACGGTTTTACCGTCAAGTTTCTGTGGGGCAAACAACACATCAACTCGTATTCCATCAATCGTATGGGTGGCAACGGAACTAACAGGAGATGAGCCGCTCAGTCCCAGCAAGTATTCAAACTGTGCCCGGTACGTATCATATATTCCTGCATGCTTAAATACTATTGAACCATTATTATTCCGTTCAAACCCGGTATCGGTACAGTTAGTCGTTCCCATGTATAGATGTTTATTGCCTTCCGGATCAAGCGACAGGAGAAATTTATTATGCATTATGCTGCTGTTGGTTAATATAAAATCATCAAACCCCGTATCGGTTGGAAAGTTTATTCGCTTTTTACCTGTTATGGGGAATTCTGCATCAAGAGCCCTGGCAATTCTATGATATCCTTCATAGTAATCACCGGTTTCACTTTCAACGGTGCCGGAACCGTCTTTATTTCCGACAAACCGTACATGCACTCCCCTGTTAATCGCCTGTTCAATCGCGGTGAGAATATTCTCCCTGTCAAGGCCATAAAAACACAGATCGAGATACTCTGTTGCGGGGTGCTTATTGATTAATGCTGCCAGGGCATCATCAACACCGGGATCACTGAACGGTTCCGTAAAATATATTCTGATGTTAGGTGTGGGATTATTTTCTTCCGGTGTCGTTCCCGGAGAACACGAAGAGACATTAAAAATAAAAAGTACTGTGATTGCGAGGATGAGTATTGAATAAAGTTTCTTGTTTCTCATTGATCCTTTCCCCTGCCCTGTTTGTTAGGTGTTTTTTCGATATACTGTGAGGGGTGACTATTAAAGAGTCAAGGAGTTTTTAGATCTCATATTTATAATGTCGTTTTAAATTGTCTAATCTTCGGTTTCATAGATATAAATATACCACTTACCTGACAATTTTTTATACAGGATTTTTTGAGTAGCATCAATATTTTTTCTTACATCAAGAGAATTATACGTATTAGCCGGATTCACCGGTAAATAAGCAAAACCTTTATAACTTCCCGAATCCAACATACCTTCAGTAGTTACAATAAAATAATACGCGTTCTGTTCTCTTTCCAAACCGATCAAACCAATCTTTTCCATTATTTCTCGATATTTGATCTCTCTATCTTTCTTTATACCGGCTAATGATAAGTCAGGTGGATTAGACCAATCTTTAAATAAGCTAATGATACCTTTATCATTTTCAAACAATACGAACAGCTCATGAAGCAAATCTTTTTTTTGATTAAAGATTTCAATCATTTTATTATCGTTATGGTGCATATTTTTTTCAGCCTTTGGAGTACAATTAATACTTAATACCAGTAAAAGTATAGAAATACACAATTTGAATTTATTAAAATAGTTCACTAATAAATCCCAAATTTTGTTAGAAATTTCCCAAGAATCGCGGCGGTAACGGCAGCGCCATGTTTTTTATACATTCCTACTCCCATCAGTATTTGAGCCTGGTCTCGCGGGTCATCATAATTTGAACTACTAGTGTAATTTGGCTTGCCATATTTTTTAATATCAAAATTCTTTTGTGCCAGACCTGCCATAACCGTTAAGACCTCTCCGGAAAACCCGGAAGCAGCACCGGCAAAACCAAATAAGACGTTACCCGTAACATCTAAGGGATAGAGTTTGCCCGCTAAAACAACTCCCGACTTAAATTTCTTGTATATACCATTTTTGACATCCCACTTAGCTCCTGTTCTCACTTTACTATAAAACTCCCGAAATAAATAAGGTGTTCGTTGTAAATCAGAATGAACATCCCCGGTAACCAATTCATTTATATCTTTTTCCGTTAAATTAGGTAGTTTCTTTTTGAGATTACTCATTAACATTGCATTAGGAACGGTCCAGGGAGCAGCAACCCAGTCCCTGAAATAACCTGATTTTTTCATTTCTTTTGCGGCACTGTTCAAAATTCCAACAAAGCTCGCAGTTATATCATTTTTCTTAGCGGTTGCCGGATGTTTCAACTGTATCTCCGGACTCTTTTTCTTTATCCCGCCTTTTTGTTGCACAACATGGGTCAACTCATGAGCCATGAGTTTTTTTCCCTCCTTCGTATCAGGAGAAAACTCACCCCTGGCAAAAAAAACATCGTTGCCCGTAGTAAAGGCCCGGGCATTAATGGCTTTGGTGAGCTTATGGGCTTTATCGCCTGTATGGACACGCACGTTACTAAAATCCCGATCAAACCGGGCATGGTAATATCTTTTCATAGGCGTGGAAAGCGACTGCCCGCCACCTTTCATGCTCCGGATGCCGGATTCTACATTTGAGCCAACAGTAAAAGCCCCGTTAGAAGCCCCTTTGCCCTGGATTTCAATGTTATTGCTTTTTTGTTGAATATCAGCGTCAGACATACTAACAACGGCATCTGCAACCCTGTCTGCTTCCTGTTCATAAATATCATTGGCTCCACCAACCGTCATCTTCGTCTGGATATCACCAAAAAGCCCTTTACTATTCAATTCACTAAATAGAGAATAATTCTTCATTGCAATAACTGATGCAAGAGCCGATTTTGCTTCTTGTGCTGGGGTAATATTAATTTGTCTATTAATATTATCGGGTTGGATCATTCCACTCCTGATTAAATGCTCAACCCCTTGATTACCAAGAGTCCGTTGAAGATCCTGTGTATAGTCAATTGTTGGGTCACCACTTCTCTTTGATTTCCTTCTGACCTGTTGAGCTACCCCACTTGCGTTAACTCGCATATTAAAAGCTTTATTCTTAATATAGTTTTTTTGATCAGAACTCATTTTAACCCCCCCCCAGGTAATAATCTTATATTAGAAAGGATATTAAGCTGGCTGTCAAGATGTTTTGTGGTTTTGGAGGAAAATAATTTTTCCACCCAAAATAGTCAATGCGCCTTGTCATAGTGCTCTTTCATCTTTTCACTCACAACCCGCTCAATTTTCCCAACCAACTCTTCATGAGATCGACTATCATCATCATTCATTTCCGATATCGCGCTGGTGGCAATATCCATCATAAGACCCACCTGCCCAAGATTCCCTTTTAACTCTTCTTCATCCCCCGATTCCCAATAACCGCCGTCATCTCTCACGTCAAGATCGGCCATATATTTCGATTTGATGAATTTTAATATTTTTATAATGGCCATATGAATTTCCACCGGGGCAAATTGAGTTTTAACAAAGGTATCATATTTTTCTATATTTTTATTTTCAGGGTCCACTTCCAGCATTGGAGCAAACAACAGTTTGCCTTTCTCAGTAAAACTGAAGCAAAAAGAGTCACAGTCTTTATGGGGCCTGAGAATAATTCCTTTAAGATGTATTGTATTATTCGAATAATCTTTTTCACTACGGAGATATTCCCATTCAAGTTCTTTTGCTATATTTTCCAGGTCCAGGCATATGGATTCGATTAAGTCCGGATCATTAAGATTGCCTTTATAAAAGATTGTAATTCCCATTTGTTTCTCCTTGATTAAATAATTCTAAAATAATTCCTGCTGCTGCTCAAACACTGCTGCATATTCATCGAACTCCGATGAAGACTCAAATATTTTTACGGGTATTCCTTTATTTGCCGCCCTTCTTATGGTATCCCAGGTACCGCCGGTTTGTTTATCGGTAAAGGCTACCAGGACATCAACTTCATCAACAATTTTTTTATTTCTTTCATAATATTTTTTTGTAAACTCATGCCCGGTTTTACAATTTGAAATATCGGGTAAAAATTCAATATACGGGCATTTATTCTTTTTAGCCTGGTCAATCGCCGTCGAGTCAACACCTTTTGCGCCGCCTGAAACTATGCAAAAATTCGGCAAAAGATTGACGTAGTCTCTTACTAATTGAAGGTTTTTAAAGTCCCTGGCTCCAACTATGCCTATTTTCATTCTTAATTTTCCTTAAAAAAATCAATGATCTATTTCATAAACCCCGAAAGCCAGGCCTTAACCTGCTCTTCTGCCAATTTAAAAACAACCAGCAATAAAACCGAATAAATAAACGTGCCTAAAACACTGGCCCATAGAGACAGGTGAAAATTTCCCCGTTTATATTTCTTTTTAAAAGAAACTTCAAGTTGAGCGGCACTCTCTTTAAAAACAGACTCAGCCAGGAAAATATCATGCTCAACAGCCTCTGCCGTAAGGAGGGTGTTTTTAATATTCTCGATTTCAGCAACAGACAGCTCTCCCCCTTTTTCAGCGGTATGTTTTTTTACGGCACTGAGGTACTTTTTATAATACAAGCAAAAAGCCGTATTTCGAATAGAGGAGCCTTTTTTAATAGAACGGCAATATTCGGTAACGATTTCAAAAGGATCCTTATTCACCGGTTTTAGCCCTCCAGGAAGAATCAAAGGCGTTGGAAAACTCTTCAATAGAAATATCTTCCTGAGCAGTTTTCTTCACCCCCTGACTGATAATCGTTTTCAAGCTATCAATCAAAATATCTTTATCTCGTAACGAGGAGTCTTTTAACAGCAGCATTTCTTTTTGCTGCTCAATACGAAATTGCGCGAACCGTAATTCATTTTTCAACTCAAGAATAAGAAACGGATCTTGAGTAAATTCTTCAATGGGCATATCCCCTTTAACAACAAGCCCATAGTCATTTAATTCTTTTTCAATAATCTCTTTCTCGCCCTCAGGGTGTTCAATAATCATAGTGACTTTATTTCCGTCCTGGTCAATTCTCACTTTTGATTTTTCATCCGGGTATTTTTCCCGCAGCACGGAAGCAAAGTAATTAAGAATGGAAACGCCGGCGGAAAGATACTGGGGCGGGAACTCAATTGAACGCGTAATATGGTTTTTGTTTAAATAGTCACCGCTGCTGTCCAGGAAGAACCAGGTCTTTTCATATTTATTTCTAATTTCTCCGGGGATACGTTCAAATGTGCTGATATTAATTTTCAATGAAGTCAGCTCTGCGTTTGTAAAAACCGTATTTGAAAACAAAGCCCCGCAAAGGTTCACTCCTTGAAGATTGGCACTACTCAGATCGGCATCCCCCAGGTCCGCTCCGCTTAAATCGGCACCGCTTAAATCGGCACCGCTCAGATCTACTCCGGAAAGACCGGCGCGGCTTAAATTCGCGTTGCGTAAATCCGCACCGCTGAGATCGGCTTCAGAGAGAGCGGCACTACTCAGGTCGGCACCACTGAGATTGGCGAGATTAAGATTGGTTCCGGTAAAATTTATTTTTTGGAGATTTGCTTTGCCCAGGTTAACTTCCCTGAGACTCATGGAACTCAGGTCGGCATTATTCAGAATCGCTTTCTCCCCAAGCGCACCTTCGGAAGATAACCACTCATCATGTTTTTCTAAAATTTCTTGCAGTGTATCTTTGTTCATATAAAAACGAAGACAACCATGCGGGATTTTGTCAAGAAGATAATTTCGGCTATCCCGGCAAATTTTTCATATTTTCCTTATTATCTTCCCTTTTTTTTATTCGCGCAAAACGGGCACCAGGTCCCTCTTCGTATGGTTCGGGGAGCAGCGTCCCATTCATGTTTTTCCTTGCATTGCCACCTGAGCTTTTCATTCCCATTAATATATTTTTTGGATAAACATTTTCCGCCGTGCTCCTTCGCCATTTGCCGCATGAGCTCAATAGTCAGCTTCTTTTTACCGCTGCATTCGGAGCACCAGTTCCCCTGGGTTACGCTTTTGGGAATAGCCTGCCACACATGGCCCTTTTTACATTGCCAGGAAAGTTTGCTTAAACTGTTTTCATATTTCACGGAAAGACATTTTCCGCCGTTTTTTTTCGCTATTTTCTGCATATCTTTTATGGACGCTTTCCTTTTTTCCCCGCCTTCTTTTTTCCCGCATACCGGGCACCAGCGGCCGGTTTTGACACTCCGGGGGATAGACTCCCAGGTATGTCCTTCTTTACACTGCCACTTTAATTTGGTAACATTATTCACGTATTCTTTTGATAAACATTTTCCACCCCGTTCCCGGGCTATTTCCCGCATCAGTTTTATTGTTAATTTCTTTTTACCGGAACACTCAGCACACCAATTACCCTGGCGAATATAACTATACGGAGCCTGCCACACATGGCCGTTTTTGCATTGCCATTTTAACGGCAACTTGCTGTTCACATACCGTTTCGATATACATACTCCGCCACGCTCTTTTGCTTTTTTTTGGATTTGCTCTAATGTTAATTTTTTTCTCACCATGATACCTTTCCATATTAGATTTCTAAATTGGATAATTTGTCCATCGGTCCTGGCTCATATATATATAAATAAATAAAAATGTCAAGTATTTAAAAAAATCATCACAATTCAATTTTTATTATGGAAAAAAAATCTCTAACATGGTATAATCAGGCCATTCAAGAAAAAACAGGGGAAAAAAAATTGATACGTGTAATATTTGAATCAACCGATAAAAAACCCGGAACAGAAGACGATTATGTAATCAAATTTATTGCGGAAAACGGCGGCGTTGACAATGATTCCGTAAAAATTTGCAACTGGATAGAATTAATAATCAGAACGCTCAGAGCCCACGGATATATAGACAAAGAGATTATGGAATTTATTGACGTAGAGAAACTGTATGACGCGCTCTTTGAGAATACCAAAGAAAATAACGTGCAGTATTAGCTAAAAATTTTCCGGTGAAATAAAAAACAATAGTTGCCAAGAAAATAAAAATCACGTATAATCCGCGTATAATGAAAAATAATTGTTACATAAAATTTGCTGTTAAAAACGAGGATCGTTTTAATAAACTCGTTCAACTGTTCAATAAACTCCGGTGTACCAAGAACAAACAATTCGATAATACCGGAGTTACTCTCCGGAATACAACAGACATTCCGAAGTGGACCGGGTTTCTGGATAAAGACGCGCTCGACTGGTACGCAAAAACATTCGACTATGAGGGTGAAGAAGGAAAAGTATACCGAAAATTATGGGAATTAACCACTCCGGAAATACGAACAACGAGTTCCTTTTTTAAAACTCCCGGCAACTGGCATTTCGACTCTGTTATTGATGCCATATTGGCGGGAAATTATGAGTTAATTGAGATCCATAAAATCAGGGGCACCAATGAAGCGGTGTTATATTACCGCCCCTTTGGTATTCCTTTTGGCGATACGGAATGCCTGGTGGAGCTTCTGGAATCATTCGGCAATATTGTATTGTATGATTCATGGCATAACGGACCCCATAAAAGACAGCCCGTGGGATGGAATTATTCGCGGGCAAAGCTCCTGGTAAATGAGAAGAAAGGGGTTGATTCATAGTAAAATGACCTCCGTAGTTTTGTTCACTTCGCAATAAAAAAGGCAAAAGTACAATACATATTACACACGCACGTTTCATGCCAGGTTAAATTTATTCTCTATTTTTTGCTCAAAACAACTATTTTTTTCCAAAAATAAAAAAAATTCAAAAAAAATAAAAAAAATTGCCGTTTTCATTTTCGAAAACGCGTTCCCATTCGTATTAATAGTATGGACTTTTAATTACATTATTATTTTTACAAAAAGGAGACTCAAATGGGAATTTTTATTTATCTTAACATCTTACCCGATTTCATTGATCCAAACGCATGGAAAGCTATTTATGGGGAAACACTTGAATTATTAAAACGCTATCCGGAGGAATTAATGCGCCTGCGCAAAGAGTACGCGGGAACAGTGGAACGCCATACCTATGCCAGGGATATTGAATGTTTCCCTGGTGAACCAAAACTATGGCATTGGGAAATAGCCGGGGAAAACAGCACACGTGAGTTTGGCGATAACTTCGAACTATTTCACGATATTGATATTTACCGGGAACTTCGCATGCGCAGCAAGGGAACTCATACGATGGTTCCATCCCGGGATATCATCCGGGACTTCATTATGTATGATTTCAAATTCTCGCTGCCGGTTTTTAACGGTAAAACCTGTGGATGCGGGTATCACACCCTGGTTCTGGCTCTTGCCATGCTCATAGAAGATGCCTTTCCGCAATACGCGATTACCGGGGGTGATATTGACCATGTCCAGGCACGGGATGCTCAAGAAATGGTGCGGGCTCTTCTGGGCAAAGAAGTGGCATTACCCATAAGAACCGATCACTACCGCTTGCTGGGACGCGTCAAAGACTTACCGCTTGCCCGGCAAGGAACCGACGCTCTCGACGATTTCAGCCAACTGTACCGGGGAGATTTAAGCTCCGCCTACCAGGCGATATTCGATATTTACGACAAGCCCCTTGTTCACGCCTGGTTCATGAAACGTTTGTGCTGGTATGACTCACCCATAACAATGAATGTTATTGATATGTATATTGCCTGGCTCAATACCGATCCGGACATTACGGCGCTTGCCACGATCTCCTGCGTCCGTGAAGACGGTCCCCGGTTTGAACCGGCCGATTTTGCTTCCGCCCTTGCCCGGACCTGGATCACTATTTCGCAGACCCTGAAAACGGGAATAGAAATTTTCCTGCATCCGAAAAACAAAATTCCAACAGCCCACAGCCGTCTTGAAGAAAACTTCTTAGGACTCTGGGGATTTCAGGGCAGAGACAGCACCCGCTCCATTCCAAAAGAAAAGGTTCTCTCTTTGTTATACGACGTATTTCCTTCAGCATTTAATGCCGTAAAAAAAATATTCGAGGAAGAAACGGAAAAAATTGAGACCATGCTGGAACACTTACGGGAGCCCTTGCTGCTGTTCAAAAACCGGTTTCCTGAAGTCCCTCATGATGAACCGGAACTGAGGCGTTTTTTCAGTACAACAAAAAACCGGCAGCAGTTACCGGAACAGGAAAAAAAAATGCTCAAGACCCTGGGCGAAAATTTATACATCCTCCTGGAAAAATATACCGGGATGATTCCGGGAGTGTTCAACCATCCGCCGGAACACCTCCTGGATCTCTTTATCCGTAAAACCAGGGATGAAGGGATTATACTAACGGAAGATGCCTGGACCTGGATCGACCAGGTCAGGGACAGCGACCTGCTTTGTCTGCTGATTATCTATGCCGGAATTGATGACGTGGAAGAGATCATGGGCTATGAATACAACGAATCCGGAGAAGACGAAGAGATATACGACATGGCTTTCCGAAGAATTCGGGAAGAGATAATGGAAAGCCCCATGCTCTCCTCAATCCTTCTCCACTACACAAAAAAGGAGAAGATCAAAGAACTAAAATCTCTCTAAAAAAACGCCCGTACGGGCACGGTGTGCCGTGCCCGTACGTCTTATATGAATTAGACTTGAAAAATCTTTACCACTATGAAACGCTGTACCAGGAAGGAGAACACAATGAAAATAGCATACACCTCAGACATACATACAGACATAACCGAAAACAACACCCGCCTTCTCCCCGGCCTGGTGAACCGGGTCGCAGAAATAGATCCCCATATTTTTATCCTGGCAGGAGATATCTCAAACAACCTGAAGAACCTTGACAGTTCGCTCCGGGCGTTCCGGGAGCTTTCCTGTCTAAAAGTAATGGTCCCGGGAAATCACGACATATGGATTGATTCTAAAAATAGCCTCAAAAAAGGAAAAGACAGCTTTTTCAAGTACCGGCAGGCCATACCTGAAATTTGCAGGAACAACGGTTTTATTGCTCCTCTTGAGGCCCCATATTATTTGGATTCCTGTGCCATTGCAGGAAACATCGGCTGGTATGATTATACCCTGCGCGACACCAGGCTCGACAGCGTATATACCACAAGAGACTACCGCCTGGGAACCTTCACTGAAGGAACCTGGAACGACACCAAATACGCGGTATGGCTCAAAAATCCCGGCTCCCCCAACTGGCGGGAACGAAGAACGCAATACAGCAGCAACAAGGTTTTTTCCCTGTTCTTTCAGCAGTTGCAAACAGCCCTGGAAGAGATCCCTCCTTCGATTAAGAATATAATAATTGTGCTGCATATGGCCCCATTCAGGGACTGCATTATCCCGAAAGAAACACCCGACCCCTTTGATGCCTATGAAGGGAGTTCGAAATTGGGAGAGTACATAGAAACGATCCCGGGCGATAAACATATCAGCATAATATGCGGCCACCGCCACAAAAAACTGATCCTGGAAAAAGGAAATATCACCGTATACCGTTCCCCGGTTGGGTATCTCAAAAAAAACGAAACGGACTACACCGGGATAGCCCGTGATCGTATTGGGCAATTCGAAATAGAAGAAATGCATTGACAGGCGCTTAAACAGGAGCTATACTATTAAGCAGCATATATTTTAATAAACCAATTCCGGGGGGAGCCATTATGAAACGAGAACCGAATCATTTGCGAAGAGGAATATTCTTTATAATTTGCATGATATGCGCAAGCGAATTGTACACTCACGCTCTTTACGCAAAAGAGAATGGCCCCACCGTACTCCTGGTAATTAGTGAAAGGTTTGAAAGAAAAAAAACCAATCCTAATTTTCCCGAAACCGGGATACAGTTCCGGGAAGCAATGCAGGACTCTGGAATATACCTTGTAAGACCTCATGAACTCAAGGCATTTAGCGGCCGCAATAAGCGGTATATCAAATCCCTGCAGCAGGGACGAATTTCCGGATACATAAAAAAACTGCTGCGAAAAAACGGTATCGGAGGAATAGCTATTGTAAAAACCGAAACGCGGGATCAGAGCGCGATGGTAAGAATGTACAGCGCTTCCATGCGGTCGAAAAGATGTACCATACGGGTCAAAATACTGGACGCGGAAAGCGGAAAAAAACTCCTGGTGAAAAGCGCAACCGCTCCGGCTGTCCATATTGAAGCTGCTACCGCTTCAAAAAAAGCGGTTGCCAATACCGTAAAAAAATTATTAGGGAAAGAAGAACGCTCTAAATTTCACCCCACTCCTTTATACAAAAAAATAGTTACTATTTTCCGGAGCAAGTACCTGGTAAAGAAAAAAATGAATGTAAACGGCCCGAATAAATTCGGAAGCACACTTCTCTATGACGCGGCAGCTCTTAACCTGGAAGCCCAGGTACGGCTCCTGGCGGAGAATGGGGGAAATCTCAATGAACGGGAAATGAACGCAGAAACCCCACTTTTCGCTGCCGTAAGAATTCAAAACCATTCAATGGCAAACTATCTCATGAGGAAAGGATCAAAGGTTGAATTAAAAAACCGCTCCGGCAGCATCCCGCTCCACATTGCCGCCGCAAGCTCCGATTTAAGACTCTGTGCCATGCTCATAAGCAAAAAGAGCCCGGTCAATACGAGCAACAACGGAGGAGTAACCCCGGTTCACCTTGCAGCCCGGTCACCGAACAGCGCGATCCTGGAACTCCTGTGCGCGAACGGCGCGAACGTATTAGCAGCCGACAAAGCGGATAATACAACACTTCATTACGCGGCCATGGGAGGAAGCGTGAAAAACGCGGTTTTGCTTGTGAATAAAGGAGCAGCAGTGGACAAAGAAAACAACACCGATATGACTCCCCTGCACTACGCGGCCCTGAACAAATTATTTAAAACAGCAAAGCTGCTCATCAGTAAGGGAGCTCCGGTAAAAGGACGTGATGAAAAAGGAAATACCCCGCTTCTGTACGCGGCAGCCGCAGGAGACAACGCGACAGCAATTCTTCTGGCACAAAAAGGAGCCAATGTAAATGATACCGATTCCCGGAAAATGACTCCTCTTCATTATTCGGCCTCACTGAATAGACCGGCTATAGCAAAAGTGCTGCTAAAAAAAGGAGCCTCGGTCTCTCCTCATGACGTAGAGGGACTAACGCCTCTCCATCACGCGGCATGGAACAACTCAGTTGATGTGTTAAAAATCTTACTCAAGAATAAAGCCGGTATGGAAATTACGGACAAAAAAGGAGCCACGCCTCTGCACCGGGCAATTATTGCCGGGTACGTGCCGGCAGCAAAAATTCTTGTACAAAAAGGAGCAAGCCTGAAATCCAAAACCGGTGCTGCTCTTGAACGGTGGGGCACCAGTTACCCGGCCGGAAGCGACGCGGCAGCGCTCGCGAAAACAGGCAAAAAGAAAAAAATGATTAAACTAATAAAGAGCGCGCGGAAAAAATAATTTCTACCGGGGTAAAAAACAAACCCGGTTCCACTATTGAAACCGGGTACACCAATTACCCGGCCGGAAGCGACGCGGCTGCGCTCGCGAAAAAAGGCCGGAAAGATGAGATTTTAAAATTTTTAAAGAGCATAAAAAAAATAGGCATACGATTTAACGGGCATACGATCTTTTCCCTTTTTGTTTCCAGGGAAGCAGTGATTGCAGACCGAGCTTTGTAAAAAGCTTTACAATACGATCGGCTGTATTTATGAGACGAAACGAACGGTCGTTTTTAGCCATTTCATGGTTCATACGGGCAAAACCGGGAACGGATTTTTCATCGACCTTTGCGACATGTTTCATGTCTATAATAATATCTCTAGTGTCTTTCCTGATAAATTCATCAGTGAGCCATCGCTCAAGAAAAACCATTTTAATTGAATTTATGTCAATCTCTTCAAGAAGAAATGCAACCTCCTCATTGTTCTCAATTTTTTTCAATTGAAAGCGGTATTTCGAATTTTCCATACTCTATCCATTCCTTTTTTCCTGGAGCAAAATCGCTCCGGGAAAGAAAATCATTTTAATTCGTTAAATTAAAGGGGAAAATTTTATTGTGGTAAAAATAAAGTACCGCGATTAACAACACTCCGGCAATTCCCAACCCCCCCCATACCACGGCCAGCACTTTGTCCCAGGCGATTCCCTGTTTTTCTTCATTCGGTTCCATTCGATCTCCCTCCAATTTTTATGGTCGCAGAAACGCCGTTTTTCATTCAACACAGAGTGCAGGCTTCCTGCGTTGCGACACCGGGATATTCCCGTAGTTCCCTCACCATGGAACCGGCATGGTTCTACATGACAAAATGAACATAGAAGAAGCCCGGCACCCTCACGATTGATTTCAATATCCATGATACGAAAATTTTGTAAATAATTTTTTTTCTTAATATACCTGTTTATGCAAAAAAAAGAGAAAAACTCCGGGACGGAAGCAAACTAACAGAACGTATGCGACTCAGCAGCCGCCCGGCGGCACAATCCTGCCATAGTGAACGATTTCGCGGGTTACGGTAGATAGCTCACTTTATACATGAGCTATCTACCGTAACCCGCATAACAGACCAAAAACGCCAAAAGAATGCCTCTTCTCTTTCGCTTATTATTATTTAAGTATAAAAAATAAACTAACTATGATCAAACTTCAACAGCTAAAACCAAAACACATTTACAGATTATGTCACTTATTAAAAAAAAGAGGGGGGCTTGCGCTCCTCAACCCTCGCCTTAAAAATATTACAAGATATATATGAATTTTCCTTTACAAAACAACCCCGCATAGTAAAATTTGACACAATCAATTTTATTTGATTCGGGATGTGGCGCAGTCAGGTAGCGCACATGACTGGGGGTCATGTGGTCGCTGGTTCAAATCCAGTCATCCCGAATATAATTTTCTTCCAAAGTCATTTCGAGCAGCAAAAACCAGCTGCCACCCCAAAGGAGCTTCTATACTGGATGGATTTAACAAATTTCTTTCCTAAAGAACAGGTAATTAAACTTAAAGCGAATGAAAAACAGACTGCTTTAAAAGAAATGATAGACAAACTGAGTGAGCTTGGCCAGATTGAAAACCCGGTTCGATACTACACACAGGTTATGCATCGTGAATCTGAAGAGAATACAGGAATTGGCAACTGTTTTGCCATCCCCCATATTCGAACGGAAACAGTACCCGAACTCATATCTATTCTCGGCGTTGCAGAGGAAGGGATAGATTACCAATCATATGACGGGAAGCCGGTTCAATATATCCTGCTCAGTATTTTCCCCGCTGAAGTGAGTACCAAATACCTGTACCTTATTGGTATGATGGCACGGATATTCTCAAGTGACGCGACTAAAAGTCTTATTGACGAAGCTCGAACTCCTGCTAAAATATACACTCTTCTTAAAAAAGAAACAGCATCATACTTTGGATCAATCGCGGAAAAAGACAATAATGCCATGGAAGTTGAAGAAAGCCTTTCCGGTGTTCCTTCTTCCGACCTGGATCTCATTATTCGACTGGACAGACTGTATAATCTTCTTGAGGAAGGGCAAGAGTCGGAAAAAATAAACGCGAAGATTGACGAAGTACAAAAACTGGTTAATAACCGGTCTTTAACCTATTACCAGCGTATGAAGAAAAAAAGGAACAATCCTTTCGCAATAGTAGAAAAAAACAGCTGCTCAGGCTGCAACCTGGAAATCCCGCCGTTCCACATCAGGCAAATAAAAGAACGGGTCGGAATCCCGGTCTGTACCCACTGCGGTCGATTCCTCATAATGGTCTAATCAAAATAAGTCATAAAAAAACCGTGCCCCTTCAAAAGGCACGGTTCCTTCAATTCTTTTATCACCCTGAACTCTTATCCCTTTTTCTTATCGAGAAAGGCCCCCATTATATCAATGGGAATGGGGAAAAGTGTTGTGGAGTTATTCTCTGTGGCAATCTCACTTAAGGTTTGCAAATATCGCAGTTGAACGGAAACAGGGTGCTTTTCCATTAATTTGGCAGCGTCTACCATCTTGGCAGCAGCCTGGAATTCACCTTCAGCGCTAATGATCTTAGCTCTTCTTTCCCGCTCTGCTTCAGCCTGCTTGGCCATAGCCCGCTGCATTTCCTGCGGCAGGTCTACGTGCTTAACTTCAACTGCCTGAACTTTGATCCCCCAGGGATCGGTCTGCTTGTCCAGAACATCCTGGAGCTCTTCATTGATCTTATCTCTTTCACTCAAAAGCTCGTCCAATTCAGCCATACCAAGGATACTTCGCAGCGAAGTCTGGGCAAGCTGGGACGTGGCATAAAGATAATCATCAACTTCAGTAATTGCTTTATTCGGGTCCATAACCCTGAAATAAAGAACCGCGTTAACTTTTACAGAAACATTATCCTTTGTAATAACGTCCTGGGGCGGTACATCCATGGCAATAAGCCGTAAACTTACCCGTTCCCATTTATCAATTACGGGAAGAACTATAATAAGACCAGGGCCTTTTGATTTACTCAAAAGACGTCCCAGGCGAAATACTACAGCTCTTTCATATTCTTTTACAATTTTGATCGATGCTATTACAGCCAGCAACGCCAATACAATTAATGTAGTAGCAATAGATCCAATTCCACCAAACATTTAAAACCTCCTGTTATTTATATTCACAAAAGACAAACACGGGATTACTTACTCCGCCTGCTCGTCTTCATTAGGTGCGATACTTTTTTTCTTAACAATCAGGGTCATCCCATCAACCTCAGTCACTTCAACAACGTCATCTTTTACAATCGCCTCACTCGATTCGGCTTTCCAGATCTCCGCGTGAATAAGGATCTTTCCCTTGCCGGTAAAATCCCTGAGCGCAACCCCTTCTTCTCCAATAAGCCCCTCTTTTCCCGTTGTCACCTTATTGTTATGGGCGTCAACAACAGCACGGATAACAATAAATACAAACCCCAGGATAAACAAAACCGCCACAACAATAGAGGAAATGGGAATATGACCTCCCGGCAGCGGCGAATCGAACAGGAGCATGGCTCCCATAAAAAAGGACAAAACCCCTCCAATAGTAAGGAGCCCGTAACTGACAATCTGCAGCTCCAGGATGAGAAGGACTACGCCAAGTATAATAAGAATAAGACCAATAATATTTATGGGAATAATCTGGGTAGCCATTAAAAAAAGAAACATAGAGATTGCGCCAATAGTACCCGGAACAACCATTCCCGGATTTTTCACTTCCAGCGTGATTCCCACGGCAGCAATAATAAACAGGAGAAAAATAATCTGTGGATCGGCGAAATAATTGAGCAATCGCTGTTTCCAGTTGAGTTCGTATTCCCTGGCTACGACATCTTCCGTATTGAGAACAATGACCTCTTTATTGTCCATGGTAATTTTCCGCTTATGCAGCTTCTTTAACAGGTCCTCCATATCCTCAGCAACAAGATCAATAACCCCTTGCTGTAATGCCTCTTTGTAGGTACTGGATATGGCCTTTTCAACAGCCCGTTCCGCCCATTTTACATTCCGTCCCCGTTTTTGAGCCAGGCTCCGGGCATAGGCTACCATATCGTTCAGGACTTTCTTTTCCATAACCCCTTCGGGGCTCCCTTTTTTGTCCTTTTTCATAAAATTGAGCATTGGACTCACCGGGTGCATGGCCCCTATCTCAGTGCCGGGAGCCATCACTGCTACATGAGCGGAAAGCATAATATAACCGCCGGCAGAAGCGGCCTGGGCTCCTTTAGGAAAGGCATACACAATTACCGGGATGTCGGAACTCATGATCCCTTTAATAATATCGCGCGTGGAACTGACCAGACCGCCCGGCGTATCCATCTGGAGAACAATAAACCGGAGTTCCTCACGGTTGGCGGCTTTAATGGAATCGACAAGGTGCTCGGACACAACGGGATTTACTGCACCGTCAAGTTTTAAAAGCGCGTACTCATGAGCGGCAAAAAGCGCCGAATGGCTCAGTATAATTGTACATACGATAAAAAATGTTTTATTTATAATTTTTCTCATTTTAGTTATCCTGTTAAAAAAAAGAATTAAGAATATTAGTCCGATAATCATTGCCCAGGTTCCATTACGGTGAAGGAGCACTCCGGCACATAGCATAATAACCACTATTAAAAAGTCAAGACTTTAGTTACAAGCAGCATCTCTACGTTTTTAGCGCTCTCTCAAGAAACTCTTTTTGCTTGTGCGCGGGCGTAGAAGCATGGGCTCTTTGGATTGCTGCGGAACTCCCTCCGGTCAAACAGTCCTCACAACCCAAAGAGCCCATACTTCTACGCCAGATGCAGCCCGCAGTACTA
>JAAENB010000801.1 GCA_024224995.1 bacterium | reverse complement strand
CTCTTACGGTAAAAAAAATTCAGACTGGATTGACAGGATAATCGGGATAATATAATAATGCCTCTACTCTATTATTATACCGGGTTTAAAAATGGAAAATATCAGTCAACGGTTCTGGGGCTTTATTACGGATAGTCCCAAATGGAAGGTTCTGCTCTTTATTTTTTCCGGAGCCTTTTTATTAAGGCTTCCTACTGCTTTTATGGAGTTTATTCATATTGATGTTATCACAACCTGCATCATTGTTAAAAGGGATATCCTGGGGCTGGCCTTTACCCCCAACAAAGGGCCCGTGTACCATTTCCTGGTAAAATGGAGCTACCTCATTCTTGGTGAGAGCCCTAAATCCTTTCATTTTATCGGCATTATTTTTATTCTTCTTACCCTTATATTTATTTATCTTCTTGGGAAAAAAATCTATTCCGAACGCGCCGGTATGCTGGGTGCGCTCTTATACGGGTTTATTATCTCTTCATATAATACGGAATTTATGGCTACCAATGCCGAAGTTATTTACAACCTTTTTTTCATGGCAGCGTTCTATTTCTTTTACCTGCTTGTTTTTGAAAAAAAATTTCTCGCGCTCTTTCCCTGTATCACGGCCCTGGTGCTTGCTGTGCTGGTAAAAATGCAGGGTTCCTGGGCTCTCTTTGCCATTATTGCCTTTCTTGTCCTGATAAAACCGGCGTTCCTGTTTTCGCAAAAAGCGCATATAAAAAAATACTATATCATTCTTTGCGTGGTTACGGCTCTCTCTGCCCTTTTTATTTATATTGATTGGAATTATACCGGAATTATTCTTAATGAATTTATCAAAGATAAACTAACCGGCATGATCAATTATGTTGCCAACCGGGGCTTTAATCCCCTGCTTATTTTCGCAAAACTGCTCTGGCGTTCGTTCCATTTTATCCTCTATCACAGCATCATCTGGATTCCCGGTGTTTTGGGGATTCTCTATTTTTTCAAAAAGAACAAAACTCCGGTAAAAACCGAAAAAGAGACCTATCTTATTTTCCTTACCCTTTTTCTCTTTTTCTCGATCTTCCTGGGCGGTGCCCGCCTTTCAGTACACTATTTTATTCCGGTGCTGCCGCTCCTGGCAATTATTTCCGCGAAAGAGATCCTTAATAGAATCGATTCCGTCCGTTTAAAAAAACGGTTCTTTAAAATCCTCATTATCCCTGTTCTCTTTTTCTTTCTCTGGAACGCGAAAGATATGTACATGGCGAATTTTAACCCCGGTCTTAAACACAATGAAAGCACGTTCACCTTTTTATTTCGTATTGCCATGGTGGGGTCTCACGGTGAATATCTCTTTCCTCACAAAACCCTGCTTCCGGCTATTGACTACCTCAAGAACGAAACCGCTAAAGATGAGTCCCTTTTTGTTTGGCCCATGGGCTCGGAAGTGGTTTTTTTCTCGGACCGTGTTTCCGCTATTGACAATTACTGGCTTAATGAACTGGCCCTTCACGGCATTGTGCAAAAAGAGATGGGAAATACTGCCGAATTTTCCAGGGTGGAAAATGATTTTATCGATTCAATTAAAGAAGACAATCCCGATTATTTTGTTGATATCGGCTCTACTGAAATGATCCGGAAAGCGTTAATTTATAAGAAAAAAGACGATCCGCCCTATTATTTTGATATTAATACCGCTCCCATGATCCGCTTTGGCAGTTTTGGCGGGCTTAATAATTTCCCGGGCCTTATTTCGTTCCTGGATAAAAACTTTACCTTTATTGGTAAATTCGGAGATGCCCGTATCTGGAAAAAGGCCAAACTATGAAAAAATACTCCAATTACCTGCTTCTCCTGCTTATTGGCATTGCCATTCTTCGTATTCCCGGCCTGTTCCAGCCTATTCTCGATATGGATGAATCGGTTTTTAGCGAGTTTGCCAATATAATCCTGAGCGGCGGCATTCCCTACATCGATGCCCTGGACAATAAACCGCCCCTGATCTATTACTTTTTTGCCGCTGTTTACTCGTTATTCGGTATGGGCAGCCTGGCTGCCGTTCATGGGGTTACGACCCTTGTTGTTATGGCGACTGCTCTTATGGTCTATTTCCTTGGCAGGGAAACTGCGGGCAAAAGAACCGGGCTTTTTGCCGCCCTCATATTTACCGCCCTTGCCCATACGTATGAGCCGAAATATATATCCACCAATGCGGAAACCCTCATGAATCTGCCCCTGGTTATCGCGTCCTTTATTTTTATCAAGTACCGCCAACTCTCTATCAAAAATATTTTTCCTCTTATGTTGAGCGGTTTTTGTATTGGTATTGCCATTCTCATAAATTACAAAGCCGGGATCATTGCGGTTGTTTTTATTCTCTTTAGTCTCATTAATAGTTTTTTCCCGCTCTCTTCGTTATCGCAAACCCGGAACAGGTTCCTGGGCGAGTCTGCCCGCCTTTTTATTACGGGCTTTGCCGCCTGTCTTCCTATTGGTATTATCCTGCTTTATTTTTATCATATAAACTGCCTTGATGAATTTTTGTATTGGGGTTTTTCATACAATTTCGGGTATATCAGCTCCGGTACTCAGTCTGTCCCGTTTATTAAAACGTTCGCCCGTACCGGGGCCTTTGTTCTGTGCTGTGCTCCGGCCTGGTTTATTATTATTCCTTTTTTGAAAAAAAAGCTGTTTTTTCACTGCAAGAGCCTGGCTTCCGGTGACGGCAGCAGCATTCACCGGAATTTCTTTTTTATCCTCACCTGGTTTGGGTTTTCTTTTTATGCCGCCGCTCTTGGCGGCAGGACATACGGGCATTATTTTATCCAGCTTATTATTCCCCTTGCCGTGCTTTCCGCCATGGCGGTTACGGTTTATTTTTATCCGGGTAATGAAGATCCCGATTCTATTCCGGGGCGGGATTTCCGTAAAACAAAAGCGTTTTTTTGGGGATTTTTGTGCCTGGTTACGGTGGCCTGTTTTATCGGCAGGATCAATATCGGCCTTACTTATGAGCTTGTTCATTATCCGAACCGGGACGCGGTTCCCGCTTTTGAGACTGTTGGTACGTATATCAAAAAAAATTCTTCTGCCGCCGACAAAATTTTTGCCTGGGGCTGGGCTACTCCCGTATACCATTTTGCCGAGCGGCGATGCAGCTCCCGCTTCCTCATTGCCGATTTTGTTTCGGGCAGGGTTTTTGGCACTCCCAATGACTCGGACAATATTCGGAACGAGTTCAGCAAAAAGGTTATGAAGGATTTCCTCATTGAATTAAAAGAAAAACCGCCGGTTTATTTTATCGATACTGCTCCTTCGCATTTTTTCGGATACGGGCGGTTCCCGCTAAAGAAGTACCCGGAGCTCGCGGAGATTATTCAGGAAGAATATAAACTTGTTGATAGCATTAAAAAGATTGATATTTATAAGAGGAAAAAGAATTTATAAACTCTCCCTTGTTTGGGCTGGTTTCCGGCATAGCTGTTCCTTCCCCATCCCTTTGGGGCGCGGTTCTTTGTTGATAAATCTGTTTTTGGGTTGATTTTGTCCCTATGTAAAGTACTCCGCCAGATGAGTTTCTTCCGGAAACCCCCAATACATGATAAATTTCTGTATTCCGGTGGATTCCCTTGCTATAAAAAGATAATCAGATGGATAACTATCGGGATTACCGGATTTTTCGGCAGCGGAAAGCTCCACTATCAGCTGGTCCAGGTGCTCGTTAATGGCAATGGCGATTATGAGAGAAACAGATCTTTTAAAGATCTTCCGCATATCAATCCACGCCTCATACCGTTCAACTTCCGGATAAACGTGTATCCGTTTCCAGTTCGAAGCAAGATCCCTGAACTGGTACTTTATCTGTTTAAACATCTCCAGCGGAATCTTTTTTTCTTTCATAACGCGATCCAGGAGTTTGATAACAACATCGCTCCGGGATATGTTCAGCTGCTTTGCGGCAGCTTCCACTTTTCCTAAAAGTTCGATATTTATATGAATAGTAGTATCAACGTACATAAGGCCTCCGTTTTTTTGTTTGAAATTTTTTATCCCCTTACTATTAGGACGAACGGGAAGGCCGTTTCATTAAAAAAAAATTTGATTTTTTTTGATTTTTTTAAAAAAAGTTTAATTTTTTGAAAAAAGGCTAAGAATAATGCTGATATATAGATAAAAATCGATGTTTTATACTTTTTGACCACAAATTCATGGTTTTCCCCTACCTATGAGGAATTGAAACAATAAAAGGAGCCTATTCATGAGAAAGGCAAAAGTCAGCTTTGACATACCGGAAAGTATACATCTCCCGGGAACAGGCCCTGTTTCTAAAATAGTTCACCAGGGCTATGGGGATTTCTCATAGCGTGGGGTGCGACCCCTGCGAGGGGCTTCCAGCCCCTCGTTATGAAGAAGGAAGCTCCGGATCTAAATCTTACTTTCTTAAGAGCGCGGCCCCTGCGCGGTGTTTATTTGGGTTTACCCCCTCTGTGGTGTTGACCCGGGACAACATCCCCCGAAAACAAGCCCTGTTGAAAAAAAGTTTCTTGTTGGCAGCTCTCCGCGCAAGGGATGCGCAGGGTTTAGTCCGGAGGTCTTCCGCAGGACCGGAGCGAAGCGCAGCCCGGAGAAGCCCGGTCCGAAGGATGCGCCCAAATTTAGTTTCTTAAGAAGAACAT
>JAAENB010000800.1 GCA_024224995.1 bacterium | reverse complement strand
TGCTGCGAAGTCGGCCCCTGTTGGTTGTCATGGTTGGGTTGCTCTCTGGGGCTCTCTGGTGGGAGGGCTGGGGGCGACCAGGAGCAGCCAGGAGCAGCCCAGAGCAGCCCAGAGCAGCCCAGGAGAGCGCAGGAGAGCACAGGAGAGCTCTGGAGCACCTCTGGGCGAGCCCAGGGTCACCCAGAACACCTCCACTATGACACTTTTCCTGGCGACTCTGGTTCGCAGGTTTTCCCTTGCAAACCTCGTCCCCCAAGCCCGAGGGCACCCTAAATCGTCAAAATCGGCTCGCTGACGCGAAAGAAAGACCCGAGTGACTTATGGAGTAGTTGTGTTGCTTTAGCAGACTACTCTAAGTAATACGGGCCCAGGGGAGTACGAGCCAGGAAAGGAGCCAGCGACTATTGGTGACAAATCGGTGGTAAATGGAACATAGCTCGAGATTTAACCATTCAAATTGAGAATGGAGAGCTTCTCCCTCGAAAACTAACTTAGACGCACCCAATGGTACACACCGGGTTGCTTAGAAAATTCTCTGTGGAGCGCCCGATTGCTGCGAAGTCGGCCCCTGTTGGTTGTCATGGTTGGGTTGCTCTCTGGGGCTCTCTGGTGGGAGGGCTGGGGGCGACCAGGAGCAGCCAGGAGCAGCCCAG
>JAAENB010000799.1:0-5000 GCA_024224995.1 bacterium | reverse complement strand
GAAAAGAACCTGAAACCGTACGCTTACAAGCGGTCGGAGCATGGAAATTTTCTTAGGAAGATTGTAAGTGTGACGGCGTGCCTTTTGCATAATGAGCCTACGAGTTACACTTTGTTAGCGAGTTTAAGGCCTTGAGGGCTGGAAGCGAAGCGAAAGCGAGTCTGAATAGGGCGAGAAGCTAGCAGGGGTAGACGCGAAACCAGGTGATCTACCCATGGGCAGGTTGAAGTCCCGATAGTCTCGGGATGGAGGACCGAACCATTGCATGTTGAAAAATGCTTGGATGACCTGTGGGTAGGGGTGAAAGGCCAATCAAACCTGGAGATAGCTCGTACTCCCCGAAATGCATTTAGGTGCAGCGTTGATATAGAGTGTCATGGAGGTAGAGCTACCAATAGGGCTAGGGGGCTTCACCGCCTACCAACCCCTGATGAACTCCGAATGCCATGACATATGATCAGCAGTGAGGCTGTGGGTGCTAAGGTCCATAGCCGAAAGGGAAAGAACCCAGACCAACAGCTAAGGTCCCTAAGTGCGGACTAAGTTGAAAGAACGAGGTGGGGATGCTAAGACAGCTAGGATGTTGGCTTGGAAGCAGCCATTCATTCAAAGAGTGCGTAACAGCTCACTAGTCGAGCGTTCCTGCGCGGAAAATAAACGGGCATCAAGTCCGCCGCCGAAGCTTTGGTCCCTTGATTTATTGAGGGAGGTAGGGGAGCATTCTAACCGAGCAGAAGTTTAGCCGTAAGGCATGAGTGGATTGGTTAGAAAAGAAAATGTAGGCATGAGTAACGATAAAACAGGTAAGAAACCTGTTCGCCGTAAGACTAAGGTTTCCTTGATCGATGTTAATCAGATCAGGGTTAGTCGGGGCCTAAGGTGTATCCGAGAGGAGAAGCCGATGGGAAACCGGTTAATATTCCGGTACCTGCTAAGCGAAGAAAGCGACGGAGGGGTGTAGGCAGTGCGTACTGACGGAAAAGTACGTTGAATTCCGAGTAATTGGAAGATAGTACACTGAGCCATCACTGGCGAGGTGAAAATCTGCTGAAGCCACTTCCAAGAAATAGCGAGTTTAGCAGCCCGTACCGTAAACCGACACAGGTAGTCGAGGAGAGTATCCTAAGGCGCTCGAGTGATTCGTGGCTAAGGAACTAGGCAAAATGGTCTCGTAACTTCGGGAGAAGAGACGCTCTGTACTAGTATAGAGCCGCAGAGAAACGGCCCAGGCGACTGTTTAACAAAAACACAGGACTCTGCAAAGTCGAAAGATGAAGTATAGGGTCTGACACCTGCCCGGGACCGGAAGGTTAAGGAAGGTTGTTAGTTAGCAATAGCGAAGCAACTGACTGAAGCCCCGGTAAACGGCGGCCGTAACTATAACGGTCCTAAGGTAGCGAAATTCCTTGTCGGGTAAGTTCCGACCTGCACGAATGGTGCAACGATCTGGGCACTGTCTCAGCCACGAGCTCGGTGAAATTGAAGTATCGGTGAAGATGCCGATTACCCGCAACGGGACGGAAAGACCCCGTGAACCTTTACTACAGCTTCACATTGTGCTTGGGTATAGGATGTGTAGGATAGGTGGGAGGCTATGAAGTTGCTACGCTAGTAGTGATGGAGCCAACCTTGAAATACCACCCTTTCTATACTTAGGTTCTAACCCCTGGAAAGAGGGGGACATTGTGTGGTGGGTAGTTTGACTGGGGTGGTCGCCTCCAAAAGAGTAACGGAGGCTTGCAAAGGTACCCTCAGCATGGACGGTAATCATGCGTAGAGCATATAAGTATAAGGGTGCTTGACTGAGAGAGGGACGCCTCGAACAGGAACGAAAGTTGGCTTAAGTGATCCGGTGGTTCCGCATGGAAGGGCCATCGCTCAAAGGATAAAAGGTACTCCGGGGATAACAGGCTGATCTCCCCCAAGAGCTCACATCGACGGGGAGGTTTGGCACCTCGATGTCGGCTCGTCACATCCTGGGGCTGGAGAAGGTCCCAAGGGTTGGGCTGTTCGCCCATTAAAGTGGCACGCGAGCTGGGTTCAGAACGTCGCAAGACAGTTCGGTCCCTATCTGTTGCGGGCGTAGGAATACTGAGGAGAGCTGCCTCTAGTACGAGAGGACCGGGGTGGACGTACCTCTAGTGTACCAGTTGTGTCGCCAGATGCATTGCTGGGTAGCTATGTACGGGGAGGATAAGCGCTGAAAGCATCTAAGCGCGAAGCCCACTCCAAGATGAGTATTCCATAGAGGGTCGTGGAAGATGACCACGTTGATAGGCTACAGGTGGAAGTGCAGTGATGTATGGAGCCGAGTAGTACTAATTACCCAATCGCTTCCTACAAATTTTCTTTATCTCAGAACCGTTTTTGAGTTCTGTTACTCTTTTTTACCAGTATTGCAATAAACTTTTAGATTAAGAATAGTTGTCCTTGATGATGAATCAGGGAAGCGAGGTTAAAGATACCTCGTTAGACAAAGACTTGTTGGTGGCTATAGCGAAGGGGAACCACCTCTAACCATTCTGAACAGAGAAGTTAAGCCCTTCAGCGCTGATGGTACTGCCTTTTAGGTGGGAGAGTAGGTCGCTGCCAGCTTTTTTTACTTTTTCTACCTCTATCGGTAGAAAATCTTAAAGCCTGACATGAATATTTTTTCATGTCAGGCTTTTTTTATGTGGTAATTTGAATAAGCCGTTGTTCAAAAGTTTACATCTTTACTACTTTTCAATTAAAGACTTCATATCCAAAAGTAGCTTTAATGAAATTTTTGATCTTCGTGAAAGAAAGCGAAAAATGTATCTTTTTATTATTTATTCGTCTTAAGATTGCATCCCTGCAAAAAAATCCTTTGCTACTAAAGAGTAATTGTAAAAGGATTAATAACTTTACTTGTGCTTATGTTTATTTATTGAGATTAATCATTAAAGTTTGAAGAAATATTGTCATAGCACAATGAAAGATGTAGAGGTGATCGGTGTATATCTTGATACACAGGCCTCTAATTGTTTTAATTTGCTGTATGGAAGGTATTCCAATAAAATCTACAGCAAATGCATCTCCATGCTCAAAAATGAGGCTTTGGCACAGGATGCAACACAGGATATATTTATCAAAATATTTTTGAACCTTTCAAAATTCGGAGAGAAATCGAAGTTTTCAACCTGGGTGTATTCAATTTCTTATAATTATTGTATTGATTTTATACGAAAACAAAAGAAGCAAAAAAATATTTTTTCTGATGAAATTGAAAACGCTCCGGAAATTGCAGATGAAGTTCCTGATGAGGAATTGATACAAATGCAGGTTCATCAATTAAAAACCGTGCTAGGGAAAATACCGGTGGGGGATAAAGCAGTTCTACTAATGAAATATCAGGACGATCTTTCAATAAAAGATATTGCCGGGATTTTCGATAAATCTGAAAGCGCTATAAAAATGAGAATAAAAAGGGCTAAGGCCAAGGCTTTGAAGGTGAAGAAGGAGTTATTTCAAGAAGCATAGGAACAGTTCAATAATAAATTCACATTTCCTACTTGTTCTTTTTCCTTTGGCATCCCCGTCCGCAAGCGGTTCACTTCGTTGAAAAGATTATCAATCTTTTCTGCTTTGCACCACTTCGTTCGTGTTAAAAAGCCTCGCCGATGCCCTGCATCGCCTGTGTTTTTCGCCTTGCATAAAGAAAAAATAACGGCGCATAAAAACGTAATTTATTAATGTACCATTCCTAAGTGATTCAATTAACAGAATGAATCAAAAATTAGTGCGCAAAGATAGGGATTTAATCCATGTATTGTAATGAAAGACAGCGTTGAACATAAAAGTCTTAGCGGTAATAAAACGGGCATTGTCATCGTATTGTCATAAATCTCTTTTCTGATAGGGTTTTAGCTTTTATAACTACTCTTTTGAGCATGACATCTAATATTGGTTTACATTTGCGGCTTCCAAAAATTTGAGCCTTAACAAAGAATAAAACCTCGCTCGGAATAACTCTGAACACACAGCTCGTAAGTAATTGATAATGAGCGAGATGGAGTGTTTTTGGGTTTTTAAAAACATCTGTTGAGTCAAATAAAATTCTTTAGAAATGAAAAGGATCAAACTATTTTGGATGCTCTCAATTACATTCCTTTTATCTTTCTCCATAACGGCACAGGATTCAGAAGAATATTGGGTGAAATATTCCCCGGAAGTACGGCTCGATTTTATCAAACCCAAAATCGAAATACGTTTTCGTCCATATGACTATATCACTCCTTTTAATGTGGGAAGAATGGATTTGATGGTTGGCAAACCTTTCATGAATGGGATGTGGAAAGTATTCAGCTATTCAAAATTTGATACGGCTGAACGAATGTGGACAGGGATCAGGCTTGACAACAACACTCATTTTTTAAAGAACAAACTGAATGTCCATTTGCAATATCGACATTTTTTTGGTTTAAATCCGGCCTCGCAGGACGAGCAGTATTTCATCCAGCTTATCAATTATTCTGTAAACCCTCTTTTTCAACCTGGATTTTTTGGATTTGCCAAAAAGAAGGAATCTGAAGAACTGCTGCAATCCTATTGGTTTATGGGCCCTTCCGTCATTTCCAAGATCAATAAGTCCTTTTCTACCATTCTGGCTTTTTCAAAAGATGTCATGGGAAACAGAGATTATTACATTTTTCTCCGACTCAACTATCGTATCAAATTGGGGTGAGCAGATCCAATGGGGCACATACCACCTATGTGTAAGGCGAATCTCCTCTAGTGCAGATCACATGATGATTATGATAAATATATGGTGGAGCTATTTGGAGATTTATCAAAAAAAACAGCAAAACCAGTGTCGGAAAATAGCCATCAAGCGAAGGAAATTTGGTCTGTACGTTATTCTGTTGGGCTATCTGAATGTTCGGTTTATTTTTGTATTTTTGATTTGAATATCTAACCAAAATCTATTGCTATGAAAAATCTGCTATTCTTAGAGCATGTTTAAAATTCCATCAATCGGC
>JAAENB010000798.1 GCA_024224995.1 bacterium | reverse complement strand
TCTTATTTTAAGTTTTGTTTCCTGTTCCAATGTAATTGGTGACGGAGTGGAAGATTATCTTCCCACTACAGACTCCGGCAGCTCGGGAAAAGATATTCTTTCTTTTGAATCGGAGTTCCAGACCGGGGCTGCCATTATTGATGCTGAAAACCATACCATAGCAATTGAAGTTTCTTATATTTGTGACCTTACTCGTTTCGCTCCCACTATATCTGCCTCTCCGGAAGCCGCTGTCTGGCCTATTTCAGGGCAGGAAGTAGATTTCAGTTCGGGCTCTTCGGAATATATTGTGATAGCTGAAGACTCAAGCAAGGCAACTTACACAGTTTCGGTTACTATCGGAGCAAATCCCTGGCAGGGGACTGTTCAGATCAGTTCGGGTTCCTGGGATTACGGCGGTGATACTGTTGTTGACAACAATGGCAATGCCTATGTTGTAGGGTATACCAGTGGTGTTCTGGAAAGCGGTGCCACTGCTCAAGGATATGACATTTTTATTATAAAATTCAATCCCGCAGGGGAACAAGAATGGGTGAGGCAACCAGGCTCTTCCGGCTATGAACGGACAGAGGCCGTTGCCATTGATAACGACGGTTATATTTACATAACCGGGTACACAACCGGTGAACTGGTGCCGGGGTCACAGGTCGGCGGTATGGATATCTTTCTTATAAAATATGATTCATTGGGTAACTCCGTCTGGAAGAAACAATTCGGCACTTCCGAAACAGACCGGGGCAATAATGTTGCGGTGGATAATAACGGCAGTGTTTATGTTACGGGCTATACCAACGGTGTTCTTTACAATGACAGCGAAAAAGGATCGGGTGATGATATAATTCTTGTCAAATACACCACATCCGGAACACCGGTCTGGATACGGCAAATTGGATCCAGTGCCGAAGATCACGGGTATGGTCTTACTACAGACAGTTCCGGTAATATTTATATCACCGGTAGAACCAAAGGCAGCCTGAACGGGAACCCATACGCAGGCAGCAGCGATATTTTCCTTACGAAATTCAATTCATCAGGAGACAGGTCCTGGACCGACCAGTTTGGCACATCGGGGTCTGATGAAGGCAAGGGAGTTGCTGTTGACAAATCGGGCAATATTTTTATCACCGGTCAATCCGCCGGGAACCTTGACGGGAATAGCAACCTGGAATTCGGCTATTCCGATATTTTCCTGTCGAGATACAACTCTTCCGGAAAACGGCAATGGACAAAAATGACGGGCTCAACGAAAATTGACTCCAGCAATGATATAACAATAGACTCTAATGACTTTATTTACATTAGCGGCTCAACCGAGGGAAACATGTATGGGATCAGTGCAGGAAATAATGACTTGTTCCTGGCGAAATATAACCAGAGCGGCGGTATTGACTGGTCAAAACAGCTGGGCTCTTCGGGTCATGATAATCCTCGAGGAATAGCCTGCTTCAGATCGGATTATATTTATATTACCGGCTACACCCAGGGCAACCTGGATGGGAATTCTCCAACCCCCGGCAGGGATATTTTCCTGGTTCAATATGACTCTTCAGGGATAAAAAATTGAGTAATTTTTAAGCCCCTCCATACGATAATAGATATAAGGCGTCTTTTTCAAACACTTCAATGGAGTCAAAACATAAACCGGGTACATACAGTCAATGAACAAAAGTCTTAAAAAAGAAACAAAAAAATCTCTAACAGTTAATCCCGGTTTTATCGCAAAAAGCGGGGTTATTATCACCCTGTTCTTCTTCCTGGCCGCGCAGCTGCTCATGGCCGCGAAACCGGAATCCCCATACCAAAAAAAAATAATGGAGATAACCAGGGAGTTGAACAGCACCCCTGTTGCCGGTGTCCCCTTTGAAAAAGAGTTATCAAACAGCAGGTTCCTGCATGCCGACTCCATTGCCGCGAAGATATATTTTGAAAGTTTTGTACTTACTTACAAATACCTGGATTACCTGCGCGATCTCCAGGATGCTCATTCCTCCTTTTCCGCGATAAAACAATCCTACCTGGACTACAAACAAAAGGAGCTGGAAACCAGGAAAAAATTCGCCAATAATCCCAAAAAAATCAACGGCAAACTGGAACTGCTCAAACAGGAAAACCAGGGCATTATTCAGGCTTATAATAACCAGGGCAAAAAATTAAAATCCCATGAGTTTGCTCTTTCCGGTATTATGAATATTCATCATTTTTCAAAGATTGATTCCAACCAGCCCTATGATATTGATGATATCAACAAAATATTTTCTCTTTTATACAAGGGGACGTCCGGGGAAGCCGGGCACTTTCGGGAAACAATGGGAGCCCTTATTTTCAATATTCCCTATTACCTGGTTATCAAAAACACCGTAAACGAATACGCGCAGCAATACAACCGTGCCATGCCTGTTGATCTATATGCCTCTATCCTGCTGATGATGTTCCTGCAGGAAACCGGGGAAAAAACTCCCGAAAGCCCTGAATTTTGCAGAAAATGGGTTCTGGAGACAATTGTTCCCGACAAAGCCGTAAGAACGAAACTCCTGGCATTGCCAATAAAACCGGTTGTTATAAAACACCAGGAAACCATTGCTCCAAATACCGGTGTGCTTACCACCATGTTTAATATACACAACCCCCGAAAAAGAATCCATAAAGGGATCGATATTGCCGGAAGCTATAACACGCCAATTAAATCGATGATCAGCGGTGAACTTTCTTTCCTGGTCCGGCCGCCCAGTTCTCCCAGTGGTAATATTTACCGGATGTATGACCCCCTTTCGGACATGGAATTCCAGATCCTTCATATTGATGATTATAATAAATATAAAGGTTCCAGGGGAAGCATTGCGAAAGAAAAACTGCTGAATAATTTAATAAATCTGGAAACTAAAAACACCTATATTGTGGACAAATCCGAAAATATCGGTTTTATCGGCAACAAAGGCCGGTCTTCCGGTCCCCATGTCCATTTTTCCGCCTGGCAGATTATTCGAGACAGCAGCAACAGGATACAAGACAGGATACTGCTCAATCCTATGCCTTTTAACGGCAAAGACCGGCAAAAAAAATTCATTCGATTCGCGAACCGGTATTGGCCCACTATCAGTACCTATGAAATTTTTTACCTGTCCCTGGTTAAGCATTTTATTAACAGCTATTCTGCCAATTCCTTTTTTAACACATTCAGCCCCGGGTCGGAAGAATTCTTTCAAGAGCTTACAAGCAGTTACAGTCCTCTTCTCCCTGTTATCAATACCGAAGATATTACCGGGAAAGAGCTTCCTGCCCCGGTGTTAAACGAATTTCCCTTTGAAATAAGAAAGCAGGCTGCTGCCGAAAAAATCAAAAAATTCCGGCAGTTCATTGCGTTTGATGAGGCGCAAAAAGAAAACGCGGGCAATCAATACCCCTTCCCCGTGACTGTTCCCATGGAGCTGGCCTTTCCCTGGTTTATTTTCCCTGTACGGAAAGAAGACGAAGAGGCCGATTCCTACGTCAACAGGATCAGCAATTCTATCTTATTAAATCTCTACTATTGGGGCATGCTGGACCCCCTTGCCAACCTGGCTGCTCCCGGAACCAGGTACAAACCTCCGGAGCCCTATTCTACGGATAAAAACAAGATCTCTGCTATTGAGGTCAAGAATGATGTTCATAACGCTATTTTCTCTTTTCTCCTTTCCAACAGCACTCCGGGTGAGGAAAACCAGGACATACTTCTGAACGAGCCCATGGAGCAAGGGGACTTTTTTAACTCCCTGCAAAAACACATCGGAAAAAATTTCATTGTGGGGGCTCCAAAGTCGGCTGAAAAATCCATAAATTTTATAGAAGATACGATATATCCTTGTTTTGTTAAAGCTGTCCGGAAAGCGGATCTTTCAACCGGCTCCTCTCTTGAAAAAATGCTCGACTTTCCCCTGCACAACGAAGACCAGCTTATGGCCTCTCTGAGTGAAACAAAATCTATCCGGCTTGATTCCATATCTCTATTACCATACATCCCTTCATTCCGGAATATCTTTGGAAATTATATTATCCGGCACATTGAAATATTAACGGAATTCGGCAATAAAAAAGAACTGGAAAAGCTTACTGCTGCATGGTTAAACCCCGATGGTATTCAAAACTATTATGATCATCATTTTACCGCTGCCTTTTCCACTCCCCTTCCCGCGTTCAACATCCTGGGAAATCCATACCTGGTAAAACAGAATCTTCTTAAAAACCAGCTCCTCTACGAGATATTCTACACGCTGCGCAAAGACGCCTTAGGCTATTTTCCCCCTGAATTATTTGATGAATTTTTAGAACATACCGGCAGTTTCGACACATCCTTAAAAATATTTTATGAGCACGGTATTACCATTGATCTTTACAAAGAACGTATCGTATCCATTAAAAAAGAAATATCTTCCGTTCAAACAAAAAAGAAACAGGCGGAGTTTGCCATTGAGAATGAAAAAAACAAAGTTGAGGAGTTGTATGAAACCGTTGCTCATCAGCGAATTGAGATAAAAAAAATTGAGACCATGCGCGACAGCGAAAAAATAAAAAAAGACGAAGCCAGGAAAATTCTGAATGTTCTCAAAAAAGAACAGGAAGACAAAAAAGAAGAGCTAAGAACCGCTTCGAACAAACTCTACGGCCTTTACCAGGTTAATGCCGAACTGGCCAAAAAAGAAGGCAGGCTGATCCAGGAAAACAGGGAGCTTGCACGCCAGGTTAAAGAAGTAAATGAGAACAACAAGAAACTGTTTGCCGAAAAAGAAGCTCTTCTGGAAACAATAAAAAACAGGGAGAATGACTTTGGCACGGAAAAAGAACAGCTCCTGGAGTCTATTAACCAGCTCAAAGACAGGGTCCGGCGAATTATCAGCAGTTACCGGCATATTTTAAAAACCGAAAGCTTTAAGTTCAACAAAATGGAGCGGGAACTGAAAAAAAAGCATCAGCTTCATATTAAAAAATTGATAGCCGATCATGAAAAATTGATCGATCTCAGGAACAAGGACCATGAAAAAGATGTTGGCGGCCTGGACGGAAAAATTTCGCTTTTTCAGGATATTATCGTCAATATCAGTTCCATTTTAAACGGGAATTCCTTTTTTCAAGAGCTGAAAGATATCAAATCCAAAGAACCCCGTGCCATCAACAAAGAATTAATTGTCAGGATTAATACATTTGTTGATTCCCACAAGCAAATTGAAAAAGAACTTCAGGAATATGTCGATTTGACTGAAGATTATATTGATTCCATGTCATCTCTATTCCCTCACGCTTCCCTGGACCGGAGCAAGGAAAAACCGGGAAAAATAAACCATATTTACGACAGGCTCCTGCATATTACCGAAGAAATTGTTTCTGTTCTAAAGAACAAAGGAACCCTTAAATCCGATATTGATCAATTATTACGAGGGAATAATAAATTCCGTGAACGGATCAATCTTCTTGAAAAAGAAAAATCGACGCTGGAACAGATCAATTTTAAGTTCAACAAAGAATCTCAACGGTATCTTCCCGAGAACAGGAACCTGAAAAAAGACATTGAATTAAATAATATGCTTAACAAACAGCTGCGGCATGATATTGCCAAACTCCGGCAGGAAAAAGATACGGAAATAGCCGGTCTTGCTGACTCATGGAATAAAACCGTTAAAAAACAATCAATAGCATATGATAAACAGATCCTGGAACTGCAGCGGGAAAACAGAAAGATGACTCAGGATTTGAAAATCCTGATGAAAAGCATAGATGAGAGCGAGCATAATAAGCATGAAGAAAAAGCCCTGAATGCGGACCTGCCGGTTGTTGACAGAAATAACAATAGAGAGAAGAACCCAAAAAGAGGGTTTTTTAATATTTTTAGAGGATAATTTATTTTCCTGTCTCTTATTTCTTGACTTTATGGGGATCTTATTTATAATAATCACATCAGTCCCGAAACAATTTTATTCATTATAGGAGTATGGTAATGACCGACAGCCTTAATTCTCATCACATGAGTATTGAGCTTGATGGGGATGTTGTCCTTAAAAAAGAGAATGATATTTTATTAAATAGTTCGCAGCTTTATGAAATCGTTAAAATCCTGGCTGAAACCAAACAGGTTTTACCCGATTCATGGCTTCTCTCAGCAGACCAGGACCCCGAAAATGATGAAATATTCAGAATTACCCTGAGCCCTCCGGACATCCTGCATGTTCCTACGGAGCCCATCAGTGCCCCTGAAAAATATGATCATAAAGAAGGCTCTTTCTACTTTGATGACAATAATATTGACCCCTGGGATATTGTAGACAAGATCAATGACAAGCTTCTTGAGTTTGGCGTGCCGGAAGATATATTTTTCACCACCTTTGGTGCCCGGCTTGGCAAAATTTCGGTTATTTTCAACAGCCATTTTTAAGGGCTTAAAATTCGAAATCTCCCTGAATGGGTCCCGCGTAATCCGACGCTTCCACATTGTCAACACTGCCCCAGAAAATCTCCTTGCGCGGGTTATTCATGATCAGTTTGATATATTCATCTATAATATCATCATCCTCTGTACCCAGGATCACTTCTACTGCCCCGTTCGGCAGGTTGCTGGCCGCTCCTTCCAGTTTTAGCCTTTTTCCGTACTTGCTGCACAGGTTCCGGCACATGACTCCCTGAACCCTGCCTCGTAAGATCAATCGTTTTGGCATAATGACTTTTCCCCTGTTCGGTAATAACTACTTTTTGAGCAAAATTTTCTAAAAAAAACGGGTAAATCCCACTCTTTTTTGATTTTGTTTTGACCGTTCAAATTTAATTCTGAGACCAACCGGACGTATCAATTGGAACGGTTTCCTCGCCATCCACTACAATTGGATCATCGGCTTCGGTATTTCCGGAATAATCATTAGTATTCGGCATTGATGTAGAATCACTTGTAGTGGAACTGCTGTCAACATCAATAAAAGCACATCCTTTATAGGTGTCTGCTGCAACATCACTCAACGTTACTGTTGCCGAACCGCTTGCTATTACTGCGGTACCAAAATACAATGCTGTACTTGAACAATCGGTATCTGAGGTTGGCACCAGTTTTGCGAAAAGATTTTTTCCATTATGAGCTGAGGCATTCGTAAAAACAAATGATACTGATTTTATGACTTCATCATCTTCGAAGCACCCATAATACCCCACACTCATTACTAACGCCAGCAATAAAACTATCCCATAAAGACTCTTAGATTTAAACATTGCTTTCCTCCTTTTTTTTAAATATAGTTGGGAATCAATCTACTGAATCTAACAGAATTATGCACCCATAAAGAGCAATTGTCAAATAAAAAATCCTTAATCATCATCAACTTTTATATAAAATTCAATACAGGGGATCGCTCCAATGGTTGCACTCTGCTGCTGCTCAACCCTTTCCACCACGTCTTCCTCCCCTCTATGCTTATCGGTCTCGTAATAAACGGAAGCTGTTACAGCAGTACCGCCATGATCAACATTACAGTCACATACCTGAAACTTTATCGAATAATAATGAATGTCACTTACTGTTGCTTGTTTTGTCCACGGCAGCGTATTGATCACATCTTCATCCTGGTCACCACCGCCAACCCTATACTTCACATATACGACATCAGATCCTCCGGTTACTTCCAACCGTACCGCTGCCGAAGTATCTCCACAGGCTGTTACAACAAAAGCAATAAAAATAAAGATAAACAATTTTGGCATCATTGTCTTCATAATTCACATCCCCCCCTTTGAGTTATTTTTTATATATATCCGGCTGATTCGCGTCGGTATATTTCTTGCTCCTGTCGCTAAAATTATTTGCTTCCAGGAATTTATCAAACGCCTCCTTCATGGGCTGCGTTATTTCCGACTTTGGCTTATCGTATACTGTATCATACTTTGAGCAGTAGACCCTGAGGGTATATCCTGTTGCCCCGGTCCCGGAAAACCGTGCTTTGACGGTATTTCCTTCACTAAAATTCAACACCCAGGCCGCGCTCTTTGCCGCGGTCTCCCCGGTTTCAGGGTGTTTATAGTTCCAGGCCCCTGCCGATTCCAGGGTGAGTGCTCCAAACTGTTTTCCCGCGAAATTGTTCGCGTTCTCCAGTATTGCTGCCAGCTCATCTTTCTTCGCGATATCACTGCCCGAGACCTCTCCCCTGGTAAAATAGACCCTGCCAAACTCCTTCCAGATCTCTTCCATAAGCTGCCGGGGGTTCTTGCCCGTAAAAAGCATGATCTTTAGTAAAAAGAGCGTCGCGAAAATCCCGTCCTTTTCCCTGATATAGGGATTCCCCACGCCATTGCTTTCTTCTACTCCCCAGTTTCCAAGCTCCGCTATCCATTTGAACCCGGTTGGGGTTTCTATCACCCTTACTTCTTTTCCCGCGTATGCCTCTTTTAAAAACGCTTCCATTTTGTTGATACTGCCGGCTGTTACTGTTGACCGGCAAAAATATATGGTCTCTTTAAACAACTGGCTTATTTTTATGAGGTCATTATATTTCGCGAACAGGGCAAACTCATCCGCCGATTCCACAAAGAATTTCCCGCCGCCGTCGAGGCGCCTGTCTACATCGGAATCCCAGGCCGCGACTATATCATAGTCTCCGCTTTTGTTCAATTCCATTAGCTCTTCTATATAATCAAAATCCGGCTCCGGATGCAGGGGCTCTCCTTTCGCGTCTGTTCCTCCCAGGTCTTCCCTGGGCTCTTCCCGTAACATCCGGGCATTCATATCGAGCCTGTTTATAAAAATTTCCCTGCAAAATGGTCCTGCTGCTCCGTGCATGGAATCAAATGCCCCGGTGAGGCTTCTCTCTTCTATCATCTTTTTCATTTCATTTAAGTTAAATATATCATCAAGGAGCTCGGCATATTGTTCGATTATATTTATCTCTTCCACTATTCCGGCTGCCTTTGCTTCCCCGTAATCTACCCGGTAAAATTCTTTTGTGCTGTTTTGCAGCTCATGTATCCTGGTGACGGTGTCGTCCGGGGCCGGCGACCCATCGGACATGTTTATCTTTATTCCCACATCGGTATAGGGGTTGTGGCTGGCGGTGAGGATTATGGCCCCTGCCACATTGAGGCTGCGTATTCCATGAGACATGGCCGGGGTACTGGCAAGCCCGTCTTTGGCTATTACTGCCCGGAACCCGTTTGCCACCAGTATCTCTGCTATGGCCCATACCCGCTCTTTGTTCCCTTTCCTGGGGTCTCCTCCCAGAAGCAGGGTTCTGTTGTTTGAGATCTCTTTGAAATACGCAGCTATTCCCTGGGTAAACTGTTCCAGGAAAAGAGGCTGGTTATAGACTTTCTGTACCTTTCGCAATCCCGATGTTCCCATTTTATCTATTGTATAGGGCTGTGTTATTATTACTTTTTGTACATGCAGTGCTACACTCATTGTTCTCTCTCCTGGGGTTTGATGATAGTAGTGCAGGATAATTTGTATACCAGGATTGGAGTTTTGTCAATACAATTAATGGGGGGTTGGTTTGGTTTGGATTGTGGGTAAACATTTTGTAAAATATTTTTATTGACAGATACTCAAAATCTGACAAAACATTCAATACCTTATATTTCTTCCGGAGCCAGGCTAATGACGATAAATAAATTAGGAATTGAGAAGTTTTCAGCAAAAAATTATAAAAACTTAGTTCTTGATGATGGGATTAAGTTAAATTGTTTAAACATCTTTATCGGACCGAACGGTTCCGGAAAAAGTAATTTCATCTCGGCACTAAAATTTTTAAAGGATAGTTTTGCTCTAAACCCCGATGAAAACCGGGGAATTACCCGGTTTGAAGAAGCTATATCTTACCTGGGAGACTCAAAGATACTGGATGCTTCTCTAAAAAAACCGGCAAATTTATCATTTGGATTTGAATTCTCATCCCAACACAGGTTAAACCTGCAATTGAATATCGACCAGAAGGGTTCTATCAAGGTAAATGAAGAATCCTTAATTAACTATGCCAAAGGATTATCTAATCCATATTATTTTTACAAATGTCATGATAAAGATATTGGGAAAGGAGTTGTTTCCATAAAAGAAGATCCTGACACAGCAAAATCACACTTTGAAGTATTTGAAGAAATTTCAACAAAGGAACTCTCATTTAACATTTTACCTGAACTGCTTGAGAATAGCGATTATCCTCCTGAGAAGGTTCCATTTTATAAAATTCGGCGGGAAATCCTTGAAAATGTATCGAGCTGGAAATTTTACAATGCCGGCAATATGAATTTAATGAATATCCGTAATTCCGAACCAAAAATTGGTCCTTCCGATGTTTTCCTTTCAGAGTCGGGGGAAAACCTGGCGCTGGTTCTGGACAATCTTAGCAGTGAAAGTCTTGATTTTGAGGAAAGTATTAATCGCGCTATGAAATCAATAATTCGCAGTACCAGGAAAGTTCGACCCATAAAATCAGGAAGGCTTTCTTTAGCGATTGAATGGCATTTTAACGACATTGAAGAACCTTTTTATTTGAATGACATGTCAGACGGCACAGTCAGGATGTTGTGCTGGGCTGTTATTTTGCACTCTTCCAAACTGCCAAAGCTGCTGGTTATTGACGAACCGGAACTGGGGATTCATGTCTCCTGGATGCCCATACTGGCAGAATGGATTAAGAGTGCGGCTGAAAAAACCCAGGTGATTATAGCCAGTCATAGCCCGGATCTATTGGATTATTTTACAGATCACTGGAAGGACGTTTTTGTCTTTTCGTTGGGAAAAAAAGACTATTTCAAAGTGAATCAATTATCAGAGACAGATCTAAAAGAAAAATTTGACGAAGAATGGCAATTAGGTGATTTAAACCGGGTAGGCGATCCATCTGTGGGAGGCTGGCCGTGGTAGTATGGGTTTTTGCCGGAGGTGGAGAATCTGAGGTTCGAGGCTTAATCCCCTTTCTTAGAAAAAATTTTAAATCCTTTGAATTTGAAAGAAAAACTCCCGTGATTAACAAAAGAGGCCCCAGACCCGGAAAAGCTGCAGAACGTATTGTCGGATCCGGGAAAACCGGGTTAACCAGGCCATTGTTACTGCTATCTTTTTTTTGAACATGATTTCAACTCTATAAGGAGTACACTAATGAACACCCGGGTTTTAATAAAGTCGCTCCCTCTCTTCATTCTCATATACCTCTGCCTCACTTCACTCCCCTTAAACAGCAAAAGCGAGCACACAAATACCGAAAACATAAAATCCGCAGTAAATTCCATTATGATGTACGCCTGGGTAGAGGGCTTAAGTATCCGGAAAAAACCGGGTCTTTCGGGAAAGAAACTGGGCTCTCTTAAAGAAGGAGAAACGGTCATTTTCACGGGAAAAAAGAGTTCATTTAAAACTAAAGTCTCCTTGCGGGGAAAGAAATACCGCTCCCCCTGGTTTAAAATAAAAAACCATAAAGGGCTTAGGGGCTGGGTTTTTGGCGGAGGAGTTCACCGGGCCATTGTTGCCGCTTCCGACGGGTCGGGCCATTTTAAAAAAATTCAAGACGCCATTGATTTTTCAAAGAAGGGCGATCATATTTTGGTTAAAGACGGTGAATACTCCGAAGACCTGAAAATATTAAATAAGAACAAGCTGGTTATACGGGGGCAAAAAAAGGCCTGGATTAAAACGCCCGGCAGTGACGCTACTATCATTACGATTCGTGACTCAAAACAAATAACCATAAGCCATATCAAAGCCGTTCACGTCACTGAATACAACTGCATCGCTCCTGTCGTCCGTCTCAGGAATGCTCATTCCGTTACTATTAACAATTGTATTTTAAACGGATCGGGATTCCGCGGTATTGACGCAATGAATTCAACTCATTTAACAGTTATTGGAAATACCATTACTCAATGCAGCTATGGAGGAATCTATTTTAATAATATTAAAAAAACCCTGGTGAGAAAAAATATCATCACCAACAATGGGAGTGGAAGTTTTAATGACGCTGCGATTCACATTCGAAAAAGTTCCGGGATAAAATTTGAATATAATACGGTGGCAAAAAACTCCAATCGATCTCTCTTAATTGAAGATTGCGGTTCCATTTCTTTTAACTATAATATTTTTGCCTTTAACCGGAGAGAGCCTTTTATAAAGAACTCCCCCTCTCTTACCGGAAAATACAACCTTTTTCACAAAAAATATAACCTCCAATATTTTACAAGATCGATCATAGATGATCCCCAATTCGCGGACCTCTCAGGAAATGATTTCCGTCTGAGAAAGGAGTCTCCCGCGGTAAAAAGAGGAGAGAAAAAAAGTGCTATCGGAGCTCTGGGAATTGCCCGGAAAGTTAAGGGCCCATATTATCCGCGAAATAGTATTGTTCTTAAGATAAAACATCACGGAAAGAAAAAACCCATATACATGGGTGCCATCAGTCCCATGGGATGGAACAAGAACGGAGTATTCGCGTATCTTTATTCTACTCCCTATGTTTACGCCTGTGAGTCCAATGAATACTTCGAAATCATTGATCTTAAAAACAACAAAGTTCTCTGGTCATCTCATGCCTGCGATACTGATTGGCACAATGACAAGCCCGCTTCGATTAAAGAGTTTAAAAAACAGCTCGTTAAATATAAAATAGCTCCTATTGCGAAGCCGCAGTTAAAACAATTTCCTGCTGTCATTAAAAGAAAGAAGTATGATATAAAAATCAATCCGGATCAAAAAAAAGGAGACGAATCCGGAGAACTCTCTACTATCGGTCATTCCATATTGCTGGTTCCGAAAAAAGGTTCCAAAAGACTGCTCCACCAAAAAAAATATAAATACAATCTCCCCTTTTCCATTGGTGCTCCGGTAAAAACAGGTTATTTTAAAAGCCCGAAAGGGAGATATCTTGCTGTTTTAATCCCTGATTATTCTCAAGAAGATTATTCCATGAAAGTAATTGGGATTGATACCAGGGCTATTCATAAATATAAAAAATGGCCTCCCCCAAAAAATCTTCAATAAATTTTACGGGTTTTACCCCCGAACCTGTCATATTACTATATAGGATAATTAAATTCTAAATAAAAAGGAGTAATATCAACAGTTTCTTCCATATTTTTCCCTGCCCCACAGGGTCAGCTGCTCTCAAGAAACTCTTTTTCAATAGAGCCTTTTTCGGGGGATCTTACCCGGGGTGGTTTCAGAGACGTTGCAGTGCAACGTCTCTCAGAACCAAACCCGTGCCCGGAGCATCTTCGCAAAACAAACCCCGGTATACCCACAGTTTCTTCCATATTTTTCCCTGCCCCACAGGGTCAACACTCTCAAGAAACT
>JAAENB010000797.1 GCA_024224995.1 bacterium | reverse complement strand
TGCCTGTCATAACGGAGATTATGAGAACACGCCAAATACCTGTGTGGGCTGTCACTCGGAGGATTATAATCAGAGTACAAATCCCAATCACTCTTTAATAGGCTTACCCACGGATTGCGAGAGTTGCCATACGACAGATCTCGGCTGGATTCCAGCTACATTTGATAGCCATAATGATTATTATGCATTGAACGGCGCGCATGCAGTCATCGCCAATGATTGCGTTAGCTGTCATAATGGGGATTACAATAATACGCCAAATACCTGTGCGGGTTGTCATACGGAAGATTACAATCAAACGAGTGATCCAAATCATCAGAATGCAGGTTTTCCTGTGAGTTGTGAGACTTGTCACACAGAAGATACCTGGGTGCCAGCTGCTTTTGATCATGACAATTATTATGTATTGGACGGCGCCCATGCATCAATAGCCAGCGATTGTGACGCCTGCCATAACGGAGATTATGAGAACACGCCAAATACCTGTGTGGGCTGTCATACGGAGGATTATAATCAGAGTACAAATCCCAATCACTCTTCAATAGGTTTACCCACGGATTGCGAGAGTTGTCATACGACAGATCCCGGCTGGATTCCAGCTACATTTGAAACCCACAATGATTATTATACATTGAACGGCGCTCATGCAGTCATTGCCAATGATTGTGTTAGCTGTCATAATGGA
>JAAENB010000796.1 GCA_024224995.1 bacterium | reverse complement strand
GGCATTGGCCGGTCAAGAAAGACCACCAGGGTTATTACTTCAAGGGAGAGGCTTTTTCCGTAGTCCGAAGCCTGCTGTATGCTTTTATTCAGTTCGCTTAGATCAGTGAAGCTTTTGAGTTCAAGGCCATAGGTCTTATTTTTATTGCGTAGAATGAGGTCAATTTTACCGTTACCCGTAGGGAATTCAGGTAAAACCTTCCACCCTTTACGCTGAAAAAAAGACTCAAGCCATGAATAGAGCTGAAAGTGATACACCACTTCCATCACGCTCAGGTCCACCCGCCGTTGCGCGTACTCAAGGAGGGATTCTCTATTTTGAGTAAAATACTCTTGATACAACTCTAAAAGTTTTTTGACATTGATCTCTTTGTCATTTATGATGGGGTCAAGATCAATAAAGGGATTTGCGAGCAAACTGCCGGTATGCGCAACAATCTCATGAGAGAAAAAATCAAAGAGCTTCTCTTGAACAAACTGGCAGGGAAATTTGACATACAGGTTACCGTCAATCTCCTCATTGCTGATTACTCCGTTCATGTAGAGAAAGCTGATTTCAAGATTTTCAAACCGAAATTCCATTTTGTCGGCGGTTTTGAAGAGATCCAGAACCGTTTTCCGGTACGGCTCGGTTTTCGCTTTACTGATTATATTGATGATATTGTTGTTCGGAAGCGCCTGCAAAGCCATCATATACACATAGTCCCACTGTTTCATGGAGAGGGGCTTCTCCGGTTCTTTGTTGTAATCCCGGGTCAGGAGTTCGCCGAACCAGCTGACGAGTCCCGGCTGTCCCTGGGTGACATAGAATATCCTGTCGATTACCTCCTGGTCTATCTTCTGGCCCGATTCCCGTTCGTACCAGTGATACATCTCATTGACTTCGGCTTCCGTGAGGTTTGGGATGTGCAGGCTTTTCTGCACGTTAAACGGGGAGCCCGATTTGTTTTCGATCCCCACGACGCTTCGTACCCCAATAAGCGCGACTCCATGAAGAAGATATTCTTTTTGGGGAGAGGGCTCCGGATCCTTTTTCCTGTTAATATATATATTTCTGAAAATTCCCACAATGTCGGTGATGACATTTTCTTCAAGAGCGTCAAACTCATCAATTATGAGTACCAGGGGTTTTTTGAGAAGAGCCTTTGAAAAAACCTGCTGAAACTCATCAATTTTCGAAATCTTCGGCAGGTTTAATTTTGTAAGGGTGTTTATTTTGAAAATAATCGAATTCATGCACGCAATCGAATCCGGGGTTCTGCTAAGATCCTGTATGTCGATATTCGCGACATAGTACATCTCATCATCTCGGAGCTGCCAATATAGATCACGCAGTACCGTGCTTTTACCTGTCTGTCGCGAAGCCCACACAGTAATATAATGGCCGCCTTCATTGGGATTTTCCCCAATTAAATAAGTGTGGGCAGTTTTCAGCAGCTCTTCACGGGGGACATAATAATTACTATCCCTGCTTATTGGCCCGTAGGATGAGAAACAGCGCATTTTGATTTTCTCCGTACTATTTTAATCTATTTTT
>JAAENB010000795.1 GCA_024224995.1 bacterium | reverse complement strand
CCCTACCCCTATCCCGAATCCCTATATCGGCAAACTGGCCGATAAACTTTCTTCCGATGTTGAAGTTAAAGGCAAGCCCGCTGCTGTTAAAGGCTCCAAGTCCAAGGCCACGCCCGGACATATTCCTATGCCGCCCGGGGTTCAGTTCCAGAAGGCTCCCTCTAACGAAGGCGAGGTTACCCTGGGTACGGTGCCCACGGTTCTGGTGAACGGGAAAGAAGTTGCCGTGCTGGGTTCCATGGTTAAAACTTGCGGCGATCCTATGGATATGGAAACCTGTTCGATTATTGCTGCCGGCGCTGCCGTGTATCTGCCTATTGTTATTCCGGGGCTGGAGTACGCGTTTGACTCGAAGATGGGGGGGACGCAGTTTAATCCGCGTGATCCTGTGGCGAATCCGGCGCAGCCGGGGCAAAGTAAGACTCCTAGTTTGAGTAGTCCTCAGTGGAGTAAAACTGAGGCTCTTGTGGGTGAGGAAATGACGCTTGAAGTAACCTGTAATGACCAGTATGACAACGCAAATGTGTTTTTCTGTATCTGGGTGGATGGAGAAGAAAAAAAACCAAATACTCACGTAAAAAAACTTGTCGGCAACAACAAAGGCGGCAAAGCTAAAGCAAAATGGCGCTATGTGTATATCCATGATCCAGAAAACCCGGTAACGGAAAAACCGAAATTTGTATTTACTGCTATTTCCTTCAGGTGTGAAGAGGTTGAAAGCGGCGCGGTTGAGTTTAGTGATAAAGTTGACGTTGAAGTTAAAGATAATATTCTGGGTGAAGAGGTTGCCGACCGGGAATATAAACTGATCGTTGAAGGCACAGATATTACCCGTGAAGGTAAGGTTGGAAGTGATAAAAAAATTCTGGAAGAAGATCTTCCTCCGGGTAAGTATCAGGTTCGTTTTATTGAAGAGTATGAGGAAGAAGAGAGTTTTGGCGACGGCACGGATGATGTTGGCGAACTTGATTCAAGTAAAGAGGAATAAACTGCTATGACCGAATACAACTCAACAGAAGAAAAATTTTTTTATTTTGAATCATTACGTGACATTTCGAAAAAATATGGATATGATCTTAATGTTCTGCTTGAGCTAAATCCATTTTATGATGAAGATACAGATATAAGCGGCTATGTAACCGTGCCCGTAAAACATAAAACAGACTCGCTTGAACACAACAACGACGATAATGAGGAAGAAAAAAACAATTCATCAGAAAAGAAAAAGGAGAAGGAGTCAAAGAATACAATTCTAAAAAGCAATGTTTACCGGCGTCTTATTATGATGATCCAGCCCAAAATCCGCGAAATCAACGAACAGATCGTTATTTTTAATCGTTCAACCTTTTATATTGAAAGAAAAATGAAAAAGGAAAAACAACTGATCGTTACGCACCGGCATCTATGGTTTGGCACGGGAAAAAACATTGAGAACAGACTGTTCCGAAAAAAAGAATCAGACGCGTATATAGAATATCAGAAAGAAATATTCAAAAATTATAAAAAATCAATGGAACAAATGGGTATGTTTTTCAGGGGTATGACCTATTTCTATCACCTGGTTTTTCATACTGAATTTTTTGAAATTAAACAGCAGAAAAAATTCGGGGACGCCCTCTCCTTCATGAATGCATTCCTTAATGTCATATTAGGGAGAATAAACAAGTACTTGTTCTACATACTGCACGAATACCAGATGCTGAACGGTTCATTCCAGGACTGGGTAATCTATCAGAACATTATCAAACTGGTTGATCTTTCTTTTGGCGAGTTATCAAAATTTTTCTCAACGAAAGGAAAAATGAACCATTATACAAGGTTCCCTCTTACTTTCTTCGTGTATAAAAATATGTTGTACTCCCGACTTGCTTCAATAACGAAAGGTGTTGATGGTGTTATAATCAATGATGAATTTATTTTTAACTATTCAGTTGATTACAGCAATAAATCACAAGTAAACAAAACCCGGGACAAACTGGATGACAAACTGAATAAAGCCGCCGGCAAGATGTTTGATGATTTTGACACAAAACTGGCTGAAGCGCAAACGCTGTACACCGGGCACTATTTAAAAAACATCAGGAAAGAGATCAGCACAAAAAAAACAGAATTAAACAAATTTCTTGCAAATCATCCTGACGCAAAAAAGCTAAAAATGCAGGGTGAGATTGACACATTAATCGCCAATGCCAGGCGAGGTGTTGTGGAAGCTCAGGATAAATTTAATTCCGCGAAAAAATTTAACAGCAATGTTGAAAAATCCGTTGCCGGCGCTTCAATTAAATTCATTTCCCTGGAAGTTGCTCTTGGTTTATACGCCCTGGCCGGTATTGTAAAAAAAGAGGTTGGTCCGTTCGACAGTTTATTTGTTAATGAAGAAAGTTTTTATAATGATATTCGGCAAAAAATAAAACAGCTTGTGAGGATCAGTGAAAAATCAGATCCCGCGTCGGCACAAATTCAGCTTGCCGAACTCAGTTCACAACTTGACCAATACCGGCTTACCGCACAAAAACTTATTGAAGACGGAAATTTTTGGGGAGATCTTGTTGCTGAGATTCTCATTCTAATCGCTGTATGTATTCTTACCTGGGGGATTGGCGCCGCTGTTGGAGGAATGCTTAAAGCTCTCAGCATTACCGGTACGGCATTACGGGTATCAACATTTGCAGTTGATGTTCTCAGTTTCTGTGTTTTCCATGAAGCGATATCAAAGAAGGTCCATAATAGAAAATTCTTCAACGGTTCAATTAAGCAGTTTGGCATTTCCCTGGCTTCAACTGCTATTATGTTTGGAGTTTTCAAGGGGATGGGTAGAATTGTCCAGCGGCTTGTTAAAGCTCATGCCATAACATCAAAAGTGGCTGTGTTTTTCATCAGTTTTTCTGCCAATTTTCTCACCAGCACCATTGTTTCCGCTCCGTTCTTTGCCGCCCAACTATTGGCAAACGGTCAAAACCTGTTCTCTCGCAGGGAATGGGGTAAATTCCTCATTACACACGGTATCACTGCTGCCATGTTTGGGTTGTTTCATGTTGCCAACGGCAGGATCGAAAGTATCCAGAAAAGAATATCCAATTCCAGCTTCCACATGACTTCCCGCATAAAAGGAAAGATCCAAAAGATCAAAGCAAATATTCAGAAAGCCCGCATTGAACAAAAAATCAATGAGATCAAGAATATCTGGGAAAAACTGGATAAAAAATATAAGGGTATGGTTACCATTGACCGGAAACTCTTTGATGAATTCAGACAGCAATACCAATCCGCCGCGAATAAAGGAAAAACCTTATTAAAACAGCTTAAACAAATCCAGAAAGATCTTTTAACAGTTGAGTATTATTTAAAAAGGGGTTCACAGTCGCTCGATATCGCGCCTGAAGGCGAACTGGTTGCCATTGAACATTCTATTTCCCAGATTGAGACCTGGATGACCCAGATGGGAAAAACCGGGTACATTCCCGACATGAGATACCAGCTTGCCTGCACGGTCCATGATGCCCTTCCTAAAGGCGCGGGAATTAAGCCCATAAACGCGGGAAAAGACTATTATGCCGGACTCATAAGTAAACTGACTGAAAATGCTTCTGCCCTTCAAGATATCAAGATCAAGGATTTCGGCAAATACCCCATAAGAATGATCGAGTACAAACCAACTGCGGATATGGACGCTGCTGATATCAAAGGGGTTGTAAAATTCCAGGCTTTGATCGAAAAAGGTAATATGCGGGATCTCATTGAGATCACTGTGTTTGATAAATATGGCGGCGGCCAGGTTCCTTCTTCGGTCTTGAAAAAAGAATATGCTCTGCAAAAATACAGGGGGCAGTCGGAAGGTGATCTTAACCAGGAATATAGCACTACACGCTATCGCCCTATTCCCAATAAAACGAGAAGTATCTTCATATATGTTTTCAGAGGAACACGAAAAACCGTTACAGATCTTAAGAGAAAACTTAAAACAGACCCTGAAAATGTCACTCTAATAGATTTTTTATCCGGTGCAGGTCATGTCGGTTTTTCATTTGAAGGAAAAGGTAAAACAATATGGGGATTTGGTCCTGACGCATCAAAATATCCTGAGTTATCACCTAATGAGCTCTGGAATAAATTAATGGACAGGGAAAAATTTATTGGTCTTATAACTGATGATACAGCTGTTTTTCAAAATGCTGCTTCAAATCCTGACATTAGAGAAGGAGTCAGTGTTATTGAATATAGTTATAAAACTTCAAGGTTTAATGATATCTATAAAAAGTTTTTAACAATGAGAAAATCCCCCGGCAAATATATGTTCCCACGGAATGAAGCTCCTCATTTCGATTCCGAGACTGCTAACTGCGCAACATGGCCGCAAAAAGTTGGAATTGAAATTCCTGAACAGAGTGGTTTATTGAATAAATATCAACCAGCATCAGTAACAAAAGCTAAAACCAATCCTAATAAAATTGATTAATCAATACGAGGAAAATTATGGATACAAAAACAGAAATGATCAACCAGTTAAAAACTCTGGCCGATCAATGGTATCAGAACGCCGGAGAAGGTAAGGATAATACAAAGACTGTTAAAAATTATTGCCAAAAATTATCAAAGCTGTATGAAACAGGCTGGAATTATTCTCTCTATTTAGTGAATGAAATACCTCAAGAGTATTTACCGGAGTTTTACCTTGAACGAACGAAAGAGATTGTTGCCGGCTGTTTTGACAAATTAGGCTATCTATTAGACCAATACCTTGACAATAAAGATACCCCCGCTAAAAGAGACCCGATCATAGAAGAATATCATAAGATCCTGGAAGAGATGTTCAAGATCGGTCATGATGAAGATGATCTATTCATTGACATGGACACCTGCCTTAAAGATGAATATATGCCCGATTTCTATACTGAAGAGTTTATTTTAAACGACGGCATAAATATGTTTGACCGTGAGCACAAGGTCAATGATCCCGAAAACAGGAAGGTTCGGACTATAGGTTTAAGCCAGCTCTTTGGTGAAGAGCCAGAGGAATGGTTTTAAACGCCTCCCTGGGAGGAATTTTCTCGTATACCTGTCAAAGGAAAAAAGAATTACTTAACCATGATCCCAAAGAAAGTTCCGGCGGGACCGAAGAATCAAAAAAAGGCTTTTAAATGAATAAAATAAAAAAAAATAAATTTTTATTCACATCATTTATTATAATTTCATGTTTCATAATTGCCAATTGTGGAACACACGAGAATAAATTATGCCAAATAATTGAATCCGGTAATTATAAAAAAATTGAAGATTATTTAGAAAAATATTCTCCGGATCTAAACCAGGACACTTTAAATGATAAGGGGAAAACCACAATTCATGCTGCAGTAGAAACCGGTAATATTGATATTGTACGATTACTTATAAAATATGATTATAAACTAACACATAAAGATAAAAATGGACGGTATCCCCTTGATTATGCAGACCATCCGTTACTAAAAAAATATATCCGAAATACTATAAATGACCGGTTTAGTGGAGCCTGTTATGACAACGATCTAAAAAGGATAAAAGAACTTTACGCAGCAGGCGGATCGCTGGATTACAACTCTTATGATTATGGGCAGCCATTACATAATGCCATAACAGGAGGTCAATTAGAAGTTTTAAATTTTTTGGTTAACAAGGGAGCTGACATTAACAAAAGAGGGATCAATAAAGGCACAATTTTACATACAGCGTTACTTTCTGAGGAAGAAAACAAAAATACTTATGAGATTGTAAGTTATATTATTTCATTAAGTTTTGATGTCAACTTAAAAGATTGGAATGAACAAACTCCAATATTTCATTCAACAAATCCCCGTATAACAAACTTGCTCATTAAGCATGGAGCCAAAGTAACGATTAGAGATTATACCGGCTCAACGCCTCTCCATGCGATAATGAAAGATAGTGGAGTAGAAAGTGCGAAAGTTCTAATTAAGAATGGCGCTCACATAAATGCAAAAGATAATGATGGAAACACTCCGCTTCATTATTGCGGGAGCGATAATTGTAAAGATGGTACAATGATGCGATATATGCTGTCTGCCGGGGCGAATGTACATGCAAAAAACAAATATTTGCTCACCCCGTTACACATCGCTGCAGCCGGGATGTTTGGAGATGGGCATATTCATCGAGAATGCTTAAACTCACATATTAATGAAAAAAGTGTTGAACTTCTTATTATGGCAGGATCAAATGTAAATGCAATGGATTTCAAAAAGAGAACACCGCTCCATTTCGCAGCGGAAGCCGGAAGCTTAAAAAGTTGTATGTTATTAGTAAAGCATGGCGCAAAAGTAAATATAAAAATGAAAGGCGGAGCGACAGCATTAGACCTTGCAAAAAAATATAAAAATAAAGATATTGTGAATTCAAAAATTTTAAACATGGGAAAAGTCAATTAATCCATAAAGTAATAATTTTCCCCAATGGATTAAAAGATCCGAAAACAGCTTATGAACTTTCCATTCCAAATAAAAAGTTTAAGACAAATGTGAAATACAAAAGAGAAAAAGGGGTCGATAGAGTTTATTTTATACATGAAGTTCCTGATTCCGTTTTCAAGCAGCTTCATGGGTACGGAGTTATTCTATTCTGTTGCCGGTTGATTTTAGATCAAGGCAAAAAAGAAGTCTGGCCTCTTGTTCAGGGAGGAAAAATACGCTATAAAGCAATTCAACTCACCACCAAACAGTTGCCGTCAGATACTCAAATAATGTATGATTTTACTAATCACCATTTAGGTCACAAATTTCGTATTGGAACAATTGAAGAACTAAAACAAGAAAAAACCTGGAAATAACTTGAATTAATTATTGCATAATTATTAGAAAAATAAAAAATTGGTTTATTCCATCCTTCAGGAGAGGTTTTATGGCACTGGCCACAGAAAATGAAAAAAAATATATCTACAAATATATTAAAAATCTAAAAAAAATTATACTATACCAGCTTTTACTCTTCCTGTTGCTTATTACAGGAGCAGTTACTGCTGCTATAGTAAGCCTCTTAGTTCTAAAAGGTGATGAATCGCTAATTATAGCTATTACAATGATAATTGTCGTTTTAGGATTATTATATATGTTATATTCAACATACAGCGACTACAAAAAGCTGTATTATCCCACTACTATAAAAATAAAAAATGGCGACGGTACATATTATGAGGATGACGACACGGAACGATCTAAAAGGTATATTGGGAGCATAGAACTGGTATTACCTATTTACTGGATTAATTATCTTCCGAATGAATTTAAGGACAGCGATGGAAATATCAAATTTACCTACTTTTCCCTGGAAGATGCATTTCACAAAAAGTCCAAAATGTTTAAGGCATTCCATCGAAAAAACCTGCTGCTTTCGTACAACGGGAATAAAGTAATAGACAGGGATTTTAAACCGGGGCGAAGCCCGGTTACCTATATGTTTAGCACAGTTACAAATATAATAGCAACGGCAAGTGTCGTAATAACCGGAATTGGAATTGAGACACAAATTTACGAACCGCTAAATAATCTTTACACAAAGGCGGGGCCCGTTGTATATACAAATATAATTTTCCCGGCAATATTTGTCTTCAGCGCGATACTGTTAGCAGTAAACATAGTACTGTTTATAATAAAACGATACTGGAAGTTTAAATTCGCCCTTGAAGTTGGATCGCTTAACACCAGCTTTTATAATTTCATGAATCCTTTTTTGGGATGGAATTAAATAATCTCCTCCGTAGCGGGAGGAGTCTTTGCTTATACCCGTCAAAGAAGAAAAGATTCATAACCGCACCAAAGTCAATACAATTCCCCGGTAAATAGTATTGACAAAGAATGTACTATAAAAAACAATATCAGCATGTACCATGCACGACACAACATAAAAAATATAATTCTAATAACGTTCTCTATTATACTCTCCGGCTGTTCCTCGGGAACCAGCGCTAAAAACAAGCCCGTTCAATTTAATTTCCCCATTATAACCCAACCCGTTTTAATAAATAAAAACAATCCCAAACACCGATCTCTCTGTTTTACGGATTTCACCAGGTTTACCAAAAGAAAACAATTATATCTCTATATTTATAATTTGAAGAAGGCATCTCTCACAAAAAAACAGATCATGGATAAGTACTATCAATATGACTACAGAAGTACAAATAAACCATTTGGAATAGATTGCAACGGAGACGGAATTGAAGAATTAATGATAGTTTGCAATGCACGAATTTACGCATATGATATAAAGGGCGATCTTGTAAAAGGCTATCCCACGAAGTTAATTTACGATAACAAAAAGGGGTCTTCATACGGAATACATGCAATTGCGCCCATGGACATTAATAGCGACGGAAAAAAAGAGATCCTTATTATCAAAGAACAAGGCCATGACAGCTCTTTTGATGTGCTGGACCTTCAGGGAAAACCCTTATTAAAAGAACCGGTAAAGCTGCATGGAGGTTTTTTGAACATACAGCCGGTATTTTTAAATTCAGAGTATGTTTTTTTTATTAAAACAGGCAAAGCCTTTCACCATGAGACTTCTGTAATGGGAATTGATTTAAAAAAATTAAAAATAATGAAGCATTTCCCCATACTCATAAAAAAGGGGAAAAGATTTAATCAAGAAACACTTGACCTGGCAATTAACGGTTCACAACATATAATCGAGCTATTGCTAAAAAAATCGGGGACAATTATATCAATCGATTATAAGACAGGGAAGAAAAAGGAAAAAAGTATTCCGGGCATAAACAAAGCGGTGAGAATTGCGTCCACGGAGAAATTATATATTTTTGATGACGAGACTAAAAGTGTAATCCGTCTCGATAAAAAGCATGCAATAGAAAAACGGTGCGGCTTGAATATAGATAACACTCATACATTAGAGAGTTTCCATGTTATTTCAGCACCTGGAACAAAAAACAATTATATTGTATGTACATTTGAGAATAAGCCTACCCTCAGTATTGATGAATTATATAAAAAACATGGGGATTTGGCCGAGATTAAAAAAATAAAAAAAAGCCAAAAACAATACCTGGCAGAAGCAAAACGTGACATATTGAATCAAAAATTTGGATGGAAAAAGTTAGCGCAATTACGAAACCCGGTTTGCGCCTACAAAGTGTTTGTCCTTACTGATAATAACCAAAAAATCGAAATTATAGAACGGAAAGAATTCTCCGGGTATACAACAAAATCAAAAAAACATGAATACAGATATTCACTTCATCCCATAGTATTCCGGAATAATAACAAAAAAACAATCAGCACGATTATTCAGGTAAATGAATACCAGGCGATCCCTGAATCGAAAAAAAAAAGAAAAAGCAAAATAGAATGTATTGATAGTATAATAAAACAGCAAAACAAAAAACAAGCACAAGACTAACTCTTCCCGGCTCCACAGAAATATTATTGACAAAACTCTTTTATTGGAATAAGATAACGATTAACATCCAATAAAGGAGCATGAAATGACAAGTAATAAAAAGACCTTCTATGACATACACTGTCATGCATTCAATCTCAGTCATGCTAATCTAAGTGCTTTATTTCTAAGGATAGGGAAAGATTTACTCAAAACGATATCCCAGGCCATAAAAAAAAATTTGCCGAAAACAGTAATTATAATAGCGCTAACAATTATGATAATAAGGGCTATTATAATTAATAGCGCTGCCCCCCCTTGCTCGCGAATAGCATTACTATCTTTAATAGCTAAATACCGCTGCTTGCTAATAACATTGCTATCTTTAATAGCTGCAATATTTGCGGCATATAAAATATACAAAGGAATCAAAACCTGTTATAACGCACTCGCGCTTTCGGAAAATGATATAGGAAATTATTTTCTTATTATTGAAGAGGATGTTATAAAATCGTCCGTAAAAAAGAGCGGAGAATATACGAAAATGGTGATAACCCCCTTGATGATGGACTTCCATTACTATTACAAGCCGACAGTAGGTTTAAATGTTCATTATAACCAATTGCCGAAAAAACCAATTTCCGAACAGGTTATTGATGTCTTTAACGGAATACGATATTACCGGCGCAACAGTGCAGAGAATTTTTTACAAATTTATCCTTTTCTTGGTATAAATCCGAACAATTACGGCCTGGATGAAAAAGATCGATATGTGTCCGGTATTCTCACCAAAAAAATCAAAGAAGAAGAGAACATTGAGATTCAAGAGAATAAAAAGACCGGAATATGTACCATTTCATTTAGTGATAAGGCGAAGGAAAAAGACCTGGAAAAAGTAATAAAATCAGCATGCTCCAAAGATCAAAAAACGATACAACGACTGATCCATAATTTAGAGAAGCTGGGAAATCGGGAAACAACGATTAAAAGTCTTCTGAAGAAGCATTTTGAGACCTATGAGCCCAATAAAAAAACCTTTGAAGAATTCTTTCAAAAGCACTTTCCGGAGAAAGAAAAAGATGATAAAGATAAAGAGGAGTTCGATGGAAGCATTACAAAGGAGAGTATGCCGTTCTTTTTTTCCGGAATTAAGGTATACCCGCCAACAGGGTTTGACCCCTGGCCGGACAATGATTCTTTATCAGAAAGAGTACGGTATATATACCAATATGCCTGCCGCAAAGGCATACCAATCACAACTCATTGCACCAACGGCGGATTCGTGATTATTGGTTCTCATGAGCTTGAACAATATGCCAATCCGGAGAACAGTTGGACAAAGGTTTTAGCGGCATATCCGAGTCTGAAGATTAATTTCGCGCATATGGGCCTAAATGACAGGACAATAAATTTTCAAAACCCAAAAAAGAACTGGCTGGAAACAATAATCAACTTAATGAGGGAGTATAAATATGTCTATAGTGATTTTTCTTGTAAGGGTTTTGATTCCGGCTTTTACCAAAAACTTATGAAGTTGTTGAGCGGTAAGGATAGCACGCTTTTGAAAAACAGAATACTGTTTGGTTCGGATCTTATGGTAAACCTGTTTAGTGTTGACAGCTACCAAAAATATCTCGAGATATTCATAAAAAATAACCTTAGTATGCCCGGAACTCCCCCGGAAGACCTGCACGAGCAGCTTTGTTCTACAAATCCGCGTAATTTTTTATTTGAAATGAATAAAAAAACAAGTACCTGTAAATCCTGTGAAATAATTGAAAAGAAAAAGCCGATACTCTATGATGGGTGTAAGACCTGTAACTTATTCATGGAGCGGAGTCCTAAATGATCGCAGGAATATTTTTTATATTGTTAATCTTCATAGGCCTGTTTGCCCTTATCGCTTCGATAATCCTGCTTATTATTGGGCTTGCCCGAAAATCGAAGCGGTTAAAGACTGTAGGGCTAAGCCTGTTGACAATTCCCCTGTTCTGCTGGGGCCTGTTTTATCTCTATTACGGAGTAATTATTCCTGAACATGACAGGCAGCAGGAAATTGAATACTCCGGAACATATATTACAGACCAGTCAGGATCATATAACAAAAACAAGCGTCCATTCAGAGGAAAAAAGTACCGTCTCATCTTAAACGAAGACAAGACCTTTGAATTAGATAAAACTCCTTATATAGACTTTCACGGAAAAGGAACATGGGAAGCAGGGGACGAATATTTTCATTTCATAAATAACAACGGTGAAATAATAGAAAGAGTTTCGCCGTTTGAAAGCAACGGGAAAAAGAAAATCATTTTCCACCTTTATGATGAAATAAAAGAAGTCCGGTTTATTAAAGAATAGTGCGGGACATTTAATTTTGTTGACAATTAAATCTATATGAACAATAATCTAAATATAATAATATATTAAAAGGAGAAAGCAAAATGGCAAAGAAATCAGCAAAGGCTCTGGATGCCGACATTAAAAGAAAGCAGGCAAAAATCGCAAAATTAACAAGTGATCTTAGCGCGGAAAAGAAAGCCGTGGCCGGCATAAAAACCGATATCCAGGCAGCAAAAAAAGATGAAGCAGCAAAAAAGAAAGCCGCAGCGGCAAAAAAGAAGGCTGCGGCAAAGAAAAAATCCGCGAAGAAGAAGTAATTGTAAGAGTAAAAACAATAATACCGGGACAGAAAGAGGATTGTATAACGAGATCTTTAATCTTGCCCGGGTTTTATTCTTTCCGGGCCAATGGTACGGTAAAATAAAAAGTACTCCCTTCTCCGAGCGTACTTTGTACCCACATCTTCCCGCCCATGATCTCAACTAATTGCCGGCAAAGAAACAGCCCAAGGCCAACGCCGCTATATTTTCGCGTAGAAGAGCCGTCCACCTGGAAAAAAGGCTGGAATATTATTTGACAGTTTTCTACCGCGATCCCAATGCCGGAATCTTTTACTAAAAATTCCAACAGGATATTATCCAATGATTCCTCACAAACCGTAACCAGCAGTGAAACGGTTCCGCTTTTTTCCGTAAATTTAACCGCGTTTTCCATTAAATTGAAGATTACCTGTTGAAGCCGCGTGGAATCGCCGAGAAGCTCATCCGGGACATCCGCTTCAATAGTAAAAGAAAATTCAATTTGTTTTTCGGAAAATTTTTTATCAAAGTTTTCTCTAATACTATTGAAAACATTGATCAATAGAAACGGTTCCGGTTTCAGAAAAATCTGGTTCCACTCAGCTTTTGAGACATCCAGTATCTCTTTAATTAATTTATGCAAATCCTGGGCGGAAGTGAACACCATTTCAAGGAGGTTATCAATTTCGGGGCTGATTTCTTTTCCTAATAGAAGTTCGGAACCGGCGAGAATGGAAGTCATAGGGGTCATGAGTTCATGAGTCACATTATCCAAAAACTGTTTTTTTAATTGCACGGCAGCGTCGGCAGTTTCTTTCGCGACTCTGAATGCTTCATTAGATTGCTGTAGTTCCCTGGTGCGTTCCAGTACCCGGTTTTCCAGCTCTTGAAAAGCACGATGGCGTGCCATTTCGGCATTCTTTTTTTCAATGACATATTTTATTGTTTTTATTATTAAATCTCTGTTTAGATCGTTTTTCACGATATAATCTGAAGCGCCGCGCTTCATGGAATCCACAGCCAATTGCTCATTTCCCGAACCGGTAAGAAAAATAATCGGGGGGATTTGCTGCTGGTCCGGCATATTGCCAATTTGTGAAAGGACTTCCAGACCGTCGCTATCGGGAAGTTGATAATCCAGGAGAATGCAGTCCACCTTTTCAGACTGGTACAGCGATAGTCCTTCATCCGCGGTATCTGCGGTTAGAAAGAGATATTCGTATTCAAGATCTTTTTTGATGTGTGTTTGATATATGAGCTGATCATCGGGATTGTCATCTATAATCAGGATTGTTAATTGTTCCATAGAGATTCCAGCGATCCTCCTCTTAGCCCGTGATACGTATAATAAATGATAACAGTAATTTAGAGTATCGTCAAGTTTTTTTTATTTTAATAAGGGGACTCGAATTTCCCCATACAAAAAACACTTTACTATTCCCCCCCTCTGTAGTAACACGGTATTACTATGGAGAAAACAAACCAATGAAATCAAAATTTACCCTGCTGGCAATACTGCTCACAATCGTGCTCCTCTCTCCGGGAACAGGCGCCCCAATAGAACAATACGCGCAGGAACCGGTATTTAACAGTAAATTCTTTTACCGGGAATGGGGCGCAGCAAACAAAATAACCGTAGTTCTCTGTCACGGAACCGGCGACCTGGGAGCCGATATCTGGGATGGGGTAATACGGGAGCTGGAAAAAAAGTATCATGTATACGCCTTTGACCTGCCCGGGTTTGCCCGGTCTGAAAAGAAAAACCTGCTTTACAACCCGGAGAGCTATGCCCGGTTTATAAAATGGTTTATCGACAAGAAAACAAAAGGGCCTGTATACCTGGTGGGCTATTCAATGGGAGGTGCTCTCTGCGTCTATTTTGCCGGAACCTACCCGGAGCGCGTAAAACGCCTGGTTATTATTGACGCAGCCGGAATTCTTCACCGGGCGGCCTTTACCAAGAACGCCCTCACCAGCCAGATGGGACAGGATCTCAAGGGCATGGATAAAGTAATCCTGGAAAAACCGATTGGAGCGCTCAAGAGATTTCTCAATTCCACCATTGAGAGCGTAGACAGCAAACTGATGCCTCAAAATATAGACGATTCATTGAACAGTAAAGAGTTCCGGGAAAAGATTCTTTCGGGTAATCCCAAAAGAATCTCCGGAGCGGCCCTGCTCCATACGGATTTCACCAGGGTGATAGAAAGAATTCAAGTACCAACGAGCATTATCTGGGGAGCAAAAGATCCCATTGCTCCGCTTCGAGTGGGTACGCTTCTGGCGGCTTCCATTCCGGAAAGTTCTCTTACCATAATACCCGGAGCGGGACACGAGCCAATGACAGAGACAAAAAAAACCTTTAACCGGCTCCTGGTAAAGGCCCTTTCCGGAGAAGAGACCATTCCTTACAAAAAGTTCAATAATAAAAAAACTGAACCGGGACTGCCGGACAAAAAGCTTACGGGCAGGAGTAATATCAACATAAGCGGCCGGTACAGGTCGATAAGTCTGAAAGACTGTAACAAAATCAGCATTAGCGGAGTGGTAACGGGAACTATCACTATTGAAAATTCCAATGTAACAATCCAAAACAGCAGCATTGGCCCGGCCAAAACCAGCGGTTTAACAGCCCGGAACTCCACTGTCCGTTTAACCGGGGTATCGGTCTCGGGGGAACCTGCTATCACCCTTTATAATACCAAACTGGATATGGCCGGATGCCGGTTAACCGGGAAAAGCGCTTCTATTAAGTCCCAGTATGAATCTACAGTAGTATCTTCCGTTTCCAGGGTTAGCAGCGCGAAAACAAAAGGGACTGCTCACCGGATTATGATATTGTACAATGGGGATGAGTTTTAAAAAAAAGTTCCCTGCCCCGGCCATAACCGGGTTGACGATAGTCTTTTTTTTTAGTATATTAAACATACCGACGGTCGGTATGTTTAATAAGGGAGCGGATATGACAAAAAATCAATCAAAAGAGGTTCGAATAGCGCAGATTATTGATGCTGCGGTGCTTGAATTTGTGGAAAAGGGTTACGAAGGGGCGTCAATGGCGTCCATAGCAAAGCGGGCTTCCCTTACGAAAGGAGGGCTCTATCATCATTTCAGCAGTAAGGATGATATACTTATTGCTGCGAATAACCGGTATATGGAGCCGGTGTTTGTTTTTATGGAAAAGGCCCGTACGAATCCCAGCCCCGTTTCGGGTTTAAAAGAGTATATTCGGGACTATCTTTTTCATTGGGCGGCCCACCCTGTGGAGCTTGAATTCTCCTTTCTTTCCCTGGCAAAAACCATGTCCAGCAAAGAGATGTGGCCGGTCATGGACGAATATTTAAACATGGTAATTGCTTTTTATGAGGATCTGCTCAATCACGGCATCTTAAGGGGCGAGTTAAAAAAACACGACACCAACAGCCGCGCTGTTGCCCTTGCCTCTGCCATGGACGGGGTTACGGGTTACCTGGTTATATGCAAAAAAATAACCCCTGAAAAAACAACAAACCAGTTCATTGACGTTTATATCACGGAAATAGAGACCAAAAAACTTCAAACTTCAAACTCTAAACTTTAAACTTTTTTATCCAGGAGGATACCATTATGTCAATCAAAACAGGTCGAGCCGAAGGAACCGCCCGGGTTACTATCAATAAAGAGACGTGTACCGCGTGCGGGTTGTGCGTTTCCGTCTGCGCGGGGATTCCCCTTACGATGGAAAACAAAACTGTTCAGGTTGATCAATCCAGGTTATTCGGCTGCATCGGGTGCGGTCAGTGCATGGCTGTTTGCCCCACTGGAAGCATTGAGGTTCGGGGAAGAATGATTTCCCCTGAAGAAATGATCCCGCTGCCGAAGAAAGAGAAGCAGGCTTCTTATGAACCACTGGTTTCTCTCATGCGCGCCCGGAGAAGCGTGCGGAATTTCAAAGATAGACCCGTGGAGCGGGACGTAATAAACAAAGTTATTGACGCGGTATCGACCGCGCCAATGGGAATTCCCCCTTCCGATGTTGAGCTCCTCATTTTTGAGGGAAGAGAAAAAGTGCAGGAATTCGGTGCCGACGTGATTGCGGTCATGGAACAATCACGCCATTTTTTCGGTCCCGTTTTTCGTCAACTCTTTCGCCCGTTTTTCGGTAAGGAATTTATAAAAAGCGCTAAAACGTTTATTGCTCCCATGATTAAATTTATGGGCAAGGAGCGAAAAGAAGGAAATGACTGGCTCTTCTACAACGCCCCCACGCTTATATACTTTCATGTCTCACCCTATGCCGATCCCGCGGACCCGCTCATTTCGGCCACATACGCCATGCTTGCTGCCGAGTCCCTGGGACTGGGAGCCTGCATGATTGGGATACCGGCGAATTTCATCAAGTACACCAATAAACTGAAAAAGAAATACGGGATTCCGGCAAAGAACCGGCAGGGCATTGCCCTTATTCTCGGATATCCGGCTGTTGCCTACAAGAAATCGATTAAGCGGACGTTGGGGAATGTGAAATTTTATTGAGTAAGGCGTGGTGGGGAGGCTTTTTTAAGAGGTTAGTGCAGCAGGCATGAGAGTGAAAAAAGAAAGACGTCATAAAAGAACGTTGTGCGACTACAGAATTTAATTGATTAATTTACGCCATCAGGCCGGGAAGTAGTCCCTCTTTCGGATGTGAGGACTGTCTGAGCGGAGCGAGTTCCGCAGCATTCGAAAGAGGGACTACTTCCCAGCCCGCAGGTAAAACAATATACAACTGCTGCTTAAAAACAGCGATTAATCCATCTCGTAAGCGCCAATAGTCCAGCCGATTGATGTATCCCCGGTTCGTGTTGTCTTGGTATGGTCATAATCGTATCCCCAGGCCGCGCCCGTGGGACTGCCGTCGATGCCGCCGTCTTTCACCGGAGAGGGAACACTTGAACTGAGCGTGTAGTCGGTGGTGTTTAAAAAATAGGCCGAAATATCGTCTTCGTAATTATTTGCAGCGGTTACTCCTGTTTCCCCGTTAAGGTCGGCCTCCATCGCTGACACGGTTGAATACGGCGCAGAAACGTGGGCCTCATAATAGAAATAAGTGGACGGTATGCTGAAAATATTATTGTTTTGAACTGAAGTGGGGGTCGCTGCTTCAACATATTCGGAAATCCCAATACCGTTAGGCCCGGTGGAAAAAATAAGGTTATTCTCAATATATACCGGGCCCGTGCCGGCATATAAAAATATACAGTAAGGAGCCCCACTAGCTCCCGCATCTATGGTATTATTACGTATATTAAGGGTTCCGCTCGTTGTTCCTTTATAAATTGCGTACTTGCTGCCGGAGTTTGCACCACCGCCGTATACCACGTTGTTATATACCTCACCACCTACTCCGTTGATGCGGATCGCCGTGGCTGTCCCGGATGGATTTCCCGCCGATACCCGGTTGTTTCGTATAACAGTATATGCGGCATTACTCTGGTAAATACCGGTTGCACCTACTGCGCTACCACTGAAGCCGCCGGCGTAAATGATATTGTTTTCAATAGTGAGCCCCCCGGAGTTCATTGAAATAGCCTGAACACTGGTACCGGAACTGTCCCGGCCGTTTATGGTAAATCCGCCAATGCTGGTAGCGAACGTTACGCCGGACCCGGCGGAAATCCCAGTATCGTCCAGGGCGTTTATTGTTGTAGTATAGACAGTGGGATCATTATAGTAAAAACTGGTCGACCAGCCGCCGGAAAGAGAGACGCCTTCTACCATGATAAGCTCGCCCTCATCATAGGTTCCCTGTGCTACCCGTACTCCATAGGGACCCGAAGCTGCCTCGCTTATCCCCTTATCTATCGTAAGGTAAGGATTATCCGAGGCGCCGTCCCCGCTTGTATCGTTTCCGGCATTACTTACGCACATTTCGTTTACAACATTTATGGTTGCGGACAGCGCGTCGCTTGACACACCGCTATAAGAAGCGCTAATAGAGGTAGTACCGGCTGCCACTGTGGTAATCTCTCCTTCATAAGAGATAGTATTGGAAACAGTACAAAAAGAGGGACTGGTTGATGTCCATGTAGCGATGCCGGTGATATCAACATACGTAGAATCAGAGAAATAACCCCATGCGGTCATTTGCCGGATAAGACCCGTTGGCGGCAGGTCTATCCTGGACGGAGTAATATCAATGGAAAGAAGTACTGCGTTGGTTACGGTAACAGTATAGGTGAAGCTTAAATCCTCATCGGTTAGAGTATATTCAACAGCATAAAGAAAAGTGTTACCGGTTATGCCGCTCTCCTGGACTGTACCCATGACACTCACTTCATCAGCGTTGGTTTCAAAGGTCGCCACCAGCGAGGTCAGTGAGGTTCCATATGGAGTTACAACATCAATTGTATTGTTTTGCGAATCAATTGTCACCTGTGCAGTTGGAAGCGAATCAAATGAAAATTCCGTAAACTCAAGCTCCTCAGACTCGCTTGATTTAAAAAGATCATCTCTACAACCTATAATTGTAAATGAGATAAAAACCGATAACAGTGATAATAAAAATACTTTTCTTTTCATTTTGACCATTTTCCTGCACAAAATAGAAAGTATGTCAGATGGCACGCACCATATTAAATATACAAAAATTCAGCAAAGAATCAAAGTTTTTTCGACATTTTTCTCAACATTTCTCAAAAAATGTCCATTAACCGTCCGGTCGTACTTTTTTAGAGATGTATGGGATTTATAATGTACACATTCAGTATAAATTTTATTTTGACAGCAAAACTATTCCCTATACTATTGTTATCATGCGTATTATTCTCTTACATGTCCCTCCCTGGAAGATTCCCGGGGATAGTCCTGCCGGAGTTTCTTCTATTAAACAGGAAAATTCCGGGGGAAATAATCCTCTTATTCCGGTTTTTGAGCCATTCATTGAAGATGATTTCGCCATTATGCCCTACGGGCTTTTCTCTCTTGCTGCACAGGCGCTCAGGGCCGGGCACGACGTTTCGCTCTATAATATAGCCCTTTTTCCCTGGTACGAAATAGAAGAGCTCATTCGCGAAATTGATGCCGGTCTTTTTGGACTCTCTTCATTTACGGCAAACCGCAGAGGAATGGCTGCTGTTGCGCGGCTCATCAAAGAACTGCATCCCCGTGCTCACGTTACTGCGGGCGGTGCTTTTGTTTCACCGCTGCCCGCGGAGACGCTTGCGCACTATGAATTCATCGACACGGTAGTGATGGGAGAAGGAGAGGAGACCTTTATGGAGCTGGTTTCCCGGCTTGAAAAAGCTGAGCCTGTGGTTGGTATCCCGGGCACCGCGTGGCGGAACGGCGCGCGTATTGAAATTGGCCCTGCCCGCCCGCGTATTCAGGATCTCGATTCCCTGGCCTCGCCCCTCGATTATTTTTCCACGCAAATAATACTCTCCTCCCGGGGCTGTCCCGGTTCCTGCACCTTTTGCGCCAGTCCCGCGACATGGGGGAAAAAACTGACCTTTCATTCGGACCGTTATGTTCTGGATATGCTGGAAACTGCTGTTACCCGGCACGGCCGCCGGTTCCTGCTCATTAAAGACGATACCTTTACGGCAAACAAAAAACGGGCCCTCTCTATTTGCCGGGGCATTCAAAAAAGAAACCTGAATTTTCTATGGAGCTGCGACACGAGAGTGGATTGCCTTGATGAAGAACTGCTCTTTGCTATGCGGAGCGCCGGGTGCTGCCGCCTGAGCCTGGGGGTGGAATCGGGTTCCCCTGAGGTTCTTGGTAATATAAAAAAACGGGTTAGTCCGGAGCAGGTTCTCAAAGCAACCCGCATGGCTAAAAAATTCGGTTTCCAGGTTCGATACTATATGATGGTTGGCAACCGGGGCGAGACTCTTGCCTCATTCCGTAAAAGCATTGATCTTATTGAACAGGGTCTGCCCAACCAATATGTCTTTGCCCTGCTGAACCTGAATCCCGGGACCGAGGATTCGGCTCTTTTATACAAAAAAGGGATCATGTGTGCCGATGATTTTTTTAATAGTGACTTTGCTGCCTTACTCTTTTGCGATGCTGAGTCACTTGATGCCCGCCGGTCTATGATTGAATGGCTCTATGGGCACCAGGGGCTTCAAAATTATTGGGACTACTCCACGGAAGAATACCGGCATATACTTAAAACGCTGCCAAACCTGGGCGCGGCCAATATTGACCTGGCAGGAGCCCTGTGCAGGGAGGGCCGGGAAGACGAGGCGGAGTTTTATTTAGAGCGAGCCCTGGAGTTGGGCTATCCCGAAGGGTTTATTTATAATTACCGTGCCTGCATTGCCGCGGAGCGAAAAGAATTCAGGGTGATGATAGAAAACCTTGAAAAGGGCAGAGCCTGCTACCCGCATCATATTATTATGAAGAATTTACAGCTGGCCCGGAACTGGCTGAACCAGGGCGGCCCGGACTGCGGACTCCCCCTCAACCTGGAAGCACGGCATGATTTTGAAGTTAACCTGAAAAAAGAGCAGCCCCTTCTTCCAGGGCCGATATTCTCATAGCGGGGTCTATTTTGCTAAGATGCTCCGGGTAAGGGTTTGGTTCTGAGAGACGTTGCAGTGCAACGCCTTTACTGGCTGGTTTCTGGCCAGGGTTATGGAGATTCCGGGAAGGAGTGCGGCCCCTGCGAAGCAGGGAAAAAATAGATTAGAAACTAAATAGTACGTCATATATAAGGTATATGAACCCGGAATGTAAATTATGCCTACCGGGAGCAATACCTCCGCAGATGTT
>JAAENB010000794.1 GCA_024224995.1 bacterium | reverse complement strand
CTGCAGCAGGGGAACGCAGGTATTGTCGGGCAGATTGATAACGGCGATCCCTTTGATGGAACTGGTGGCTTTAATTTTATCGACAAGGATATTCCAGTTTTCCTGAAAGAAATCAACAGAGGTGGAGGCGCCCGGGTCACCGAGAACCGTAGCGTACATAGTATCATTATTACCGATCCAGACCGATAAAAAAGAAGGATCCCGGTCAAGGGCCTGGTCAATGAGGGATTTATGATTCCGGATATCTCTGCCGCCGATGGAGGCCATAATAAAAGGGCTCACCAGGCCAACCATATCCTGGATAACGGAGCTGCCGCTCTGAAAGACCTTATTCGGGTCATAGGAGAGCATCTGGTCCAGGGTAGCGCCCGTAGCAGCAAAGCAATTGAGGGAATCCTGGTTTTCAAAATTATCAACCCGCTTCCAGTTAACCAGGGTTTTAACCAGGGAATTAAAAGACTGGCAGTAAGAATCGAGCCACCCGTTTTTAAAAGCGTCTTCGGGATTGGGAATGCCCACACCGGGAAATTCAACAAGAGGCTGGTTAAACTCGGTATTCATTGAGCGGGCAATTTGAGCGGTAAAGCTGTAAAACTGCCTGTTCTCTTCCATATTGAGGCCCTGGCAGCCATAGGAGATGCTGTCGCCAACAGCAATAAAAGTTTTAAAAAACTCAGCCTGTTCTTCAGCGGACATTTTAGGAACACAATTCCCGGAATCGCAGCCAGGATCAGGAACGGAAAAACAAGAGAAGAAGAAAAATGATGCTGATATCAAAACAAAATAAAGCGCTTTTTTTATACCCATTACAATCCCCCAAATGTTATTATAATTATTTTTATATATAAAGTTCAAAAACTATACATGTAAACTAAACCGTCAAGAATAAAAAAATTTGCGATAAAAGGGATATAGGGAAGAGGCAGGGGAAACGAGTTACTTCCCTTTAAACTCGGGAACCCGTTTTTGCAGAAGAGCGGAAATCCCTTCCCGGGCATCGTCGGTATCAAACGTTTGGGCCTGTAAATGTGATTCCAGTTCAGCGGCTTTTTCCGCTTCCCAGTTGAGCCCCTGGTAAACCGAGCTTTTCAGCAGGCGCACGGCCAGGGGCGCGCACGCGGCAATTTCACCAGCCAGCTCCAGGCTCTTTTCCAAAACCATGTCCGCGTCAACAGCATAATTAACAAGACCGAATTCGGCAGCAGTTTCCCCGGTAATAATTCTGCCGGTAAAAAGAAGTTCATTGGCACGCGGCAGGCCTGCGAGCCGCGGTAAAATATATGAAATAGCCATGCCGGAATGAAGCCCCAGGCGGGCAAAATTGGCACCGTATTTAGCGGATTTATTCGCGACCCGGATATCGCACATAAGTGCCAGACCAAGGCCGCCCCCAATTGCATGGCCGTTAAGAGCGCCGATAGTTGGAATGGGCAGTTTACCCACATCGAGGAAATAACCGTACGCTTTCATAAAAAGCTCATTTTTAGGGATTTCACCTGGAGACATGATATCACCCTTAAAATCCGCTCCCGCGCAAAAGCTGCTGCCACTGCCGGTAATAACCAGGCACCGGAGCTCCCTGTTCTCCCGAACCAGCGTAAGGGTCTCCTTAAAGGCTATGAGCATTTCCCGGTCCATACTATTCCGGTTCTCGGGACGATTCAGCGTAATAATCCCAATCCTTTCTTTGATGTCAAATAAAACAGGCACGTTCTCCATAGCAGTCTCCTTAGCCGCCAACCACACACTATGGTTCTTTTGTTTTTAATATATATTTTTTTTCAACTGCGTCCTGTAGAAACTGCTCAGCGAATTCCCACAAGCCCGAAGCCCCATCGGCCATATACTTATTTCTGTCAATAGCCTGGTCTACGGCGATCCCGTGATCCTTCCAGGCTTTTCCCGATGTATAATAATTATGCATAAGGGGCTGCAGCCTGTCAAGAGCTGCGGCAAAACGTGCTTCGGGAGTTTCCCTGGCTTCGAACTCGTCCCATAAAGAACGCAGCTCTTCTGCCTGGTCCTCCGGCAGCAGGGGGAAAATCCGGTCCGCGGCTTTTTGTTCCCGTTCCGCTTTATCTTCGTATCCGTCAAGATCGTAGACCAGGGTATCTCCGGCATCAATTTCAACCAGGTCGTGTACCAGCACCATCTTAATCACTTTCAGAAGATCTACGGGCTCATTGGCATGTTCAACCAGCACAACAGCCATAAGCGCAAGATGCCAGGAATGTTCTGCGTCATTTTCTTTTCGGGTGCTGTCCATTAAGTAGGTCTGGCGGAAGATCTGTTTAAGCTTGTCGACTTCTATGATGAAACGGATTTGTTTTGCAAGGCGTTCATTGTCCGGGAAGATATGTGGCTGCATAAAAATACCCCTTTTTATATATTTCATAACAAAGGGGTATTATATGTCAACAAGTAAATTCGGGTATGTATAAATAAGAGTATCAGGCTGCCAGCAGCGCGTTATCGTGCAAGTCAAGTTCATAACAAAGAACCTTTTCCTGTAGGAAGGTTTGTGAGAAGAAAAGCCGCGCTTTGTAAAGGTTATCATCATGCTGTTCAAGGCTGAGGATTTGCGCCTCTGTTCTAAACAGCGCCACCTTTTGCGGAAGAACAAACAAGAGTTGTACGGGTTCGGTTACAAGAAGCGGTTTATTCAATTCAACAAGAAGGCCGCCCGCATTAATGTTAACGGACTTGCCAATGATCACTTCATACTTTCGTATATCATCATCAATAATTCCCTGTTCCAGGCGTACATTAACCTGTAGTGATATTCGCGGATATTTTCTTTGTTCTATAAAATTTTCGTTCGTATTCTCGTTCATGTTTTACTCCTCACCTGCTTGTTTGATTGGCTGGCTGGTTGGAACCATACTATCAAAGTAGTACAATTTACCCCGATCGTCAAGAACGGAAATTCAAAAAATTCCAGACAAATAAGTCTTTAACAGATGCGTCGTTGAGAACTATTTTAATTAGAACACTTAACAAGGAAGACAGGTGCAAGGTGCAGGGAAAAAATACGTCAGAAACTAAATCGTATTGCGAGCTGCATCTGGCCTGGAAGTATCCCCCTCTTCTAAATGTGAGGACTGTTTGAGCAACGCGAGTTCCGCAGCATTTAGAAGAGGGGGATGCTTCCAGGCCCGCGTACAAACACAATTAAGTTTCTTGAGAGTGCTGACCCTGCGAAGCAGGGAAAAAATAGATTAGAAACTAAATAGTACGTCATATATAAGGTATATGAACCCGGAATGTAACCTATGGCCGGAGCAATACCTCCGCAGATGTT
>JAAENB010000793.1 GCA_024224995.1 bacterium | reverse complement strand
TTGGAATGCGGGGAATGTACAGCATGAAAGGTTCCATACTGGACAGCCTGGACAGGACAAATGATTTTGATACCACGTATTCATCACTGATTGATTCATCCTGGACCCTGGCAAATGACGGGACAGGATTAGGATTGTATCGAGAAGAAAAGGTAAGCAAAACCTTTGAAATGGCAGGGTATGTGCAATCCGCGAACAAGTGGACCGGTTTCCTTTCGTCATCCCTGGGAGCACGCTTTGATTATAGCACGGAATTTGGAGCCATTGTTAATCCCCGGGCCGGGGTCGTGGGAAAAGTTGGCGAGGTATGGACGATAAAAGGACTCTATGGAGCAGCCTTTCGCCAGCCCAGCTCTTTTGAGCTGGTAAATCCCTGGTACGGTAATCCCGATCTTGAACCGGAGAAGATCCATACGGGAGAGATAGAGATAAACGCGCGCGTCGGTTCTATTGTGAATATTCGGTCTAACCTGTTTTTGTCGTATATGAACGATTTTATAGGAACCGTGTCCGATCCTTCAATGGTCGCGGGATATAAATACATCAATAAAGATGCCCAGTGGGTACGAGGGGTCTCCCTGGTGGGAGATTACCAGGTTTTTAACAAGCTTCCGTTCCTGGGAAGTTTGCAGGTATACGCGAACTATATTTATACCGAAGGAAAAGGGACCGGAGATAGGGACGAATTTTTTGAATTATGGCAGGAAGTGGAACGGATCGCGCGGCATAAAGTTAACTTTGGCATGAACTGGGAATTATTGGAACGGCGCGTCAATATAAATTTCCGGGTAAACTGGGTGGGAAAGAGAAAAGCCCAGAGCACCAACAAGTGGTTGATCAAATATAACAAAGGGTATGCGCCATCGTATATAAAGGCAAACCTGGTACTCACCTTTCGAAGGTTTTTGGACGACAGGCTGGAAGCCCGGTTTATTGTGAAGAATATCTTTGATGAGCAGTTGTACGGGGTAGGCAGGGGAGGCGCCGAAAGTTTGAGAGAGGAATATGATGTGGATACCAATGTAAATCCCTACGGGTTTTCACCGCCCTATCATCCCCAGCCGGGCAGGACTTTTCTGGTAGGGCTGAAGTATGAGTTTTGAAAAATAGTTATTAAAAAAATAGATCTTAATCAAAAATAAAGTGTACAGGATAGCCGGAAAGTGATATAGTAGTGTCATGGAGAAGGGATGAGGTTTTCTATTGTATCAATCGTATTATTTTTGGTTTTTCTATTATTGAACAGTAGTCGGCTAAGGGCTCAGGAGACTGCTGTTTCTTCCAATGAAGAAACTTCTTTCTTTTACCTGGAAGAGCAGCTGGGCAGGCTTGTTGTAACACCCTCTCTGAAAGCAGAGACCCAGAGAGAGGCTCCCTCAAATGTAACCGTAATAACAAAAGAGATGATAAAGCGAAGGGGGTACCGGACCCTGGTGGAGGTGTGCGAGGATATCCCGGGGTTTGATTTTATGATGTACAATGACGGGGCAGGGGAGTATACCTCTTTTGGATTGACCCGGGGAATCGGGGGAGACGTGGGTAATGCCAAGATTCTTATTATGGTAGACGGCATCGTTCAGAATTTTATCAACTTTAACTGGTCTAATTTGTGGACGTATGAGCAGTTGTTCCATGACCTGGACCGCATAGAGGTAGTACTGGGACCGGGCTCGGCCCTGTACGGAGCCCAGGCATACGCCGGAGTTATTCATTTAATAACGCAGAAAAATTATGAAGGGATCTATATTGATACGGAGTATGGATGGCAAACGAACGAGCGGGATATTAAGCTCATGTACGGGAAAAAGTTTGAAGATTTTCACCTTATGCTCTCCGTAAGAAAGTATGATACGGATGGAGACAATGGAACAGGGCGCTACGATCCCGGGAGTTATTTTCATAATAATATAGCGCCCAATACCCTGGAAAGGAACTATACCGCGGACGGGACGTATCAAACAAACGCGGCCAATCCATCGGCAGGGCAGGCAATACCGGACGGGTTTAATAACTGGGTAAATTCTACGGCGTTCCGGGTAAAGCTGTCAACAGAAAGTACGGAGATAGGAGTTTATTATTGGGACATAGAGCGGGGAAGTTCATCGTATGTAAGCGGGTATGAATACTATACCTGTGATGATGATCACCAGGCTCACCGAAGAGGGTATCACTTTTATTTGAAGAATAAAATTAAACCGGCGGCGAAATTGAGGCTGGAATCGGCAGCAGTCTACCGGGTAGCGGACACAATGCCGGGGACGGGAGTGCAGTATACATACCAGTTTGATAACATGAGAAAAGCGCTTTTCTCCTCCGGCAAGCAGGCATACATAGAAGAGCGGCTTTGTTATGATATTAATTCCAATCATAATGCCTTACTTGGAGTCCGGGGCATGTTCAGCAGGAAAGGAGCTTTAAAAACAACCCTGAATGATGATGACACTTTTTATTCGCCGCTTATGGATTCATCCTGGGATTTAGCCTATGCCGGGGATGGGATTGGTCTTTATAAGGAAGTACAGGACAGTGATGTATTTGAAGCGGCAGTCTATATACAGTCAAAGAACAGGTGGACAGACTTTTTATCTTCTTCAGTGGGAGCCCGTTACGACGGCAGCACGGAATTCGGATCGATAATTAATCCCCGCGCGGGAGTGGTTGGAGCATTCGGAGACATCTGGACTATGAAAGTTTTATTTGGTACAGCCTTTCGTCAGCCCAGTAATTTTGAGCTAAAAAGTTCCTGGTACTCGAATCCCGATCTTGAACCGGAAAAGAGTTATACCGGGGAGCTTGAACTGAACGCGCGGGCCGGGACTGTTTTTAATATACGGTCCAACCTGTTTTTATCGTATATGAAAGATTTTATCGGCACAGTGTCGAGTTCGTCCATGATGGGAGGGTATCAATACTTTAATAAGGATTCTCAGTGGGTACGGGGGATTTCCGTAGTGGGAGATATCCAGGTTTTTAAGAAACTGGGATTCTTCGGCAGCTTGCAGGTCTACGCGAACTATATTTATACGGAAGGAAAAGCCCAGGGCCATAGGGACGGATTTTTTGAATTATGGCAGGAAGTGGAACGGATCGCGCGGCATAAAGTGAACGCCGGAATGAACTGGGAATTATGGGAACGGCACGTAAATATTAATTTCCGGGTAAATTGGGTGGGAAAGAGAAAAGCCCAGGGCGATAACCGGTGGTTAATAAAATATAACAGCGGCTATGCGCCATCATATATAAAGGCAAACCTGGTAATGACCTTTCGAAGGTTTTTAGACGACAGGCTGGAAGCCCGGTTTATAATAATGAACCTCTTCGATGAGCAGTTTTACGGGGTGGGCAGGGGGGCTGCCGAAAGCCTGAGAGAGGAATATGATGTGGATACCAATGTGAATCCCGGCGGGTTTTCACCGCCCTATCATCCCCAGCCGGGCAGGACTTTTTTGATAGGGCTGAAGTATGAGTTTTGAAGACTTAATTATTCCTTGACATATCCGGTACATACCATATCCGGTATCTTTATCTATTATATCTATAACACGGAATAAAAATATGAATAACTATACCAGACCGGTAGTTGAAGAACTATCGCAGAATGTGCACCTGCTAACCTTTAAGGAAGAGACAGAAGAGAAAAAAGAGAAGAAGCTTTACCTGGTGGGGACGGCTCATGTCTCAGCCGAATCGGTAACACTTGTTGAGGAAACCATCAACGAGGTAAATCCCGATACCATATGCGTGGAGCTCGATGACCAGCGGTACGACCGCTTGAAAAACAAGACCAAATATGAGAATATCAACATACTTGAACTGATCCGGAAAAAACAGTTTTTCGCGTTTATAGGCCAGCTCCTGCTTGGTTCTTTTCAGAAGCGCATATCGGAGAAGACCGGGAGTGAGCCGGGAAAGGAATTTATGCGGGCCTATGAGCTTGCAGATGAGAAGGGCGCGCGCCTGGTACTGGCCGACAGGAATATCGGCACCACCTTAAAGCGGGCCTGGCGTTTAACCCGTTTTATGGACAAGATGAAGCTTTTGGCCTCCCTGCTTTTTGGCGATGAGGACGATATGCAGGAACTGGAAGAGATGGACATTGAAAAATTAAAGTCCATGGACGCCATAAATACCCTGGTTGAGAGCTTTGCAGAAGAGCTGCCCATAACCAAAAAGGTGTTAATTGATGAGCGGGATATATATTTAACCCATGAGATACAAAATAACCTGGGCGAAGTGACCGTGGCGACTGTAGGAGCGGGCCATGTACCGGGCATGCTGAAGCTCTTTGAAGAGCCTGTTCCTTCTGAAAAGATGGACGAGATCAATTTTATACCGCCGCCGTCAAAAGCGGGAAAGATAATTCCCTGGATCATTCCCCTCATAATTGCCGCTGTTTTTGCCTTGATTTTTATCTTTGGAGACAAAGGTGCCGGAATAGAAATGTCGATATACTGGATTGTGGCAAATGGTTCATTAACTGCAATTGGCTGTATCCTGGCCGCAGCGCATCCGGGTACAATAGTCGCTGGATTTATTGCAGCCCCAATAACAAGTTTAAATCCCGCTATTGGAGCCGGATTTGTAACAGCCTTTGTTCAGGCCTTCCTGGTAAAGCCCCGGGTAGTAGATTTTGAAGAGATCCAGAAAGGATCAATGAAGCTGCGCCGGTGGTGGCAGAACAGGGTTACCAAAATATTGATAGTTTTTATTCTTTCGTCCATAGGATCTGCTATTGGGACATTTGTTGGGGGAGCGAAGGCGGCAGCCTTTTTTAAAGATTTGAATTTGTTTTAATAAAAAAAACAGGTTCAAGGAACAAGGGGCAGGGCCAGGAGCTTTGTCCCGAGCCTGTTCCCCTTTTCAAAATCCCTCCCTTTGCGATGCGTCTTCCTTGAAAATAACCCTCTTTTTTCCTTGAACTAATAAAATAATACTGTTATATTAAATATAAAGAACAGGCTAAAAAGGGGGAACATGAAAAAAACCGGTATAGCAGCGGTCTTTACACTATTAATAGGGATAACTTTTCTCAACAGCTCTACTGTAGAATCAAGAGGAGCAGGAAAACACAGGAAAGCATCATCTGGCTGCGTTTTGATTTCGCCCCTTTGATGATAACTGACGGTTCTTAGTATGGATATTCGATAATGAAAATAAAACATAAAATAATACTGGCTGTAAGCCTGGCCTCGGTCCTGGTGAACCTGTTTTTTGCCGTTTACCAGGTGCAAACCGAACGCACAAGAGGCATGGATCGGCTGAATGAAAAGATTGACAAGACAAATAAAATAGTAGCGCTCACCAACCGGGGCCCGCTCTGGGACATGGACCGGGAATATATAAAGACCAATATCGCTTCCATTGCCAGGGACCCGGAAATCGTAAGTATCGCAATAAAAGATACCACCGGGTTTATAAACATAAAAGAAGAAAAAAAAATATCCCATTCATCGGGAAAAACGATTAACAAAACAATTAGTATTGAACAGGGTACGGATGGCGGAGACCGCATTGGGGAGGTAACTATAGTTTACACAACCGCGATCCTGGAAAAACGGCTTTTTGATATATTATTGGAGATGAGTCTCCTTACCCTGGGCCTGGTAGTATTTAATATTATTTTGATATATGTAATTTCGGCGTTTTTATTACGGCCCATAAAAATGACCGTAGACGGGCTGCAAAAAATAAACCGGGGCGATTATGGATACCAGCTGAACCTTCATACTACCGATGAGTTTAATGAAATTGAACAGTATTTTAACCGCATGACAGGAACAATCAACGATGAGATTGAGCACCGGAAGCTCAAAGAACAGGAGCTGGCGGAGAGTGAAAAAAAGTACCGCGGAATATTTGAGAACGCCAGTGAGGGAATTTTTCAGAGTTCCAGGGACGGAACAATCATTGTTGCCAACCCGGCTTTCGCGGCGATCCTGGGTTACGATTCACCGGAAGCGATAACAGAAGCCAATATTTCCATAGATTTCTTTATTCAGAACAAAGAGGACGTGCTTCCTGTTTTTATTGAAGAGCTTCACCGGCATGGTTCCATTCGCGGATTTGAAATGACTCTGTACCGGAAAGACGGGGGTCTTGTCCATGGCAGTATTAGTTCGCATGTTATACGGGATGACGAGGATGGGTTTTTGTATTATGAAGGAGTCCTTGAGGATATTACCCGGGAGAAACAGGCCCGGGAATTAAAAAGAGCCAAAGAGGCATCGGACGCGGCAAACAGGGCAAAGAGTGAATTCCTGGCAAACATGAGTCACGACATACGCACACCCATGAACGCTATCTTAGGATTTTCCGAGCTCCTGGAAGGAGTAATCGAAGGAAAGACGGAGCAGCAGTACCTGGCAGCCATATCATCGAGCGGCAAGACCCTGCTGAATTTGATAAATGATATTCTTGACCTGTCAAAAATTGAAGCGGGCAAGCTGGAATTGAGCTACAGTCCCGTAGATTTGCGGGCCTTGTTTGGAGAGACCATCAGGATGTTTCACCACAAGGCGGAAGGGAAGGGGGTTGAGATACTGTTTGAGTATGATGAATCACTGCCCCGGGGACTGCTGCTTGATGAATTCCGTCTTAAACAGGTTCTTATTAATCTCATTGGCAACGCGGTCAAATTTACCGAAGCAGGGAGAGTGACTGTTTCCGTAAGCGGGAAGCAGGACGCGGGGGAGCATAGTAGAATGGAGATTATTATTTCCGTACGGGATACGGGAATAGGGGTCAGGGCGGATGAACTGGAAACAATATTCGATCCTTTTCAACAACAAAAGGGACAGAGAACAGTACAATACGGGGGAACGGGGCTGGGTCTTTCTATAACCAGGAGACTGGTAGAAATTATGGGAGGAACCATAGCGGTGGAAAGTGAACCGGGGAAGGGGAGTTGTTTTCGAATCAACATAAAGAATGTGCCGGTAAGTTCTCTCTCCGGGAAAGAGCAGCCGGGACCGGAACAATATACCTATGAGTTTACCGAAGGGACCATTTTAATTGTTGATGATTATGAGTTGAACAGGCAGCTCATCAAGGAGTCCCTGAAAAATTATAATTTTACGATCCTGGAGGCAGAGAACGGCAGGACAGCCATTGAAGAAGCCCGTAAACATAAACCGGGCATTGTACTCATGGATATGAAGATGCCGGTCATGGATGGGTATGAAGCAACAGGGATTATTAAGGGTGATAGCAGTTTGCCCGAGACCAGGATTATCGCGGTAACAGCATCGGCAATGGTTGAGGATGAAGAAAAAATTCGGGAACTGAAATGCGACGGTTTGCTGCGAAAACCCGTTTCCCGGCAGGAGCTTCTCACGGAGCTGGCACGCTTCTTGCCGCATAACAAGAAAAAGTTTATGCCGGACGAAGGAAGCGGCGGGACAGAAAAATTAGAACAAGAATTATCTTCCGGCAGCATTGATGAAGTCAAAAAGGCCAGGCTCCCGGAGCTGGTGCATATTCTTGAGACGGAAATAAATGGAAAATGGGAACGGGTACAAAAGGGCTGGATTATCAATGAAATAATCAGTTTTTCCCGCGATATAGAGGAATTGGGCAGTGAGTACGGACTCGATATTGTATCGAGATGGGGAGAGCGGCTTGGCCGGGATGCCCGGGCCTTTGACATGGAACACCTACCCGCAACGCTGAAATTTTTTCCCCACCTTATTAGTAGCATTCGCGCGATAATAGAGGAAAAATAGCCATATAAAAATAAAAATAGTTAACAGTACAGCCGGTTTGTACTTTTTTTGTTTTTTGTTGTACAGCGCTTGACGTTCTGTTTATATATCACTATATTATTGTTGAAGTTAAAAGAACAAATGAAGCAGCTGCTCAAATCTCCATAACTTCTCAAAAATCTTTAAATAAAAAATGAGGAACAACGTCTATGAAGTCTAACAAATTTGGTTTTCTATTTATGAGTTTTATAATGGCAGTATCTTTTTTAACCACAGCATGTGATCAGGAAGAGCGGGACCCAAACTACTGGGCAAAAAATTATACAATAAGCGAAGCGAATTTTCATTACGGCCGTACCGGTGCCGCAACAACAGACGGCGGCTATTTAGCAGCCGGCTCAATGCAGCGAAAAGAGGATCATGTTGTTGACATGAGTGACATTTTTGTAATCAAAACCAATTCCGAAGGAAATACCGTATGGCAGAAAGAATTCCGGGGCCAGGGAATGGAGATGGTCAGTGACTATGAAATGACTATAATTGAAACAGACGACGGCGGTTATGCTTTTACGGCAATAACAAATTCATGGGGAGTTGTTGATGAAAACGGAATCGCGCAGCATGTCTGGGTTGTAAAACTTGATTCTGCCGGTTTTGTTGAATGGGAAAAAGCTTACGGGAGCGAAAGCCACTGGTCTGGTGGAAAAGATCTCATCCGGACATCGGACGGAGGATTTCTTGTTACCGGGTATCCTTTAATAAAACTGAGCAGCACAGGAGCTGTAGAATGGCAGAAAGCTCTTATGGCAAACAGTGTTATAGAAGCTGCTGACGGATATGTTGTAGCAGGGAAAACCGGTGACAATGAAGACAAGATCGGGTATTGGGACGGGTTTGTATTAAAAGTAGGATTAGACGGTTCCGCACTGTGGAAGAAGCAGTATGGTAAAGCTGAAAGATTTACTGTTTTAAACGCGATAATTACAGACGGTAATGGCGGATACCTTGCAGCAGGAGCTCACTCATACTGGAACGGCAGCAGGTCCGTATCCGATGTCCTGGTTATTAAACTGGACGCTTCCGGAAACGCATCCTGGAACAAACTCTATGACAGCGGCAATGATGGTGATGTGGCTTACGCGGTTACTGCAGCAGGAGACGGAAACTATCTTGTAGGCGGCGAAGCCGGAAGCGACGGATGGGCAATAAAGATGAGCGCAAGCGGCAGTGTTGTATGGCAGAAATCATGCCAGGAAGCAATTTCAGGAATTTATGAAGTACAGGAAAGCAGTGTTGGCTACCTCTTAGCCGGAACAAACGGCGGAACAAGACCCGCGCTTCTCAGTATTCGGGCAGACGGGCATATCCCGGGAGCAAATTTTAGCGTTACAAATACCAGCGCTTCCGGATCTTCAGCATCTCTTACTACAATGGATTCAACCGCAGCACTCAGCGATACCGCGGTAGTGGTTACCGACACCAGCGCAACGATCTATGACCTGAGCGTTTCTTCTTCACAGTATTAGAAACAGGAACAAGGTGCAAGGTGAAAGGTGAAAGAAAATCCCCCGGGACCCTTTGGGAAGGGCCGGGGGATTTTTGTTTATTGCGGCGGGATCTTGTATAACCAATAGAACCCGTTTAGAGTTTTATCGGACTGATGTTTTTTCTTTCTTCCTTTCCTTTTTTTTCTTAACAGCAGACTGCTTCGTTTTTAGTTACCGTTTCTTTCTTGAAGGAACCTTTTTCTGCCGGGATTATTTTTGCCCTGGCGTCTAAGGCCATTGCGCCCATGCCGTTCTCGAAGACCCGGACCGGGTTGAGATCCAGTTCTTTAATTTCAGGGCAGAGAGCCATGAGATGAGAGATCCGTTCGATAACATCAACAAGGGAGTCAATGTCTGCTTGTTTTTGGCCGCGGGCACCTTTAAGGATTTCAAAGCACTTGAGCTTTTCCAGTTTCGCCTTGATTTCGGCACGGGGAGCGGGACAGAGAACCCGTTCAATATCTTTAAATATCTCGGTATAGATACCGCCGTATCCAAAAACAACAACAGGGCCAAAGGCTTCGTCACGCATGGCGCCAATAAACATGTCCGTACCGCCGGGTGCCATTTCCATTACGCGAATCCCTTCGAAGCGGGCTTCATTATTGTACGCGCGAATATTATTCGTAATGGTATCAAAGGCAGAGCGGACTTCCTCTTCGTTGTTAAGGCCAATCATAACACCACCGGCATCGCTTTTGTGCAGAACATCAGGGGAAACAATTTTCATTACAACGGGATACCCCATTTTGCCGGCCTGCGCGGCAGCTTCATCCGCAGTGGTTGCGATAGTTGATTGCGCGGTTTTGATACCACAGTCGCTAACCAGATCGAGCATTTCTTCACCGATATTTCCGTTTAGCAGGGCGGCCCGGTTTTGTACTCCCGAAGTATTAAAAGAGCCGGGAAGGGATATTTCTTCCGGTGTTCCTTCGAGCTGTTTTTTATCCTGCTTGCAGTAATAATCAGACTGTACCCGGAGCGCTTTGATCAAGTCTTCGGACCGTTCATACAGGGGATAGTCGAGATTCTGTTTCATTTTACGCAATGATTTTACCGGCGCTGTTATACACACCCCAAGCGGTTTTCCTGAAGAGAGCATTGCTCCTATTGTCTGGTTTGATATATCAGTATAAAAAAGTCTCCTGAAAATACTGTCACCCGGAGCAAGGGTGGGGAGGGCGTGCCCATATATGGCGCCGTCTACATTGTCGCTATTCAGGACATCATGAAAAATCACCGGGTATTTTTTAGTGTTGTAAATATCTCCCATATCGAGAGGATTTGAGAATTTAATGATTCCGCCCGCGTTGGTATAGTCGTTCAATTTTTCATAGAATGCCTCACCGGGATCGGCAAATTCAAAGCCGTACTTTTCACAAAGATCGGCCATTATAACAGCGGAACCGCCGCCGGGAGTCATCACCATAAGCCTGTTGCCCCGCATGGGAGGAAGATTAAATGCTTTCGCAATGGAAACAAAGTCCGAAACATGGTCAATCCGGACAATGCCCGCCCGTTCAAAAGCCGCGTCAACAATTTCATCGTTATTACTCATGGAAGCGGTATGGCTCATTGCAGCCCTGCTGCCGGCATGGGAAGTGTTTGCTTTAAGGGCAATTATGGGCTTATTAATTTTTTGAGCAACTTTCACCAAACGTTCACCATCTTTAATGCTCTCAAGATACAGGCCGATAACTTTCGTTTGAGGGTCCCGTCCAAAGTATTCCAGCATATCGCATTCATCAATATTCAGTTTATTTCCAATGCTGGCAAACTTGGCCATTCCCAGGTTCTCATCAATGATCATGGTCCAGAGCACCAGTCCCAGGCCGCCGCTTTGAGAAATGAGAGAAAATCCGCCTTGCGGGATCTTTTGCATGGGAATGAAAGGAAGGCAAACACCGCTGTAGGTATCGGAGATTGCCAGGCCGTTAGGACCAATAAAACGGATATCGTATTTGGCAGCGATTTTTTTAATTTCTTCAGCCCGGCCTTCACCGTCTTCACCGGATTCATTAAAGCCGCCTGCCAGAACAGCAACCCGCTTAATTCCCAGCTTGCCGCATTCTTCCATGGCTATTGGAACAAATTTGGCCGGAATAAGCAGCACCGCGAGTTCCGGAATTATGGGCAGGTCACTCAAACTGCCGTATACAGTAACTCCCTGGACAGCCTCACCGCTTGCACCCGGGGTAACGCCGAATATTCTTCCTTTGTAGCCCCAGCGAACGCAGTTATCCAGTATATATCCCGGTATATTAGTATCTTTTTCAGAAAGACCAAAAATGACCATTGATTTCGGATTAAAAAATTTTTCCATATAAATACTCCTGTTTCCTCGATGTTGGTTAGTTAATTTTACTAACCTTTTCTATAAGTTAGTTAATTTTATTCACTTCGTCAAGTGCAAAATGAATTAATTTTACTAACCTGGATTTTTTTTCATTTTTATCACCTCAGAGCTCTTTATAAGAGTCATAGGGGCTTTTGTCGCAGAGGAAAGCTCTATAAAAGAGCTCTGAGGTCCCGCCAGGCAAAAAAAAGACTTTACATAATATTTTATATTTGAAAGAAAATAACAATGAGTGGGACAGAAAACAATAAGCCGCATCCGCCGGGGCGGGTAAAGATCGTAAAGGCGCTGCGAACGCTGCTGGAAACGAAGGATTTTAGTTCAATAAAAATCGCCGACATAGCCCGCACCGCAGGAGTGACCGAGCCCTTAATATATAAATATTTCAGGGACAAGCGTGACCTGCTGCATGAATTACTGCAGGAGTACCTGGAAAAATCATTTGATATAGTGATTAATGATCTAAAAGATATGCATGGGTCCATGAATAAGCTGCGGCATTTTATTTCCATATATATACAGGCATATAATATCGACCGGGTAATTGCCAGGGTTGTTCTCCTGGAAGTAAGCAGCTCATACGATTATTATGAGAGCAATTCGTACCAGACCTTTAAGAAATACGGGCAGCTTATTTTTTCTATTATTGAGGAAGGGGTTGAAAGCGGAGAGCTCAGGGACGATATCCCGCCCCTGGTAATGCGGCATGTAATATTGGGCGGGATAGACCGTTCATGCTTAAATCCTATCATTTTTAATAAACCTATTGATGTGGAACCTCTGGCCAATGACCTCTCTACTCTCATTTTTGATGCCATCCGGAAAAAATAGATGAAACTATGGCGCGGTTTTTTTCTTATGTGCGTTGCGGATAAGTTATAAAAAAGACGCAATAGGCTCCCCGCCAAAAGCGGCGTTGCGAACGCCGCTTTCAAGGGAGGGTATGGTACCGGGAGGTTGTGGTACCGGGTTTATTTCTCGGTTGATTCCTCCGGGAAGAGAAGCGCGGCCAGAATCTCTGTCGCGTCTTCATCAGTACTCTCCGAATCATCGAGTTTCCGGATGGTATCCCATGCCAGCTCCACGAGCCGCTTTTCTTCTCTTTTTTCATCAAGAGCAAAGATTTTAGCCTGCTCATATTTTTGCAGGGCTTCGGCCGATATTTCTACCATATCTTCACCGCCGCTGGCCTTCTTCAGAGCGGAACCCGAATGAATAGAGCCGTAGCCTGTATGTAATTCTTTGTTATATGGCTGCTGGTTCACAAAATTATAGACTTTCATAATCGTACTCCTTTTTCTTTAATAGCGGTTCAACAAACGCTATTTGTTATTCTTTAATTTTCTTTATTTTATATAAATAGTATCGTATGTTAGTATAATAATGTTTAGCAATATTTTTGTGTAGCCATTTTTTTTTGGTTTTTTCACCTCAGAGCTCTTTTAGAGAGTGCCACCCCTGCCAGGGGTTTAATCTCTAATGGAAATGGCCGCGATAATAATAAGGGAGCCGCCCGCTAGCATATTCCAGGTTATTGTTTCATCAAAAAAGAGTACCGCGAAGAAGAGGGCGCTTATTACTTCAAAATAGGTCAATAGTGACGCTGTTGAAGCCTTGATC
>JAAENB010000792.1 GCA_024224995.1 bacterium | reverse complement strand
TCTTGATCCCCGGGATTATGAATTCAACAGCATCAACGCCTATCTCGATAAAGATTACGAATCCCCTGTTGAGATTACCCTTCACCCGTTTTTCCTTGAACTGGGTGAAACCCCTGAAGAACGGATGGAAGAATTTCTTCGTTTTGAATCCCTTTACAAAGATAAATTGTATCTCGATCTGGAAAAGTTTCTTTCGTAAGTTTCCGGTATTCCCGTCATTTTATCTAAAATAGTTCCTTTTTAATAGCGTGATTTTCTCCCGCCTGGGTTAGGTGTGCTCTCGTCTGGTGAGTATTCAGGTATTTTCCTGGTTTTTTATCCCCTGTCTCCTGCCGGTTCTTTTATTTCCTTTTTATTTCGTGAGTTTTTTGGCTCGTGGAAGTATAGCGGCCTGTTTCGGCCAGGGGTTTTGCTAAGTTCTCAGAGCTCTTTAAAAGAGCTCTGAGAACTTAGCAAGAACTTAGCAAAATTCCTCTCATTTTTTTATTAATTTGTAGCCATTGGACTATATTTTTTGTATATTAACTCGATGGGCTTTTTATACAGCTATGTGGAGGTGGGACATTGAAAAAGCTGCTTTTTCTTTTCGCGGCCCTGTCCGTATTATTCGGACCCGGGTGTAATGAAAATATATACTTAAATGATGTAATAATTTATCAAAGAGATTCCGAATCCTGAGGCTGGTGTGTTCGTCAGTATGGCGAAATAGTAGCGGCATTAAACGAACGGGGAGTGGGGTATGTTTACCTGAACGCCGATGAAAGCGCTAACATGAGCGAAGCGCGCGAAAAGGTACAGGCTGCCGACTGGTACACGGGAACCGGAATTCGAACACCAATAGTCGACGTAAACGGTTCCGCTTTCATGTACGGCCAGACCGAGATGACCCAACAGGTCCTTGACGCCCTGAAGTAGAGGTGATCGGAGGCCCGGAGGGCCGGGTTATCGGTAATCGGTCAAGAACAACACCGGCTGGGCCGGGAAAAAATACGGAAGAAACTGTGTTGATGCAGGGGGTGATTTCTGTCGGCCCCCCCCAACCCCCAGAGGGGGCGCAAGAGTTTTTGAAAATGAGCCCATTTTAGCCCGGGGTTTTAACCCCAAAGGGCAGCAGAGCATAACCCCGGTAATATCTTCGAGAACAGGCTCTGTTTATAAATTAGTTTCCCCGGGCTATGGGTATTTCTCATAGCGTGGGGCTTCCAGCCCCTCGTTATGATGAAGGAAGCCCCGGTTTTAAATTTTAGTTTCTTAAGAGATAAACATGCGACAACACATAAAACACTACACAATATATTTAGCAATAACAACACTATCCCTCTCCCTCTTTTTGGGCTGTGCCAACATCGTTGACGGCGGCGGTACAAAACTCGGACCCGGAGACACGGCACCCGCGTTTACCCTGAATGATACAAGCGGAACTCCGCGAGCCTTAAGCGATTATATTGGCAGCGCGGTTTTACTTGAATTCTGGGCTTCCACGTGTGACGGGTGCAACGCGAGTATGCCTGATATTCAGGGTTATCATGCAGCCTATAGTGGACAGGGGCTTGTGGTTCTCGGGGTCAATTTAGGGGAAAGCTCTTCGGATATAAGTACCTATATGAGCAACGGAAGTTATACGTTTACGGCGCTTGTCGATGAAAACTCATCATCAGCCGATCTCTATGAAATTAAAATAATACCCTCAGCAGTGCTTATTGATGAAACGGGAATTATCCGCTTTCTCGATGAAACTCCCGGTCTCACAACAACTATCATTGAGCAGTATTTGCCATAGCAGGAAGCAATAATGAACATCGCAAGTAAATATACCGCTCTTGCCTGTTCAGCGCTTCTTCTATTTATCTACACCGGGAATATTTCCGCTGAACCCGTTAAATATCTTGCTGATAGTAAACTTTTTAAGGGCGCCGTATCGCAGCAGGAAAAACATACCGGCATAAACCTGGCACTCAAGAATACCACATCCGTAAGTTATGATTCAAATATATACACCCTGAATTCCCAAAAAGATCCCGAATATATTTTCAGCAATACCTTAGAAGTGCCGGTACATATAAAGATCGGTTCATGGTACATTACCAATATGATCCAGGCAGGCGGAACGGAATACTTTGACCGGACCAACCTGCGGCTGCTTTCTTTTAAGTACGACCCCGGCCTGTATTATACCTTTGGGAAGTCCACAACCGCCGGAGTGTCTGTCCCATTGGGACTTGAATATCGGACAAATTATGGAGAGCCAGCAGGGGGAAGTTCAATCGAGTCAGGGGATGTAAATTACGAGAAGAAGTGGAACGCCGGAGCACGGCTCCTGTTTAATATAGGCTTCCATAGCGGTCTTATTATCAAAAATGAAATTTCTTATTCTTTGTTTTTGTATAAAAAACAGAAGGCTGTGGATGTGAGCGGGAACATTCTTGAGCATGAGAATGAAGCAAATGACTATACCTGGACCACAATATTTTCTTATCCTGTTCCTGTTTTTACGGGAACAAAAATAATTCCCGCCATAACAACAGGATACCGCTATTACCGCGATACCGGTGGATATTATTCGGAACAGGGCCTGGTTCTGGGAGCGTCTTTTTCCGCTGAATTTCAAGAAACAGCGAATGTTTCCCTGGGATACCAGGTGCGGAACAGCAGTTATTTTTTGAGAGAAGAGAACCGGCGAAATGACTGGCTTCATATACTCTCTTTTGCGGGAGTTTATAATTTTACGAATTTTTTATCGGCCCGGGGAAATGTCTTGTATTTTTATAATTCCGGTGATACCTATGGCATAAATAAATATTACCTGTGGGCCGGAATAACCCTTCATTTCGATATAATAAAAGATTTTACGCTTCCTTCACTAATTCCGGAACGGGGAAGCTCGGGGTTTGATTTAAATAATTTACGTTCGGGATGTGAAGGGGGGCAGTGTCGGTTATAAGAAAGTTTGAAGTTTGAAGTTTGATGCTTCGGCTTCGCTCAGCACAGGGGTTCGAGGTTAAAGGAAAAATATTATGAAAAAAGTTTTTGTTATAATGGTGTTTGTTTTATTGATGGGGGCTTTGCCCGGGAGCAGTTTATTGGCGAGGGGAGTGATCCTGAAGGGCGGGTATTCAATGCCTTTGTATGATCTGGCTGATTTTAAAGATACCTGGAACCTGGGGCTCTATTTTGATTCGGGATCGTTCCTTATGGAGTCGGTCAAGTTTGTTGCGGGGTTTGAGTTTTTTCAAATTGAAAGCAATAAAGGAGAATTCGCCAGTATATACTGCATACACCTGGAATGGCAATGGAATCCCTTTGATATAATGATATCCCCGTACATTGGCCTGGGGCCTTCATTGAACTATTTTGATTGGGGCCTGTCGCAGCATGAAGAAGATGACTCCGATGTGGGAATTGAAGGATTCATCGGAGCCGGATACCGCTTCACCGCAATACCTCTGGAAGTCTTTTTGGAAACACGGTATAAATTTCTCGATATTTCCGACAGGGATAATACGGTCCTCGTCTTTAATCTGGGAGTGGAGTTTTTCTTTTAGTCTTTGTTTATTCTCAAGAAACTCTTTTTAAGCAGGGGGTCTGTTTTGAGACGTTGCAGTGCAACGTCTCTCAGAACCAAACCTTTGCCCGGAGTATCTTCGCAAAACAGACCCCGGTATCACCGCAGTTTCTTTTGTATTTTTCCCCCGCCGGGGCGGGGTCAGGTGCTCTTAAGAAGCTCTTTTTAAACAAGGCGGGTTTCTCATAAAAAAGAGCAAATTTAAATCTTGACTTTATAAATAGAGAATACGCTTATTGCATTTATGACTGATATAAACGTAAAAAGAGAACAAAGACTACAATTTAGCGTTGAGGCGGAAGCGGAAAATTCTTCCGCCAGGGCCTGTACCTTTAAAACGCTCCATAACCAGGTACAAACCCCGGTATTTATGCCTGTAGCGACCTTCGCGTCGATCCGGTCCCAGAGTATCGTCTCTGTTGATGAGCTGGAATTTCCCGTGCTCCTTGCCAATACCTATCACCTGCTCCTGAGGCCCGGAACTGCGGTCTTCAAGGAATTCGGCGGTATTCATCCTTTTATGAACTGGAAGCGGTCTATTCTTACGGATTCCGGCGGATACCAGGTCTTTTCTCTTGCCAAAACCGTAAAAATCACGGAAGAAGGAGCCGCCTTCAGGAGTTATCTCGACGGAAATTTATTTCTTTTAAGCCCGGAAACCAGCATTGAAACACAGCGGATAATCGGCAGCGATATTATGATGGTTATGGACCAGTGTGTGGCTTCAACATCACCGGAATCGGTATGCAGGGAAGCGGCAGATATTACTGCCCGGTGGGCGGAACGAAGCCTGGCTGCCAGGGGAGATTCCCCTCAGTCGGTTTTCGGAATAGTGCAGGGGGCCTGTTCCCCGGACCTCAGGAAAACGAGCGCCCGGCAGATTACTTCTCTGCCCTTTGACGGCTACGCCATTGGCGGCCTTGCTGTTGGCGAAACCGAAGAAGAACGGAAAGATATTACCGAAATGACTGCCGCGCTTTTACCGCGGAATTATCCCCGCTATCTTATGGGTGTGGGCACGCCGCTCGATCTTCTGGAAGCTGTGCACCGCGGCGTTGATATGTTCGACTGCATTTTGCCCACTGCTCTGGGACAGCAGGGAGTTGCCTATACTACGCAGGGCCGAATTGAACTGCGGAGAGGAGTTTATAAATTGTCGACCCGGCCCCTTGATGAAAACTGTACCTGCGTGGCATGTACCCGCTACACCAGGGGATATCTTCATCACCTTATAAAAACCAAAGAGCATTATGGTTCTAACCTGGTGGGGCTTCATAACCTCACTTTTTATCGTAATTTAATGAATTCAATGCGTGAGCATATTTTAGCGGGAGATTTTTTCTCTTATTATAAAGAGCAGCGGGAAGCGCTGGCAAGGGATGACGAAGAATATCCGGCAGTGCCCCCGGTGAGCAAGAAACGGAAAAATAAACAGGAACAGGTTTTGGGGGCCTATAAGGTGATTCGGCAAGGCGAAGGATTTCACAGTATCCTTCACAAAAGTTCCGGGGAAATTATGCATTCCGTTAATGATCCCCTTACGGAAGCCAGGGCGCTTTACGTAAAACAGGCCGGGCTTAAGGAAATGCTCACCGCGCCCGGAGAAGAAGATGTTGTTATCTGGGATGTTGGTCTGGGTGCTGCCACAAATGTTATGGCCACCCTTTTTGAATATGAGAAAATATTCGCAGCGGAGCCGCCTCTTCGCGGATTAAAGATCATCAGTTTTGAAAATGATCTCGATTCACTTCGCCTTGCTGTCCGGAATCCCGCGCATTTTCATCACATCCGGCACGCGGCTCCGGCCGGAATTCTCAAGAACGGCAGGTGGGAATCGCCGCGGTTCCAGGTTGAGTGGGAGCTGCTGGAAGGAGATTTTTCTGAAAAGATGGAGACGGCGGATAAGCCTCATTGTATATACTATGATCCGTTTTCATTGAAAACGAATGGCCCGCTATGGAGTTTTCCATTGTTTGAACGCATTTACCAGCGCTGCGCTTCCCCTTCGGCACGGCTCTTTACCTATTCCAACTCCACCCGGGTACGAAGCGCGCTTCTTGCGGCCGGATTTTACGTAGGAGAAGGAGTTGGGACCGGGCCAAAGGCCAGTACCACTGTTGCCATGTCTTCGATAGGAGAAGGAACTTCAGGGATAGAACTCCTGGGCTCCGACTGGCTTCAGCGTTT
>JAAENB010000791.1 GCA_024224995.1 bacterium | reverse complement strand
ATCGTTCGACCCGTATCGGGGTCAACCCGACGATCAGCCCTACCGACCGAACCGCTCGGCTCGCGACTCGGCGTTTCCGGCGGTGTCGGCCGCGACCGGCGCGGCGGATCGACCTCACGCGGTTTCTGCACCGCCTTGTCGTTTCTGGCCTGCTCTGGGGGGGCAGCCGAAGCCGGGTCGACCCCGATCGGGGACAACAACCCCGCCAGTAGAGCCACAGCCAACACCAAACGAAGGACTGCCAGTCGTCGCATCGATACCACTCCAGGTTCAGCTACTTGTTGAAACTGGTATCGGCAAACCGCAGCAAGACTGGAGCACAAAGTGGGGCATTCGGCCCAGTTTCGTAATCCACGACACTCCCCTGACATCTATCCCGGGCCACGCGAGCACCCATACCGGCAGGAGCTGGCGGGCAACACGAGTGCCCGAGTGCGTCGAGCCCACCGAGACTGGGCTGTTTGGAGGTCACAGAGGTGGCGTCGATCTCGATCCTGACCAGACCCCCGCACAGGCCAGCGACGACCGGACCGGACGTTGCTCGAATATCTCGGCCGTCACGGCGAACCCTTGGCCGCTCACCGCCTTGCCCGCAACGCCGCCGGCTCCCGGGCGGGTCCGTGCACCGTGTTGGGGCCAAATCACCCTGGTGTTGTCTGACCCCGGGCCCGGTCAGCCGGCTGGTTGTTGGGCGGACTGTGGGGTGGCCGGGTTGGCTGGGCGGCCGGTTGGGGTGGGTGGGGTGTGGAGGTCTTGGTGGAAGCGGTGGGTTTCGGGGGTGAGGTCATAGCCGAGGGTTTCGGCTTCGGCGAGCGCTTCGCGGTATTCGGTGTCGAGTTGGCGGTTGCCGTCGAGGAGTTTGGTGGCGTTCATCGACAACCT
>JAAENB010000790.1 GCA_024224995.1 bacterium | reverse complement strand
GCAAAAGTCTATAAAATTAGATTGTTCTCTAATCAAAGCCTCCCCCAACCCCTCCAAAGGAAGGGATATAAGAGATTCTTTTCAACTTCTCCCCTTGGGGCTGGTCGCAACAAGTTGACTGGTCGGAAGTAAACTTCCTGCTCGTCTATGCATCCTTATCTGCTCGCCTATGCAACCTGAGGAAGATTGAGAGGAGCCTTGAAATCTGGATTTACTATTTTTGCAACAGCCCCTTATTTAAAAGAGATCCCTAAAAACAGAATCCGATTATTAATACTGTATTTTTACAGGAAGCCCGGTTTTCATCGATTCCATTGCGGCTTCGGCAATCTGGACAGGCCTGATCGCGTCAACTGCCCCTACAGGAACATCACCATCGGTATCGATGGCAATAAAAAACTCTTTCATTTCCTGGACAAATGAATCCATATACCTCTCAAGGAAGAAGAATAGTGGTTTTTCCTCAACAATCCCCTCTTCTGTGCTTATAACAGCTGTTGATAAGGTATCATTTTTTGAATGAACTGATCCTTTACTTCCGAAAACTTCTGCCCTCTGGTCATATCCATAGACCGCCTTCCGGGAATTGTCGATAGATCCTATCGCACCATTGGCAAATTTCATTGAAATAATGGCGGTATCAATATCTCCCTGTTTACCAATTTCAGGATCTACAAGAACAGCACCCTGAACAAAAATCTCCTCCACCTCACTACCACTTAAAAATCGGGCCATATCAAAATCATGAATTGTCATGTCCATAAACATCCCACCGGAAAGATGGATATATGCGGGATTTGGTGGCTCGGGATCCCTTGAAGTGATCTTTATAATGTGGGGTTCACCGATTTTACCATCGGTAACAGCCTTTTTTATTGCCTTGAAGTTGTGGTCAAAACGGCGGTTGAAACCGATCTGGAATTTAACACCGGCTTCTTCAACAATCTTCAGTGTCTCTTTGATTCTGTTAATATCAGAATCAACCGGTTTTTCGCAGAATATATGCTTACCGGCCTGGGCCGCCTCTTTTATAAACTGGGCATGTGTATCAGTTGACGAACAAATTAAAACAGCATCAATTTCGGGATCATCCAGAATATCCCGATAATCAGAACTGGTATTATTTATCCCCTTGGATAAAGCCCATGCTTTAGTATCATCATTCATAAATTTATCAGCAACGGTCTTAACCCTTACATCGGGGATATTTCCTGTAATGCTTTCTGTATGGAGTTTTCCTATTCTTCCAACTCCAATAATTCCAACAGTAGTCTTTTTCATATTCTCTCCTAGGTATAGATGGACTTTTAAAGTCCAGTCTCTCTTCGTATATAGTCTCTTGCCATTTTTGCATACTCAAATGGATTCGCTTTCGACGGATCCTGTTCCGCCTCAACTACCATCCAACCCCGGTAATCATTCTCCTCAAGGATTTTGAAGATAGAGGGGAAATCAACAGATCCATCTCCCGGAACCGTAAAAACTCCTGTTCTTACAGCATCAAGAAAGGAGAGATCCTTTGCCTTTACATCGGAAAAAACATCTTTTCTTAAATCCTTAAGATGTACATGGCCTACCCTGCCAATGTATTTTTTCAAAGCCGCAACCGGGTCCTCTTCGGAAAAGGCGAAGTGTCCTGAATCATAGAGAAGGAAAACCTTTTCAGGATCGGTATCATTTAAAAAACGGTCGGTTTCCTCCATAGTCTGGATTCCCGTTCCCATATGGTGATGGAAAGCAAGCTTCATCCCCTCATTATTTGCGATTGAACCAAGTTTATTCATTCCAGTACAAACTGCCCTGAACTCATCTGCTGTAAAATTTGACTTCCCGGAGAACACAGAGATATCAAGGTTTCCCTGACAGGACCTGGTCTGCTCCGATGGCCCGATTACATCGGCTCCCATTGCCTTTAAAAACATCAACTGCTTCCTGAAATCTTTTTCCACCTCAACATATGGCTTGCTTGCCAGAAATGAACTGAACCACTGGTTACAGATTCCAATACCACGGATATCAAGCATTGGTTTCAAAATTTCCGGATTTGACGGATATTTGTTTCCTACTTCGGAACCGGTATATCCGGCAAGAGCCATTTCACTAATACACTGTTCAAAGGTTACTTCCGCCCCTAAATCGGGCATATCATCATTTGTCCATCCTATTGGGGCCATGGCAAGTTTTACTTTATTCCCATCCATATATCTACCTCGTTTTAATATTGTTTTATATTTTTAAAATTTGATTCAAGTTCTTTAACCGCTTTAACAACCAATTTCTTTTCAGAAACCTGTGGGGTACCAACTCTCCACCAGCTCTCATATCCTCCGGACATGGAATCAAAGTCCACTTTTATATCTATAAGGGTGGAGACTTTACATTCTTTTGCCTCGGTAAATGCAACTTTCAATTCATCACTGTTGGTTACGGTCCAGGTTTTACAACCATACCCCTCTGCTATTTTTGCATAGTCAACAGGAATCAGTTTTCCCCCCTCATCCAGTTTGTCTGTTTCCGGATTCCGATATTTCAACTCACAACCAAACTTGGGGATTCCCTGGCTTCTCTGCAAATTATCGATGCAGCCAAATCCATTGTTATCAAAAAGGAGCACATTAATTTTTAGCCCTTCCTGAATGGATGTAAGCAATTCAGAATGAAGCATAACAAAACTGGCATCCCCGACCATTGAATAAACTTCCCGGTCAGGAGAAGCCATTTTAACCCCCAATGCCCCGGAAACCTCATACCCCATACAGGAGAATCCATACTCCATATGGTAGGTATTAATGTCCCGGCTTCTCCAGACTCTCTGCAAATCCCCAGGAAGACTACCGGAAGCTCCGACAATTATGGAGTCATCGTCGATTAAATCCTCATTAATGAGTCCAAGGGCCCTTAGCTGGGAATATCCTGTTGCCCCATTCTCAATTTTATAGAGTCGGTCCACCTCTTTGTTCCACTCAGATTTAACAGATTCAATCTCATTTGAGTAGGATGCTTTATATCCCTGTTCCCGAAGAATATTTCCAATTGCGGTCAAACCACATTTAGCATCACATTTTATAGGCATTGAATTCATTTTATAGGCGTCAAAATTGTTTATATTCAGTGATAGAAATTCCACATCCCTATTCCTGAATGCGGATTTACTTGATGTGGTAAAATCTGACAGACGGGTCCCAACCGCTATAACAAGATCAGCCTCACTGGCTATTTTGTTTGCCGCAAGGCCCCCTGTAACCCCTATTCCCCCAAGGTTTTTGGGGTGGTCCCATAAAACTGTACTTTTTCCAGCCTGGGTTTCCCCAAATGGAATATTGAACTCCTGGGAAAATGCTGCCAGGGTTTCTCCAGCTTCTGAATACCGGACACCGCCACCACAAATAATAACCGGTTTCTTTTTGGATGAAATAAGTGAGACGGCCCTGGATGCGGCCTCATCACCAATTCCGGGCCTGTCGATAAAATGTATCCTTTTTTCAAAGAATTCCACAGGATAATCCCAGGCCTCAGCCTGTACATCCTGGGGAAGGGCGAGACACACCGCACCTGTATCGGCAGGATCGGTTAAAACCCTCATTGCATTTATGGCCGCCGACATCAACTGCTCCGGACGGTTCACCCGGTCCCAATAGCGGCAGACAGATTTAAAGGCATCGTTGCTTGTTACTGAATAATTGTTGAACTGCTCCATTTGCTGGAGAACCGGGTCCGGCTGACGGCATGCAAAGACATCCCCCGGGAGGAGAAGTACAGGTATTCTGTTTACAGACGCCAAACCGGCGGCTGTTACCATATTTAAGGCTCCGGGGCCTATTGACGATGTAACCGCCATAATCTTACGTCTATTATTCTGTTTGGCATAGGCGATTGCGGCATGTGCCATCCCCTGCTCATTATGTCCCTGGTAAAACTTAAGGGAATGGTTTGATTCCTCCAGGGCCTCCCCAATCCCCACGACACAACCATGTCCGAAAATTCCGAAAACACCATTTATGAATTTTTCCTCTTTTCCATCAAAAGAGATGTATTGATTATCCATAAACCTGACAAGGGCCTGTCCCATGGTCAATCTTATTGTTTTCATATATCCTCCCAATTCATTATAAATAATTTAAG
>JAAENB010000789.1 GCA_024224995.1 bacterium | reverse complement strand
TTTAGAAGAGGGATGCTTCCAGGCCCGCTCACTTGCACAATTTAGTTTCTTGAGAGAGGTCTTTATACCTGCGGGTCCGCCCCCCCATCCAAATACTATCTTTTTGTCATTTCTTCGGCTCTCAGTTCTTTTCGGAGAATTTTGCCTGCTGTTGATTTCGGAAGATCGTCCCTGAATTCAATTTCATTGGGAAGTTTATATTTAGCCAGTTTCCCGGCGCAAAACTCGACAATTTCATCTTTTGCTGCAGCTGCTCCCGCTTTAAGGACAACAAAAGCCTTAATTGCTTCTCCCCTGGTTTTATCTTCATCTTTTTTAATATTCATGGCATTGTTCTATTTTAGTCAATTTCCGGACATTTTTACCATTTGTCAATTTTATTATTGACAGAAGGTTTTTAGCAAGATAACGCTGTTATCCTGGTGGGGGAGTTGGATCGTTTGTCTGGTCCTGAAAAATAAAAACGGAGGCCTTAATAATCTTATGGAAGAAAAAAAATATACTGTATATGGATACCGGTGGGTAGTTCTCCTGGTTTTTGCCCTGCTTAATCTTGCTATTCAGTTGAATTGGATTACCTTTGCGCCAATTACGGTTGATTCAATCTCCCTGTATCATGCTTCAGCATTTCAGATCGTGCTCCTCTCCATGTCTTTTATGGTTGTGTATCTTGTTTTTAGTGTTCCCGCGTCATATATAATCGATAAATACGGCACACATATTGGAGTTGGCATTGGCGCGGTCCTTACGGGGGTTTTCAGTTACCTCAGAGGAGTATACGCGGACGATTATACAATGGTTTGTGTTTGCCAGTTTGCGCTTGCTGTTGCCCAGCCTTTTATTATGAATGCCATGACCAGGGTCGCTGCGGACTGGTTTCCCATCCAGGAGCGGGCCACTGCAACGGGCATTACTGCCCTGGCTCAATTTGTGGGAATCATTGTTGCAATGGCAGTAACCAAGCCTCTTGCCCAATCCTATTTGTCTGCCGACGCCGGCGGGAAACTGGATCTTACTGCTATAGGCTCCATGCTGCAGTTCTATGGCATCGTTTCGATTGTTTGCGCGGTCTTGTTTCTTGTTTTTGCCAGGAATAAACCTGCTTCTCCGCCATCCAGTGAAGAGGATAGCGAACGCTATTCCGTATTTGAAGGGATCAAGCATCTATTAAAACAGAGTGACATGCGCAAGCTCCTGCTTATATTTTTTATCGGCCTGGGAATGTTTAATGCCATTTCAACCTTTGTAGACCTCATTCTGGCATCAAAAGGGTTTGTTGCCGGCGGGAATGAGTCAGGAAATGTGGGAGCGGTTATGATGGTTGCCGGGGTTTTGGGAGCAATTATTATTCCAACAATTTCAGACAAAAGAAGAAAAAGAAAACTCTATATGGTCATCTGTACCATTGGTCTTATTCCGGGGCTTGTGGGCCTTACTTTTTTTACCGATTACCTGCTGCTGGTAATATCGAGCGGCCTCTTCGGTTTTTTCTTTATGGCTGCTGCACCTCTTGGATACCAGTATGCTGCTGAGGTAAGCCATCCCGCACCTGAATCCACTTCCCAGGGACTCATTGTTCTTTCGGGCCAGCTCTCGGGAGCGATTTTTATCACCCTTATGGCTGTCCTGGGGAATATTACCATGGAAGTTATAGCCGACGCGAATAAAGCATCGGAATCAATGAATTTGACTCCCTTTATGATCGTTTTTGTTGTCCTGGGCGTGGTTAATGTTTTTCTGGCACTTTCCATGAAAGAATCTACCAGGATAACGACGCAGGAGTAGAGGAATTCTCCACTTTCATTCAAAAAGGCGCGGTTATAATAACCGCGCCTTTTTTGTTTCCGGGGCGGATTTTTGGGGCACCTCAGAGCTCTTTATAAGAGCTCTGAGGTGAAAACAAAAAGTACTTGAATTTTTTTTAGTTTTAAGGGGGAATATCTGTCTGGAAAGTGTTTAAAAAAGAGTTTTTATCAAAATAATTGCGATTGGGATAATGTTAAAATTAAGATCATTAAAAATAAATAAGTTTAAGCTGCTGAAAGAGCCTGTTGAGATGAGTTTTGGTGAGAACCGGAATATATTGATTGGGAAGAATGGGACAGGGAAGACTACTCTGCTGGAGTTGATTGCCGGGTGCTTTACTTATGATTTTTCTTATTTTAAAGAAAGGGATTATGAGCTTGATGTTGTTTATACCCTCGAAGGGGAGGGGATTGAGGCTGAAGTAGAATATAAGAGCTTGAAGCAGCAAAGAGATAAATCTGTTTCACTTCTCCCTGAATATGAAAGCAAAGAGTTTTTTGTTGATACATTGCAATTTAATATTTCTTATATGGGCAAAAACTATACTATCAAGCTGACAAAAGATGGCGGTATTATAAGTGGAGACCATTCATCTTCAGAACTCCAACCTTTTAAGAGTAGTATTAATTCTGATAACCTTTTTATAGTCTTAATAGAATATTTGAGTAGCAAAAACAAAGATGATAAGATCGTGCTTAAAACAATACCCGATGAATTAAGCAAAATGTTAGCATTGCTTGCCAGGTTTTTCCTTAATAATTTTCCACTTGAGCGATTTGCTGAGGGATTGTCCAATGTTGAATTATGGGAAGAGAATGCATATATAAACATAATTTATGATGAGAGGTTGATTGGTGAATCAATAAACCCTGATATCCCTATACAAATTGAAGATAACTTTTTTGAATTCTTAAACTCGGATAAACTCTCGCAGGATCTGGAAATAGATCGCCAAGCCTTTCCTATCCTGGCGGAAATAGCTTCCGAACTTGGTTTTAAAGCTATCAGGCTGCTATATTCATTTAAGAGTAAAACAAAAAAAGATGACGGAATCCATTACGATTGGTCAACCTTTGCAATCCACGCCGATATTGATCCTGATAATACGATAACGGAAAGTCTGCTGAGCTACGGTCAGCGCCGTTTTATCGCAATAATGCTTTATCTTAATCGGCATAAAAACGTCCTGGTTATAGACGAGCCGGTAAACGGGCTCCATCACCGGATGATCGAAAAGGTCATTGAAATGATGGAGTCGAAGCAATCGTTTATCGCCAACCAGAACCCAATTCTTTTTGACTACATGGAATTTAATA
>JAAENB010000788.1 GCA_024224995.1 bacterium | reverse complement strand
ATACGAAACGCTGTTTTGAACCCGGTCCGCCTATGCTTAGTATTCATAACTTATCCTCAGTGTTATTATTTTTTTATCGTTAAAATACGTCAGGAGCGATCCGTCCTCTCCCGAAATATAGGTAAAGGAGAGCGCGCACTCTATCCCGTTCTTAAAATCATACCCTGCCGCGGGCATGAGAATAAAGCCTTCATTTTTAACTTGAAATGAATCGGAATTATAAAATTTTATATTAAAAATCCCGCCAAGAGAGACCTTCAGGGATCCTTCAAAAAAGGTATCTGTTAGCATAACAGTTAGCATATCGGTCATAAGCGGGGCACTAATTCCCCCATCAAAGTAGCGGGCCTGTGCCCACTCCATTGTAAGCATGGTATCGCCCTCATGGTACGATATGGAATAATTAAAGCCCGCTGAATAGGATATATATTTCGACTGCCGCACGTCCATGGGGAATGTCATATCGTAGCGGTATGGCGTATCCACAAGCCCGGTTTTGTCGAATGAAAACGCCACCTCCCCTTGCAGGGTAAAATCGCTTACTGCCCTGGTTATGTCGAAACCAATTTTATTTACTACGTAGTATTCCGCGTTTCCCAGGAATGAAACCGGCGCCCCGTCTTCAATGAGCACGCTGCCCGGCCGAATCACTGCCTCACTGTCGGGTCCGTGAAAATAGCTCAGGGAGAGGTCGGTTGACCACACGTTCACGGCAAAGCGCCCGCCAACACTAATATTCGACCAGGTCAGGTCAATCGGCTCCTGCTCACCGACCTTAATAACAAAGGGCCCTTCCCGGTACTCAACTGCCCACAAATTGCCCCGGGGCGCCAGCAGGATTGGGACCTGGATGGGGACGCAAACCAGTTCAAGTGAAAACCACTCCGCGAGAATAAGGGACGACAGGGACGGCACTCCCTGGTTCAATTCATCCTCTTCTTTAAAGAGCAGCTCCCGAAGATCGAGGCGGTTAAAATAGGATGTGGGATTAAATACATCCGCCGTTCCCCAGCCGTAAACCTGGTTTCCCAGCCGCAGCCGCAGGGTTTGACTTCCTGTTTCATAATTGAAGTATAACTCACGGAAATTTAACTCAAAAGCCTCTCCCGAAACCCGGAGATTCCTGCCGAATTCGGCTCCTGTGGCGTAGCGGTAGTGAGTATTTATCCTGTCACTAAAAAGATAAGGAATAAGATAAAAATTGGAGTTCATTTTAGCGTAAATCCTTTCGGTCCCAAACCGGATCTTCATGTTATGGCGTAGTTCATTTTTTTTAAACATATCGCCTGCGCCGGCGCTGGTATCTATATCAACCAGGTTCTCCAGTGATACGATCCCGGTATAATCAAAAGTTACTTCGCTGTCTTCTTCATCTTCTTCTTCGTCTTCTTCATCCTCAGCAGCAGCTTCTTTTTTCAGCTTCAATGAAAAATTACTTTTTTCCTGAGCCAGGACCGGCTGCAATACTGCCATCATCAGGAACAGTACCGTTAACAGTACGGGAAAATATATTCGCGCCGGGTGTTTCATCATCCCGCTGCCCCTTCCGGTATCGCATCGGGCGGACATTCCGTTAAGACCTTATCGACCAATGGCGTCACTTTTGGTTTTAATACCAGGATAAGCGCGGGCAAAACATAAAGATCTCCAACCAGGGCAAAGAGCATGGAAAATGCCGTAAGAGATCCAAAAAATCTCGTGGGCAAAATGCTTCCCAGGGTGAGAACACCAAACCCGAGAAACAAGAGCAACGTGGTAATAACAACAGGTTTTCCAACGTCACCATAAACATGCATCAGGGCTGTTTGAGTATCATAGCCGGCCCCGATCTTTCTTCTAAAAGAAACCATAAAATGAATCGAATCATCAACCGCGATCCCCAGGGTAATACTGGCTATCATAATGGTTGACGCGGTGAGCGGGATATTGGCCCAGCCCATATATCCCAGTATCATTGCCACCGGGAACAGGTTGGGTATCATACTGAGCAAGGCCAGGGTTACTCCCCGGCAAATATACAACATCATTATGAAGATAATAATAAAGGCCACAACAAAACTCTTTATCTGGCTCTCTTTGAGATTCTTCCCCAATGTTACATACAACTTCGTGAGCCCCGTTATTTTATAGTCGAACGATGTTCCCAGGTTCTGTTTCATATAGTCCCGGACATGGTTATTTATGGCCACTGCTTCTTCATTGGTCCCGCCCAGTGTGCGGAACGTTATACGGGCCTCTTTTTTCCCGGGGCCCAGGAACCGGTCCAGGAGTTCAACCTCCGCTGTCTCGTAATATTCTTCAATTTCTTCCTGTGAGGATGGTACCCGGTACCAGGCGTCGCCCTTCACGACCCGGCTGCATTCCTTCAGGTAATCGGTAATTGATGCGGCTGTGGTTATTTTTTCTACCGATGCCGTAATATCGCGCTGGACCTTATCCAGCAGTTTGAGCGCTTCGGGTTGGGCAAAATTAACATCACCGTTTGCCTGGAGAAGCAGCACAAAGGGATTCGATCCTCCAAGATTTTTTTCTATAAACATCCAATCCGATTTAAAACTATTGCTGTTGGGAAGATACCGCATTGAATCACTTTCAAAGGTGAGCCTGGTAATACCGGTTATTCCAAAAACCAGCAATACCACAAATACAACGATAATTGCTTTCCGGTAGCCTGTGGCAAACCTGCCGGTTGCCATAAGAGCCCGGGACAAGAGCCCTTTTCCGGTTTCTTGCCCCCCCTCGTCACTGTAATCATCCTTTTCCATACCCATCTCCCTGTTCCTTTTTCGAAACAGGATCAGTGTTGCCGGCATAAAAGTGACCGACAGGGCAAAGGCAAAGAGTACTCCAACGGAGGTAAATATTCCCAGGATGGTCACGGGCCGTATACTGCCGGTGACAAACGATAAAAAACCGGCTGCTGTTGTAACACTGGTTAAAAAACAGGGAAGCCAGATGTGGGTTAGCGTACTACGGATGGCCTTGATACTGTCGTACCCGTGTTTGTACAGATCCTTTTTGTATTGCGTAAGAATATGGATCGAGTCCGCGATGGATATGGCCAGCAATATTGCCGTCATGGTTACCACGACGATATTAAAACTTTCTCCGCACACCACAAAAAATCCCACTGTCCAGACCGTGGTTATTAACAAATTTACCTGGCTCAGTATTGCCAGGGACACACTCTTGAGCAAAAATACTGTGACCACAAATATAATCAGCAGCAGTATGGGGATAAAGAGTACCAGGTCCCGTTCCGAAAGCCTGGTTAGTTCGGCTTCTATAAAGGGTATGCCGGTATAATGAAGTTTTATCCTGCCGTCCCCGATCTTTCCGGAAGCGGTGACAATCATCCCAAGAGTTTTTCTTTTTTCTATCCTGTCCAGCGCTTTTAGCTCTATAACAACTGCTGTTGTTGTTCCGTCTTTCGAAAGCAGGTTATCGCGGATTGCTTCATTGGCCATCACCTTTTTTCGCACCTTTTGGAGCTGCTCCGCAGTGACTGCCCCGGTTGGAATAATTTCCTTATAATCAATGCTTTCGCTGTCTTCAAAGACCTCTTTCGCTTCCGTAAGACTGTACACCTGCTGTACGCCGCTGATCCGCTTGAGCGCGCCGCTCATTTGCCGGATCAATTGAATATTCTCGACGCTAAACAGGTTCTCATCTTTAAAGACCGCCACAACAAGCTGTTCATTGCCATACCGTTCCTGGAACTTTTTATAATCAGCCAGTTCTTTATTATCATCTTCAAAATAGATCTCTATATCATTATAAAAATAAAGCTTTGAGGAAAAATAGAACAGGGGAATAGAAAGAGCCGCCACCAGGATAAGGACCAGCCAGTAATACGCTACTATCGATTTTGCTATGGACTTAATTAATTTCATTGCTCGTTACCTGGAACTCAGAACCATTCCTTTTATGTTAGACACATCTCGTGGCCCGGAGGTACTGCCAGTTCACTCTCCCGTATTACCTCTTCCGAGTCACGGGCATGAAGCTGGTAGAGCACTGTTGAGGTGCTTTCCACAAAATAATCCTTTTTAAGACCTGCCGCGATGCTCTCTTTTTTATAATCACAAAAAGCCAGCACATGATACTCCTTCATTATGCCGGTTTTATACACTTCATCAATCATGGCATTTAAAATATGCCGCTTTTGTTTCGTTGATAACGAATAATCATATTCCATTGTTGTCAAATACAGGGTCTTTAATTCATCTCCCGGATCGGGTACGTTTTTCCCCAGGAGCTTTACCACTTTTGCCAGGAAAACCAGGGATCCCGGAAATGTATCAACAACGATTCTTCTCCCCGTTGTGGGATCCCAGGGCGCGCAGCACCCGATGATCGTTCCGGCCGTATTCCTGGCCACATAAAAAGAGGCAATCGTAAACCCGTCCCAGTCACGAATTCGCCGTTCCAGTTCTCCGTCCTTTCCACTGTACACATATCCGAATGTCCGCTTCCTGCTTTGCCGGTCGAGGAATCCTTTTAACTCTTCCCGGTCTTCTTCCCGTGCCCTGGTGATTGTTATTTTCAGGTCCGAAACCGATGATTTTCTTCCGAACACTTTTGGCAGTTTCCGGGCAAGCAGGCTTACCATCCGGTAATTTGCCACATCACTGGTGGCATAGGGAGCGTCAAATGAACTAATTACGTCTTTAGCCTGTTTGTTGGCATCCACATAGGAACCAAGATAATACCGGCATTTTTCGAACTCCCGTATCTTTTCTCCCTGTTCACAAATTGCCAGTGAAAAATCACGCCACCGGAATTTATTCTTTCGCTGTGCCTTGCTCACGACCCGGAGATCGGAAATATGCGCGACACGGTCTACTTCCCCGTTGATGTAACAGGGCCGTACGATCATTGAAGCCATTGCTTCTATTTCTTTATCGTTATTCTCCATGAGAAATACATGATGTTTGGGGCTTTCATAGCTGAGGAATCGAAAATAATCGGGTTCCTTTCGAAAGGCTATTTTAAAAGCCCCTCCTTCCATACTAAAAGAGTTGTAAAAATTGAGTATCTTCTGATTGTCTTCCGGTTTGGCCATTCGCCCCCCGGAAAAACCGCCTATAAAATTATCAATATTCATAAGTACCTCTTTAAAAGAAAGTTTCAAGTTTGAAGTTCAAAGTTTAAATTTTTTTGCCCGGAGTTGAACTCCTTTGCCGCTCCCTTCTTAACCGATTCCTCCAGCTCCTCTTCCGTCAAAAGAAGCAGGGGTTCTATTTTCATGTCGCCAAGGATCATTCCTCTTGTTTCCGCGATTTGCTGGTATAATTTTCGCGCGTCCGGGTGAAACAGGACTTTTGTGGGCGCGAGCTGGTTTAAATCCCTGGCCAGCTTAAAATGGAACGACTCCCGGAGCAGACTATCGGCATATTCGGCTACTTCTTTTTTCATCTCGCCAAAAGAATTATCCTCTTCGCATAACAACAAATAATAAGGTTTGCTTTTCCCGCTCGTATTCGCCGCAATCGCGAGAAGGCTTAAAGCCCGTACCGAATACCGGTCGCCTGCCCGGTTTAATACCGACATCGCAATTCCGGGTGCGATCTTTTCGCCCACCATGTCGACCTCGTCAATCCTTCCCTGGAATTCAAAACAGGGACAGGTTTTAATAAAATCGACCACTTTCAGCCGGTCATTGATGGCATAGCGGAAGAACCCCGATCCTGTTGATATCAATGGCTTTACAACCTGTCCCTTTTGCAAATCCCAGGATGGGTGGAGCGTTCCTGTTTCAAGATCTATAAATTCATAAAAATGGCTTGTCACTGCCAGTGGATATTTTCCTTCAAAAGGCATTGTTATAATCCCTTCCGTTGTCCAGAGCCCCTTGCCCTGGAACTCTGCATCCGGAAAGAGCTCTTTTAATTCCCGGGCCCAGATCGCGGAAGTGGATGTGTCCCAGGAACTTATCATACTTACATTGGGCCAGAATTTCTTTAGAAAATCGCTTGTTACATTTCCGTCCCAGACCCGTAAGACGGACGATGCTTCTGCCGATCGCGGACAGGACAAAAATGATAACTCATCTGTCCATGCTCCCCACTTCCCGGACCTGAGGACATCCGCAAGCTCCTGCCGGTAGGTGCTTAACTGCTCAAACATATTCAGCGCGAATGTTGGACTCCATACGGAAATTACCGTAAGATTACGTGCTGCCGCAAGGTACGCCAATGTGGCAAACAGGGCTCCGTCCGATGTGGGCGCAAAGGAAATCTCATTTGGCACTACCATTGTCTGCTCTACAAGAATACGCTTGTACCAGGGAAGAAGTTTTGAATCATCATTCATATTTTCTCCGGACTCGTTCCGGTATTCCGTGGGCATCCAGGAGAGGGACCAGTACTGCTTTCCCGTTAACAAATGCTTTTGCTTCGCAAGAACGTCTACGACCATGGGTGATACTGCCCGGTCCAGCTCCGCGAGGAATCGATTGGTATAGGGAATCCATTTCACTTTTGAGGTGGAACCGCTGGTGGGCTGATATCGCTCACATTCTTCCCCGCTAAGCAGCTCGTCCCCGAATTCCATCTGTTTGGAAACCAGGGATTCCCAGTCTTTATAATCCGTAACCGGGATACGAGCACTAAACTCTTCCCATGACATATCCTTATGAAGAGAATTCCGCTTCCCATAGGCAGACTGTGAACTGTATTCCAGCAGCTCCGACAATACCCGGCGCTGTGCTGTTTCTACATCAGCAAGCGCGTTCCGGTACCGGTAATACCCCGGTTTACTGAACTGGTAAATAAGCTCAAATGAATAACGTGTTTTAATATCTGAAAACATATAGCTATACCCTTATATTACAAGAAAACCTGTGAAACGGATTTAAGCCCAAACAGGGGAATTCCCTGTTCCAACTTAAAGCCGCCTCACAGGTACCATCCTTGTATCCCTGTTTAAGCAGCAAAAGACAGAAAGCTTTATCTAATTCCGATCAACTCCTGTCAATTCCTGTCTGCATTTTCGTAAGCGATGTCGGTCTTTACCCCGAATATCCTTCTTACATGGGCTAGCGATTTTTGCAACAAATTTTTACCGACTTTTTGTATGTAATACCCTAACGCTGCCAGCTCCAGCTTTCCTATACAGGGAAGCTCTGTTCCTTCCCGCCAGGTTGGGTTCAGTTCTTCAAAATACGCGATTTTTGGGAACTCTTCTTTCAATTTATCGGTAATTTCCGCTACATGAGTCTTTAACTTCTGGTAATCATCTCCAAATTTTAGAAGCCCGTCCTCTTTATCCAGGTATCCCGGATACAAGTAGTCACAATAAGCCTCTACCACATCTTTCATTCGCCGGTTTTTCCGCCCGCCCCTGCCTTCGCAGCGGGGATAATGATTCAAAAAATTATTGGCCAGAAGCAGGTAGGTCTTATACCCTTTTGATATAAGGAACCAATAAAACGGTACAAAAGGATTTCGCAGTTTCTGCAGTATAACGTACCTGATAAATGATATTTGTATAATGCCGCTGCCCCAGTACTCTTTTTCCAGAACAGTATCTCCGCTAAAAACTCCGTCTACCCTCTTCCCCTTACACCGCATATTCATCCTCATAATAGTACTAAAACCAATTATACTATTATCAACCTTTTTGCGGAAACACATAATACCGTCCTTTTTCCTCATATCCCGGGCAAATATATCAAAGGCGGTATTCTCATAATATTTTACAAACAACCGATGCATCTCTTCAATGTCGGTATCCGTAACCTTTTCTATTGGAACAAATCCTTCTTTAATCCCCTTCCGTAACCCACGACCCATCTTTTCCAACCTCCAGTTGTATGCGAACGTATGCACCTGCATAATGCGCAGAGAGACGGGCCTTACAACCCGTCTCCTTCTGCTTACACAACGGCCGGCATTTTTATGCTGCCGCTCATGTGAAATGATTTAGTCGTTACATATTCCGTCAATAACTGCGAGCCAGAATTTTTTGACCAGGCTAAAAACTCCCCAATCGTGTCCATTTACTATGCCGCGCAGGTCATTACAGAAAGTAGATTCTTGTCCGCCAAGAGTCATTGTTGCCGCGAATTCTCCAATATTGGGAACCTGAACATACACAACGATCTTGCCGCCGAATCCGCACATCCGTGCAGGGGCTAATTCAAGTTTGAGGGTCGACCAATCGAACTTAAACATATCGCTAGTATCAATACAGAAAATAACATCTTTTACCTGTATGGGTATGTTTACCAGATCAGATGAGTTGTCCCATTTCTTATTTGCTACAAGCGGGTTATTCGCGTCGGTGTTGATAGTTACGACAGTATGATATGAGCATTCCTTACCCTGGTCATTGCAGTCGATTTTTTCATTGCTTAATGCCATAACCAGCGCGCCCGATATAGTTGCTCCGCCGCCTACGACAAACTTGTCGAATGTTAGAATCAATGCCATGCTGCTCAGATCGAGTGTGGCTGTTATACCAAAAACATCATCTTTCAGTACATCAAATGAAGTTTTGCTGTCCTCTTTAGCGGCCTCTTTCGTGGCCTTAGACCAATCGATTGAATCAAGTGAAGTTCCAACCGCGTTTAACGCGATCCCCAGAGCTTCATTCGTAAGCGCTTGCTGCTCATCAGCACTCAATTCTTCTTGCGTGTTAAAACATGAAAAGAAAAATGCCAGTAAAAAAAATACTAATAATTTGCTAATTGTTTTCACCATAAACCTACTCCTTGTTATACTCCATGTAATTTGTGTTTTTTGTAATCCGATTATTGTTCTCTGGATGATTCCAGAACCGACTCGTCGGTTTTTAATTGCTATTTAACTACTGTCCGGGGATAATGTCAACAAAATTAATAACATTTTAAGAGTAATTAGTCAAAAAGTGGATTCTGCTCATTAAAAATAAAAAAAGGAGGGTGATATGCGTTTCGGAGGAGTTTGTTGGTGCCCCCGGCTAACAGCTGCGGCACCACCCCTCTTCAAAGGGGTAAAAATATTCTTGTTTCACCCCTTTGAAGAGGGGTGGTGCCGCAGCTGTTAGCCTGATGACGGTTTAAAGAGTTCCGGCTAGCGGAGGTTGAAGTGGTCGTTTAGTTTTGCTGATTCAAGGAGTTTTCCTATTCCGGTGTCCAGGTTGCTGTAGATGAGTTGTACTCCGTATTCTCCGGCTGTATTAAGGAACCATATTAGCGCGCCGATTAGTGAGGAATCAATGTGCCGCAAGTCTTTGCAGTTTATTTCTATGATGCCGGGTTTTTTGCGGAACTGCTCTGTTAAGGTATTCATAAATGTTTTCACATCTACTGTTTCCAGGCAGCCTTTTAAATATAGTTCTATTCGATCCCGGCCACTTTCTATTTTTATAGCCAGGTTTACTAAATTCTCCCAATTCATAACAGCCCCTCCGAGATTAAAAATATCTTTATTGCCGGAAACCCGGCATTATTTAGTCCCCTCTTTCTTCTTATTATTACTCTTCTCGACCTTTATTTTATTGTTTTTCTTCATCTTTTTTTTGGTCTTAATTCTTAATTGCATCCTGCTCTCTTTTCCCAATTCTATATTATAGTAGGACAGGCCGGGATGCTCTGCTGGAGGGGGTAGCATAAGTCATCCCAACCTGTCCTACTATAATATATATGCAATATTCGTGCCAAAAGCAGAATATTACTAAAAAAAGTTATCCATTTCCATCACTTTTTTATTTTTTTTAATTTTTAAGATAAAAAATGAATAATTTTGGGGATATCCGGCAGATAGAATGTCGTTTATTCAGCAGTAGAGCTCAAGCTACTAATAACTATTGTAGAACCGGGTAGAGCCTGTGTGCTTAATATTCCCCAAAAAGTGTCAGAAATTGACAGCTGCTGTCAATTTCTGACACTTGCACAGCGATATTCGCTTGCATTTTCCGGGTGTGGTAACTATATTTGATAATATTATAATACAATATAAGGAAAAAGATATGCCATCTCCCGAACCCGAACATAAATTTACCTATGAAGATTACCTGACATGGCCGGATGATGAAAGATGGGAATTGATCAATGGTACTGCATATAGCATGAGTCCCGCTCCTTCCGATGAACATCAAAAAATTTCATGGGAATTGGGGGGCCAGATCAGGAATTTCCTGGTAGATAAAAACTGTGTTGGCCGTTCCGCTCCTTTTGATGTACGCTTTCCCAAAAGCATTACCGCGAACAACAAGATTATTGATGTTGTTCAACCCGATATTGTTGTTATTTGCGACACTGAGAAAATTGACAAAAACGGATGTCTGGGAGCTCCCGATTTCATTATTGAAATATTATCGCCGGCTACTGCTTCAAAAGACAGTATTATAAAAGTTGAATTATATCAAAAAAATGGCGTTAAAGAATACTGGATAATTGATCCCGTTAACAAACTAATTACCGTACGATTGCTGGAAAAAAATAAAAAATTCGGAATTCCAAAAATCTATGAAGGAAAGGGAACAATGAAAGCAACAGTCATCCCCGGACTTGTCATAGATGTTGATATGCTATTTCAGGAAACACCTAAGTGAAAAATACAAAAAAAATACTCTCATGGAATGTTAACGGCATAAGAGCCATAAACAAAAAAGGGTTTGTTCCCTGGTTTAACAAAGAAAAACCCGATATTTTATGCCTGCAAGAGACCAAGGCCGAAGAAAGCCAGGTCCCTGAAGAAATTACCTCGCTTAAGGGATATCACCAATATTATTGTTCCGCCGTTAAAAAAGGATACAGCGGTACTGCCCTGTTCTCTAAAACAGAACCGGAGCACGTGGACTACGGTTTCGGCATTGACCGCTTCGATTCCGAAGGCCGTACTATCATTGCCCATTATGATTCTTTTGTGCTCTTTAACATCTATTACCCAAATGGGCAAATGTCCGATGAACGGCTTCAATACAAAATGGACTTTTACGACGCCTTTCTCGAATACGCCGATTCTCTCAAAGATAATGGGAAAAACCTTATTATTTGCGGCGACGTTAATACCGCTCATACCGAAATTGACCTGGCCCGGCCGAAAGCCAATGAAGATTCGTCCGGGTTTCTTCCCCAAGAAAGAGCCTGGATTGACAAATTTATCTCCCACGGCTATGTGGACACCTTCCGGCTCTTCACTGCTGAAGGCTCCCACTATTCCTGGTGGAGCTACCGGGCAAATGCCAGGGCTAATAATGCGGGCTGGCGTATTGACTACTTTTTCGTTAGCGATAGCCTGAAAGGGGACGTTAAATCTTCGTTTATGCTAACAGATGTTATGGGCTCGGATCATTGCCCTATTGGGATTGAAATCAAAAACAGGTGAAAGGAACAGGGTGCAAGGTTCAAGTTGTTGTTTTTGATTTTGATGATACCCTGTGCATGACGGAAGAGGCGTGTTTTAACCTGGAAAATTGTATTGCCGGGAAGCTGGGCTTTGGTCCCATGAGCAGGGAGGCGCATCAGCGGAACTGGGGCACGCCTATACATGAAGCCATTGCGGAGAGGATTCCCGGGATTGATACTGCTGCTTTTTTTGAAATATACGAAGAAACTCATAGGAAATTTATATCTGCGGGTCTCATTGATGTTGTTCCGGAAGAAAACCTGGCGCTGCTCTGGCGCCTCAAAAAAGCGGGCAAAAAAACCGCTATTCTCACCTCTCGCACGAAACCGGAATCGCTTCACTTATTATCGACCGATCATCCCCTGTACCGGCGGATCGATTCTTTTTATTACCGGGAACGGTACGAACATCCCAAACCCCACCCAAAAGCCTTTGAGGGACTCCTGAAAGAATTCCGGGTTAAGCCGGAACAGGCCCTATACATCGGTGACTCCCCCAATGACGCCCTCTCCGCGAAATCTGCCGGCCTCTTCTTCATCGCCTCCCTGGAAAGCGGCCTCCGCTCCCCTGAGGATTTCGCCCCGGGTACTACAGACGCCTTTGTTAATCAGCTCATCGATATAGAAGGGATTATTTCAAACCTGTAAACAACGCCTCTTATATGCATTTCTCGACAATATTGTCTAAAAACACAAATAAGAGTTGGCATTTTTTGATTCCAGGGGGAAAATCAGCCGAGGACTCTTTCTGAAAGCGACGTTACGGAACGTCGCTTTCAAGGTACAGATTCCGGGTAAAATCTCCCCTACCGATTATCGACAACCTTCTCCACGTTCTCATCCCGCAGGGTCTCCTGCTCTACCAGGCTTATCTTTGCTGAGATGCCAAGCTCATCCTCAATAAGGCCCGATATACGGTTCTTCAGTTCCATCATCTTTTTAACTTCATCATTAAATATATCATCGGATACGACAACTTTGATCTCCATTGTGTCGATCCCTTCCTCGTTCTCAAGAACTACCTGGAAATGAGGTTCTATGCCTTCGGCTTTTTTAAGCACTTCATCGATCTGGACCGGGAAGACATTGATGCCCCGTATAACGATCATATCATCGACCCTGGCGGCTACCCGGGCTATTCTCCGGGTTGTGCGAGTACAGGCGCATTCTCCTCCAAGAAGCATGGTCCGGTCCCCGGTGCGGTACCTGATGAGCGGAAAACCTTCCCGGGTTATTGTGGTAAATACCAGCTCCCCTTCTTTGCCGTCCTCTACGGGCTCAAGCGTCTCAGGGTCTATGATCTCTACAATAAAATGATCTTCATTGACGTGGAGCCCGTTCTTTTCATCGCATTCACAGGCTACTCCCGGCCCCATTATTTCATTTACGCCGTAATTATTAAAGGCGGAAATATGCAGTTTTTCTTCTATGGTCTCGCGGACCTTCTCTCCCCAGGGCTCTGCGCCAAAAAGTCCAAGCCGCAAGTTCAGCTCTTCGGGATGTATTCCCATCTCTTTTAAATTGTTCCCCAGGTCAATGGCATAACTGGGCGTGCTGAGCAGTACTGTGGTCTTATAATCCTTCATGAGCAGGATCTGGTCCTGAATCCTGCTGTTCGTTGAGGACGGTATTACCGATGCGCCGATATTTTCAGCTCCGTAATGAAACCCAAACCCGCCCGTATACATGCTGTAATCAAAAGCGATCTGTACAAAATCATGGTCATCAATACCAATAGCGATTAGCAGCCGGGCTACCTGCTCCGACCAGCGGGTTAGATCATTCCTGGTATAACCGATGGCGATTGGCTTTCCCGTTCTTCCTCTTGAAGAATGTATCCGTACTATATCTTTTAACGGTACCGCGAACATATCATAAGGATAACTGTTTCTCAAATCTTCCTTTGTTGTAAACGGAAGCTCTTTTATATCTTTTATATTTTTTATTTTTTCTATATTAATATTACACTCATCAAACTTATTCTTATAATGAGCCACATTACGATATACCCTGTTCAACGTAGATTGAAGGCGCTCTATCTGGATCTGCTCCAGGTCTTCCCGCGGCATTGTTTCATATTCTTTATTATATATCATAACTCACCTCTCTCAAGAAACTAAATTTTTAATAGGGCCTGTTCCCGAAGATTTTATCCCGGGGCTCTGCTCTGTTTCACGGGGTTGAAACCCCGAGCTACAATACGTCGCCCCGCTGGGGCGATTCTGTCTTGGGTCAGCACCAACCAATGATTAACCAATGCCCTGCGGGCGAGTCGGTCCCATACCGGAAACACCCCAGAGGGGTGTAGTCATGTAGCCCGGGGTTTTTAACCCCGGGTACAGAGCAGAGCCCCATGCTAAATCCCCTCGCAGGGGTCGCACCCCGCTCAGTGGGGGCCGCAGTTTCTCCGTATTTTTTCCCGGCTTTACCGGGGCTTCTTTCTTTTACCGATCACCGATCACCCGGCCCCTGGGCCACCGATTACCTTACTTACTTACTCACTTATGCTCTTATAGTCTTTTCCGAGATAGGCGCGCTGAACATCATTATTGTTTAAGAGTTCTTCTGCCGACTCGTCAAGCACGATCTGGCCGGTCTCAATGACGTATCCCCTGTCGGCAATACTGAGCGCGGCCTTCGCGTTTTGCTCAACCAGGAGTATGGTCTTTCCCTGGTCACGTAATTTTACTATATTTTTAAAAATATTTTTTACGATAATTGGCGCGATCCCCATGGAAGGTTCATCAAGCATAATGAGCTTTGGCTGTGCCATTAAGGCCCTTCCAATAGCTAGCATCTGCTGCTCCCCGCCGGAGAGGGTTCCGCCAAGCTGGGTTTCTCTCTCTTTTAATTTTGGGAAAAGTTCATAAACAGATTCAAGCTCCTGCCGTATGCTCTCTTTCTCAGCTTTTTTCCGTATGGAATAGGCTCCCAGCATAAGATTCTCTTTTACGGTCATGGTTGAAAAAACCTGCCGTCCTTCGGGAACCAGGGCACAGCCCCGGCTTACGATCCGTTCCGCGGAAATCCGCCCGATGTTCTTTCCGTCGAACTTTATCTCGCCATCCCTGGCTGAAATTATTCCGGATATGGTTTCCAGCAAGGTGGTTTTTCCTGCTCCGTTTGCCCCGATGATGGCTACAATCTCTCCGGGATTGATATGCATGGAAACTCCTTTCAGCACCCGCAGCTTGCCATAACCCGATTCCAGATTCCTGATCTTAAGCATCATCGTCCCCCAGGTAGACTTTTATTACTTCTTCGTTCTTTTGTATATCTTCGGGCTTTCCCTGGGCTATTTTCTCTCCGGAACTTAACACTACGATATTTTCCGAAATATCCATAATCAGTGACATATCATGTTCAATAATAAGTATGGTAATTCCCCATTCCCGGATCTTTGATATCATCTCCGCGATCTCCGCGGTCTCGTAAATATTTAAGCCCGCCGCAGGTTCATCTAAAAGCAAGAGCTCCGGTTCCGATGCCAGGGCCCTGGCAAATTCTACTGTTCGCTGCTTGCCGAACGCAAGGCTCTCGGCGTCTTCATGAGCCAGGTCCGCGATTCCCAAAAGCTTCAACAGCTCCATTGACTTTTCACGAATGGTCCGCTCTTCTTTCCAGGTGGAAGGCAGGTTAAACATGCCGCTTAAGAATCCCGCCTTTGTCTTTACATGGCGGCCTACCATTACATTCTCAAGTACGGACATTGAACTGAATAGTTTTATATTCTGGAATGTCCGGGATATTCCGTGCCGGGCAATCTTATGCGGTGCCAGGTTATATATCGATTTTTCATTAAACAGCACACTGCCCGAATCGGGCTTGATTGCCCCGGAAACCAGGTTAAAAAGCGTGGTTTTTCCGGCTCCGTTTGGGCCAATTACTGCCTGGATGGAATTTTTCTCCACCTCGAATGAAACTGCATTTACGGCGTGAAGTCCGCCAAATGATTTATTTATATTATTTATTTTCAAAAAGCTCATAATTGTAACTCTTTCAAGATTTTCTTTTTAATAATTTTGTTTTTATGAGTCCCTTGAAATTCTCTTGTTTAAAAATTCCGTCAGGGTAAAATATCATTATAACAATAAGGATCACTCCAAAAAACGCGTCATCATAACTTCCGAAATAGCCCCGGAGTGACAGAAAATTGAGCACGATTCCCATAATAAGAGCGCCCCAGAGATTTGCCATGCCGCCCACTGCCACGATTGCCACATACCGCACCGACTTCATAACGCCCGCTTCCGACGGGCCAATCCCGCCGTTATAATGGGCCAGGAAGACCCCGCCCACAGACGCGAAGACCGCGCTTAACACAAAGATCGCCAGTTTATACCGGGCAGTATCTACTCCCATGGCGTTTGCCGCTTCCTCACTGCCGTGGATGGACCGCAGCGCTCTTCCTACGCGTGAATTTATGAGGTTAAGCAGCAGCACGACACACAGTATTACGACAAACCAGGCAATATAGTAATTCTCTATCCTCATCGACGAATCGCCTGCTACGGCGAGATTGCCGAATAGTCTAAAAGGCGGAACATCGGAAATTCCGTCTGCTCCGCCAAAAATCTCGGTTCCCAGAACGACACGGTATACAATTGTTCCAAATCCCAGGGTTGCCATTGCCAGGTAATGGCCCTTTAATTTTAATATGGGTATACCAATGAGAAAGGCAATAAGAGCAGTTATGATTATGGCAAACGTCAGTGCTGCCCAGGGTGAGAGATGAACGATCTCTGTTCCGTAAGGGTCTTTATCTATTGTTGTCATTCCAATATTCATAAGAAACTGCGCGACCCCGGCCCCTGTAAGACCGCTTAACTTATTCGCGGTAAGTACCGACGTGGTATAACCGCCTATGGCAAAAAAAGCCGCGTGGCCGATAGATATCTGGCCCGTATATCCCATTAGAACAGTAAGCCCCACTATTACAAGAGCATAGTATGCTGCCATAGTGAGCTGTGTTAAAAAAAATTCTTTTCCAATAAGGGATAAAAACAGCTGGAATACTATTACAAATAATATCAAGCCGAATATGGGATAATACTTTTTGAGACTCATCAAATTTCCTTATATAAACTTATTCTTGTGCCGGGCGAATCCCGGGTTAGTGAGCCGGGATTTTAGTAAGGCCTCTTCAGGGTGGTGAAAATATTCTTGTTTCACCACCCTGAAGAGGACTTACTCAAATCCCGAACTCTGCTGCTGCCGCTTCGTCCAACAAGGGGTTTCAACCCCTTGTTGTCCCCCTCTCCTTCTCATAACGTGGGGTTTCAACCCCACGTTAGCCCCTCTGCGGGACAGGCTCCTCTGAGACTCATCAAAACTCCTTCAACGCAGAAACTTCTTTACTGCCAAAAATTCCGCTCGGTTTTACAAATAATATAATGAGTAATATTGAAATAGCCACCGCGTCTTTATATGCCAGGGGAAGCACGCTGATGCTGAATGCCTCAAGCACTCCAATAATAAGGCCTCCCACTACTGCTCCCATACTGTTGCCCAATCCTCCAAGGATGGCAACGGCGAATCCTTTTATGGCCAGGGATGTTCCGCAATCATACTGGGTAAGGGTAATGGGAGATACCACGCATCCGGCCAGGGCTCCAATGGCCGCGCTGAGCATAAACGATATGGTTACCATGTTCTTTACATTGATGCCGCACAGCCGTGCGGCAACCTGGTTCGCGGAACAGGCTCTCATTGAACGGCCTAAGACCGTGAATTTAAAAAACAGGCTCAGAAGCAGAACAGTAATACCGCATACTCCCAGTACCCATAAAACCTGGGGAGAAATATAAGCGCCAAAAATATTGATAGAAGAAACCTCGTCGCCGGTAAAATACGGCAGCGACCGGACCTTTTCATCCCAGATATGCAGCGCGATCTCCCGTATTACAATTGAAAGACCAATTGTTACGATAATCATATTCAAGACCGAAGGCTTTTTTAGCCTCCGGATAAAAGTAAAATCAATTACAGCTCCCACAGTGGCTGTTAAAATAACTGCTGCCAGTATTGCCAGGGGTAACGGCATATAGTGCTGCATTGTAACCCCGATCATGCCTCCCAGCATTAAAAACTCACCCTGGGCAAAATTGATGATACCTGTTGTATTATAAATAATATTATAGCCGATTGCCACAATGGCATAAATACTTCCGATGGTTATACCGGAAAGAAGATATTGCAGGAACTGTTCTGATGACATTCTTTATGACCTTTTTTTATAATAAAGGGACCGGGAATCCCGGTCCCTTTGTTTACTTACTTTTTTACTTACTTCTTATATAATACAAATCTTCCGTCTTTAACGGTATGCATTGACAATGAATCAATTCCAAGACCATTATGATCTTCAGCTGAAAAATTAAAAACGCCGCCCGTTCCGGGGAAATCTTTAAGGTTTTCAATAGCGGTACGGACTTTTTCCGTATCCGCAGACCCGGCCTTTTTTAAGGCTTCTATCAGGATCATTACGGCATCATACGCGTGTCCGCCAAAGGTACTGACGTCCTCTTTATATTTTGCTTCGTAATCTTTCTTGTATTGAGCAAGAACCGCTTTTTGCGCGCTTCCGTCTTCCATCATATCGGATACAAAAAGTCTTCCGCATGGAAAGATGATCCCTTCCCCGGCTTTCCCGGCTTCTTTGGCATACTTGATATTTCCAAAACCATGGCTCTGAAACAGGGGAACATTAATGTTAAGCTGCTTCATGTTTTTAGCGACAATTGACTGCGCAGGAACAATAGACCAGTTGACAATTGCCTGAACATTCATTGCCTTCACCTTGGTAAGAACTCCCGTAAGATCCGTTGCTTTTTTGTCATATACTTCACTAATAAGGATCTTGATTCCGGCTTTGGCTGCCAGTTTTTCAAGTTGAGCTTTTCCGGCTTTTCCAAACCCCGTATTTCCGGATACGATCCCGATCTTTGAAATTCCCATAGTTTTCATGGTTTCATATATTTTTTGAACAACATGACTGTCTTTCTGAGGAGTTTTGAATACATATTTTGCTACGGGATTAACAATTACTTCCGCAGCAGCGCAGGAAACAAGAATAATTTTGGCTTTTTCACAAATATTCTTGATTTTCATTGTTTCGCCGCTTGTTGACGGCCCAATAATAGCAAAAACCTTATCTTCTTCAATAAGCTGCTTTGCAAAAGAGATGGCCTTTTCCGGGTTTCCACCTGAATCTTTAACAATAAGTTCCAGTTTCTTCCCATTAATACCGCCTTTGGCATTAATCTTGTTTATCGCCATTTGAGCTGTCTTTTTTTCCGGTGCTCCCAGGAATGAAGCCGGTCCTGTTACCGCGAAAATAGCTCCTATCTTGATAGTGTCTCCTGCTCCTTTTTTACAGGAGAAAAAAGAAGTTAGGAAAATTGAGCATACGCATAAAACTAATAACTTTCTCACTGACATGGTTCCTCCGATCTGGTATATTTTTATTCATGTATATAATTATAAAAAATCCCCTATTATAAGGGGATTTCCAATAATATAAAGCCCTTATGATAAAAACAGGGCTGGTAGAGTCAAGAAATAACCGGAAATAGGCCGATTTTTTGTACTCCGTTAACAATTTCAGCCTCATAGAAATCGGCTTTGAGTCCGGTTTCCCGTGTGTACTGTGTCCCTACCTCTTTTATGAAGCTCTGTGCAGCATCTTTTCTTACCAGGGCAATAGCTGCTCCGCCGAATCCGGCTCCGGTCATGCGGGCTCCAATGCATCCTTCAACAGAGAGTGACGCGCTTACCAGGGAATCAAGCTCAGGACAGGATACTTCGTAATCATCTTTTAATGAACGGTGGGACTCGGTCATATTGAGGCCGAAAAGAGGCAGGTTCTTTTCTTTTAAGGCGGCTGCGGATCTGAGAACCCGCTGGTGTTCGCTTACCACATGGCGTGCCCGTTTTTTGATTGTCTCGTCACTAATGCTATCAACATCATTTTCTTCCGCCTCTACGAGCCTGGTAATATTTTTCACGGTCCTGATGCTTGCAAGGGCCCGCTCGCATTCTCTCCGGCGTTCATTGAATTGAGATCCTGCCAGGGTCCGTGGTTTATTAGTGTTCATTATTATGAGGCGGTATTCTCCCAGCGCAAGGGGCACTGTTTCGTACTCAAGTGTATGGGCATACAAAAGTACGGCACAATCCTTCTTTCCCATGGCTATGGCAAACTGATCCATAATTCCGCAGTTCACTCCTACAAATTGGTTCTCTGCCTTTTGGCACAATTCCGCCAGGCAGACCCGGTCCCGGGCTTCCGTTGCCTGCTCATGGGTCATTATATAAGAAGTAAGCAGTTCAAGTGATGCTGATGATGAAAGCCCTGCGCCGTTGGGCAGGGTTCCGGCAAAAAATATATCGGCTCCCGTTAGTTCTTTTCCGTCTTCCTTAAGAAACTTCAGAACTCCTGCCGGATAGTTCCACCAGCCACTTGTGCCGTCATGAACTATATCCTGCTTAAGATCATATTCTGCTTCTCCGGGCATTGTTTGTGAACGCATCCGGACTATTCTGTCATCGCGGTACCGCACAAAAGCGTAAATCCCAAGCGAAATAGCTGCCGGGAAAACCGCCCCTCCATTATAATCAAGATGCTCCCCTATAAGATTCACCCGTCCGGGAGAAAAAAATATGTCGATATTCCCCTGCTCGCCGTATATCTCTTTGAACAGGATAATTTTTTCTTTAATAAATCCGCTGCTTTGTTCCATATCTTTTTTCCTCCCTGGAATCAACTACTCAACAATGACTCATGAGTCAACTTTTTTTTACTGGAAAAAACTGCTCTCTCAAGGAACTAAATTTTGCTTGTGCGCGGGCCTTGAAGTAGTATGGGCTCTTTGGATTGCTCCGGAACTCGCTCCGCTCAAACAGTCCTCACAACCCAAAGAGCCCATACTACTTCAAGGCCAGATGCAGCTCGCAATACAATTAAGTTTCTTTCGTATTTTTTCCCGGCCATCCGGTGTCTGAGCGGAGCCGAAGACCCGGGTTGATATACTATATATATAACGCATAATTTTTATTTTGTCAACTACTCTT
>JAAENB010000787.1 GCA_024224995.1 bacterium | reverse complement strand
CTTGCCCATGCTCTGAAGCATGCCCAGGAGTCCGGAGGTCATCTTTGTTTGAGCCAGCCGCGGTATAAGGCCGTTCCCTTCTTTATATTCGTTTTCCGAAAGAAGACTCATGAGGGAGCGGTTCTCTTTTGGCAGGTAATAGCTGTCCCGGTCATTTTCCGTTAGAAACATGGCAGGCAGGAGATAATCATTCGCGCCCCCAAGCCGGGGTTTCCAGCAGTTGTCGGGCGGGTACTTTGCCGGGTCTGTTCCGCTGTCCTTTTGAAAATAAAACATCGGTTTTGCCAGGGCAGGCATGAGGCTGTCGGTTGCTGTTCTCAGAGGGTAATAATGCGTTCCCGCGTAATTATAATCGTTCCCGCTGGAAGCCGCTTCATACCTGGTCTGGTCTCTGAGCGAGCCCAGAAGAGCGATAATTACCGGCAGGAGCCTGTTCCGGTCACTCCAATAAGGACCGCTCGGACCAGCATCGGTGGAGGAGATTGATTCGGCGTCCTGCCGGAAAAAGCCCATTCGTGTTACCGGGGCAATATTTGCTCCCACGACATCGGGAAGAAGATAATTCTCTCCCACGATGCCGGTATAGACCGCCTGTTCATTAATATTCTCATTCACGTAATGAGGAATATAACAATCGATCCGGGAATCTCCCGGTTCAAAGGAT
>JAAENB010000786.1 GCA_024224995.1 bacterium | reverse complement strand
TCTAAATCATAGTAGCCGCCAATTACATATATTTCATCATTTAAAACTGCAGATCCAAAACTTATTCGCGAATACAAAATAGGAGTTTTAGTAGTCCATGAATTAGTTTCCGGATCATATTCTTCCACAGTTTTTAAATACCCATCGCTGCCGTAGCCGCCTATAACATAGATCTTACCATTTACAATTTCCGCAGATGCATCATATCTTGCTGTAGGCATGGAGGCTTTAGTAGTCCATGAATTGGTACCGGGATCATATTCCTGAACTGTAGACAAATAACTGCTATTGTATCCACCAATTACATAAATCTTTCCATCTATAACTGCAGATGCAGACTGACGTCTTGCAGTAGGCATTGGGGATTTATTAGTTGACCATAAATTCGTAGCAGGATTATATTCCCGTACTGTTGACAAATAACTGCCATTATATCCGCCAATGGCATAAATCCGTCCGTTAACTGCCTCAGCGACAAGGCCGTATCTACCTGTAGACATAGAAGTTTTAGTAGTCCATGAATTCGTATCAGGATCATATTCTTCTACTGCTGTTGAATAATAGGTGTTGTTAGTCCGTCCTCCGAGTACGTAGATTTTTCCGTTTAAAGATGCAGATGCCAGCATTTCCCTGCCTGTTGGCATAGATGCTTTCCACAGCCAGGTATCATTTACCGGATCATACTCTTCAACAGTCGATATGCGGGCTGAAGAACTTCTATCATATCCTCCGATTGCATAGATTTTTCCATTTACAGCTTCCGCAGTAAGGTCTTCCCTGTCAAATCTCATATCGGCAACAGCAGCATACCTGTCATAATAATCTTCAGCAACAGTATAGACTTCAGCATTATGTAAAAATCCAGTATCACTAAGACCTGAAAATAGATAGATCTCAGTATCCAGAACAACGGCAGTATGATACGCTCTTGCGTTACTCAGGTCAGTAATACTTGCCCAGGAGTAATAATCAGCAGGATCATATGCCCGGACAGAATTAAGAAACCCCGAATCATTATATCCGCCGAATAGATATATCCTGCTGTCGGAACCAATAACAGATTTGATACCGGACGCGGCATAAGTCATATTCCCGAGTTCAGTCCACGTATCAGTAGACGGATCATACTGGTCTATTCTGCTAAGATGCCCGGAACCGTCATGTCCGCCGAATAGATATATGTTGCCATCCACTTCCGCGGCAGTAAGGCCGCTTCTTGAAACGGGCATAATGCTGAGAGAAGTCCAGGAATCCAGGTCAGGATCATAGACTTCAACAACGTCAAGGTATGTACCGTCATAGCCACCCATAATATAGATCTTATTATTAGAGATCGCGCAGGCATGTCCCGACCGTGCAGTAGGCATAGTTGTTTTTACAGTCCATGAGTCTGCGGCAGGATCATACTCTTCAATAACAGTAAGATGATTTGTACCGTCAAATCCGCCAACCGCGTATATTTTACCGTTTATTTCACCGGCAGTGAGCCCGGACCGCGCGGTAGACATGCTTGATTTTACAGTCCATGTATCAGCAGACTTATCATATTCTTCCAGCCTGTTTAAATAACTGCTGCCGTTGTAACCACCCATAACATATATTTTGTCATTCGCGGCAATGCCGGCGGCATCAACAGAAGAAGAAGGCATGAATCCTGCGGTTCCAGATATGGTACATTCTTCTACGGAAGCCAGGTTACCGCTAGCGCCATATCCGCCTATTGCGTAGATCTTATTATTAATAACCTCAGAAGAAAATTCTCTTCTGACTTGCAGTAAACTCAATTTTGTAGTCCAATTATCATTTACCGGGTCATATTCTTCTACAGTGTTTACTCTGTTGCTGCCGTCATATCCCCCCATAACATATATTTTGCCATTTACCGCTACTGAAGATAATTCTTCCCGGCCTGTTGGCATTGAAGCTTTTTCAGTCCAGGAGTCAGTAGCAGGGTCATACTCATCTACCCTGTTAGGATTATAATTTCCTCCTATAAGATAGATTTTCCCATTCACCACAGAAGCAGTTGCTTCAGATCTATAAGGTGACAATGAGGCTTTAACAGTCCATGTATCTGTAGCGGGATCATATTCCTCCACATCATATAAACCGGCCCATCCGCCAATGGCGTATATCTTACCATCAACAACAGCAGTAGCTAAATCATCTCTCTCAGTTGGCATTGAAGTTTTAGTTGTCCATGTATCTGTTGAAGGATCATATTCTTCAACGACATTGGAATAACCGCTGCTGCTATAACCACCAATTGCGTATATTTTTCCATTTACAGCTTCTGCCGCCAATTCTTCTCTTGCAGTAGGCATTGGGGTTTTTACTGTCCAGGTGTCCGCAGCAGGATCATATTCTTCAACAATATCGATACGGCCGTCCCCTCCGATTGCGTATATTTTTCCATTTACTACAGCTGTAGCGAATTCATCCCGGCCAGTACTAAGCTCTCCGTTTTTTTCTGTCCATGTACCGGAGATTGGTAATTTGTAACCGTCATCACCACTGCCGAATCCTGAATCTCCAAGATCTTCCGTATGGAATATAACATAATACGTATATAGTGTACCGGTATTTTCAGCAGTCCCATCGATAATTTCAGTATTGCTTGTTGTTTCCACAAGCGCCATGTCCTGATCACCGGTTTTTCTGTAAACCGAATATGAATTTACACTTGGCTGCGCGTCCCAGCTAATAATAACACTATCACCATTAACTTCATCATATGCGCCATCAGAAGCAGATACGTTTTGAACAAGAGATATACTGCGATATCCCGAATCATAAGCGCTCATGGCACTTTCACCATATTTTGCCGAATACGAGGTGATTTTATAGTAACTTTTTAAATTTACATGAGCATCATAATCACTATACCCAACACCGGGTCTATCGGCTATTTTTCCATATACACCATCCGGTTTTGATGACTTGTATATATAGTATCCGTCAGCTTGTGAAACACTGTCCCATGAAAGATATATATTACTTGAATAGGACCCGTCTCTTGCGTTTAAGGATGTTGGCACATCAATAAAGTTAGAATATCCAAAGTCAAAACCACTAAAGAGACTATCACCAAAATCCGCGGAATGCGCAACAACCCGGTAATAATAATCAGTATAGGGATCAACAGTAGTATCATAATATTCCGTATCAGCAGTACTGTCCAATACAGTAATAAATGTACCCTCATCCGATAACAAAGACCGGTAAATGGAATAACTGTTGGCCCCGGTAACAGCAGTCCATGTAATTCTCACATCTACAGATTCGGCCTTTGACACGGAAACGTCCTCAGGAGGCAGGAGCATTTCATAACCGGAATCACTGACACTCTGCTCACTCTCACCGTATTTATTTGAAAACGCGGCAATTTTATAGAAGTAAAAATATCCGCTATCACCACTTGCGTCGGCATAGGTTAAACCGGCAGCTTCACCAATTTTCGCGTAAGTGCCGCTTTCCGAATTTGACCGGTAAACATAGTAAAGATCTGCTTCACCAACGGAGTTCCATGTAATTGTAATACTGTCGGGATTTCCGTCGGAAGCAGCCGCGCCGGAAGGCACATCCAGGAAGTTGGAGTATCCGTAATCAGAGTCACTTAAGAGGCTTTCCCCAAAAACAGGAGAATGTGATTTGACCCGGTAATAATAATCAGTATAGGGATTAACAGTCGTGTCATCATATTCCGTATTTGTAGTAGTGCCCAGAACTGTTGTAAATGTGTTCTCGTCCGGAGAAAGAGACCGGTATACATAATAGGTCTCAGCGCCCGTAACAGCAGTCCATGTAGTTTTAACAGATTCGGATTCTGCCTTTGAGGCCGTAACATCCTGAGGAGCCAGGAGTTTTTCATATCCTGAGTCACTTGCACTCTGCTCGCTTTCACCATATTTATCGGAAAACGCAGATATCTGATAAAAATATACAGAAGCATTATTTCCACTTGAATCGGAATATGTTACGGCTGCCGATTCTGCAATTTTTGAATAGGAGCCGGCTTCAGCATCTGACCGGTAAACATAGTAACGGTCTGCCTCTCCAACAGCATTCCATGTAATGGTAATGCTTTCCGAATCTCCATCCGATGCCGTAGGCCCGGTAGGTATGTCCAGAAAATTTGAGTAACCATAATCATAATTACTAAATGGACTTTCGCCATAAAGAGAAGAATAAGACCTGACCCGGTAATAATAATCAGTATAGGGATCAACAGTAGTGTCGAAATATTCCGTATCCGTTGTAGAGTCCAGAAGAGTTATAAATGAACTCTCGTCCGGTGAAAGAGACCGGTAAATATAATAAATTTCCGAACTGGTAACTGCTGACCATGAAATCCTTACGTCTTCCAGTTCAGCCTTTGAGACTGCAACATCAAGAGGATACATAAGCATTTCATATCCTGAGTCACAATCGCTTAACTCACTTGTCCCATATTCGGAATCCAATGACCGTGCCTCGACTTTATAATAAAAGGTACTGCCATTGCTTGAACTTATATCATTATATTGAAGAGAAGCGGTTTTGCCTCTGTAAGCATACGTGCCCTCGGGACCGGTTGATGACCGGTATATTGCATATTCGTTTGCACCGTCAACGTTATCCCATGTCACCTGTATAGAGTCAAGGTACATCCCATCAGCAGCACTTACATTTGCCGGAGCATCAATTATTTTATAGCCCACATCATAAGCGCTAAACTCACTGTCCCCAAAATATGAAGAATGAGCCTTAACACAGTAATAGTATTTTACTCCGCCCGTAGTGGTAGAGTCAGTATATGTATTACTTGAAGCGGTACCAATAATATTATGAAAAAAACCGGAAAAAGAATCGGCTTCTTCCCTGTACACATAGTAGCTGTCCGCTCCCTGAACCGGGTTCCAGTCTATCTTAACATGGTTGAATTCCTTGTCCGAAGCTTTAAGCTCTGTAGGAACATGGAGTTTCTCATGGCCAGCGTCAAAGTCGCTCAGATCACTTTCTCCGACTATAGAAGAGTATGCCCGGACCTTATAATAATACGCAGTGCCATAGTCCGCAGTGTCATCATAAAACGATGTGCCATGGGGAGAACCAATGAGAGTAGTAAAGTCACCTGCTGCCGATGTTTCTCTGTATATATTGTAGTATTCCGCGCCTTCAACCCTGTCCCAGGATATCTTAATCCTGTTTAGTTCTTCACCGTCGGCCGCGCTTATGCCCTCCGGATGGGCTAACTTTTTAAATCCCGAATCAACGTTTGTGCTTAAACCGCTCACTGAGCCGTCTGCAAAATAGGACTCTACCCGGTAATAATACCGGACACCGGCCCGCGCAGCTGCGTCATTAAGAACGATTGTGCTGGTGTAGCCAACGAGCTCGGTAAAATTTCCTGCCTCAGCCGTGTCCCTGTACACAAAATAATAGGCCGCGTCCTGAACAGCATTCCATCGCACCACTATGTTGTCCTCGGAAACACCATCAGACGCGTTTATAACTACCGGGGGGCTTCCGGGTCCCGGAGTTTCTCCTGAGCCAAACGCCGTAAGGTTAACAGTGTCCAGTACTGTCTCAATTGATTCCGTAACAGTTACAGCGGCAGTTTCAACATACGCGCAGTCCCTGTTGTAGTAAATAATGTCATATGTGCCGGCAGGAATATTGTCTATTGCGAAGGAGCCGTCGTCTGCCGCTGCTGCCACATAATTAGTCCCTTCCGCGTAAACAAGAGTGCCCGTAAGACCGCTGCTGAGCCCGTTAAGGGTAACGAGGCCGCTTAAACTTCCGGTCCCTTCAAGCGACATCGTGACCATAGCGATCTGGCTTGCTGCGGCTTCAACATTTTTACTTATGGCGCCCGCGGTATTATCCTTAGAGGCGGTAATTAAATATTCCCCTTCGGGAATTTCCGAAAAAAGGAAATTACCTTCGGGATCGGTCTCTGTTTTAAATACCAGTGATTCCAAATTTACGGAATCCTTTTTTAGTATTGAGTTAACAGTTACCGTATTGCCGTCAATGACCTGCTCTGCCGTAACAGTTATTCCGGAAAGGTCATCAAGGCCGTCAATACGAACCTTACCCTTAATAGAGGCGTATGACGCAGAGTCACCACCTGTCCCTGGTGCATATTTATCCTGCGGATCACTGCCGCACGCAAAGATAAAGGTGCACAAAAAAAATACACTTAGTACCTTAAATAAATTTTTCATTTTTACTCCTTTTTTTGCCCACCGGGCTTATTTTCAAGAGATAATTATAATTAATTAGCTCCTATGATGTTCATAAAAAAATGACGAAACAATAATACTGTCAAGCATTCTGGTTTGTTTCACAATGTCTCTAATGGTCACTTCCGGGGGCGGCTTCCGCTGGATACCAGGGAGAGTATAAATATAAGTATTATATAGACAACATGCAATATTTCTACATTTTTTTACACTCTCCTGATTTTATAAAAACAATTATTATACCTGCTTTGTTTTTCATCAAGAAATTTTTAAAAAAACCAAAGAGACAAAACTGTACCTGTTTTTATAGTATTAAAAGACCATCCGAACCAGTACCAACCTCCTTGTTGAGCAAATATATTGTTATATATATAGTCTTTTTTCGAAGAGAAAAATGCTGAACTTTTTTTGAGGGGAATTTTTTTTTTTGATTCTCTATTGGGGGTGGCTCCCGCAGAGGGTGTGGCTCATAATGGTGTGGGTATGGCTCCTGCGTGGGGTGGGGATGACACATAGTGGTGTGGGTATGGCTCCTGCGTGGGGTGGGGATGACACATAGTGGTGTGGGTATGGCTCCTGCGTG
>JAAENB010000785.1 GCA_024224995.1 bacterium | reverse complement strand
CCCGGTAAACGACAGATTTATTCGTTTCGGCAAGTTTTTCAAGGATAGTGTATTCTAAAAACGTCTTCATGGTGAATATATACCTCAAGCTCCCGGTGTTGGGGTATTGAGGAATATATCTCATTCAGAGGCTAAAGTAAAGTAAAAAAAAAGGACGGTGAAATCACCGTCCTTTTACATGATCAATCTATTGATTGATTATATTTACAAGATATTTATTTGCCTTGTGCAATTTTTGCGCCATCAACCATCATTTCGACAACTGAAGGATCAGCAAGAGTTGAAGTATCACCGAACTCTTTAGTATCAAAAACACCAGCAGCAACTTTCTTGAGAATTCTTCTCATGATCTTTCCTGAACGAGTCTTAGGAAGAGCGTCTGCCCACTGAATAATATCCGGTGAAGCGATAGGTCCAATCTCTTTTCTAACAACCTGAATAAGCTCTTTCTTAAGCTCATCAGTTTTTTCAACACCTTTGTTAAGTGTTACGAAAGCATAGATTGACTGACCTTTAATTTCATGAGGATATCCAACAACTGCTGCTTCAGCAACGTTTGGAGAAGAAACAAGTGCAGATTCAACTTCCGCTGTTCCCATTCTGTGTCCGGAAATATTGATAACATCATCAACACGACCAGTTATCTGATAGTATCCGTCTTTGTCTTTTCTACAGCCATCACCAGTGAAATATTTTCCTGGGAATTGTGAGAAATATGTGTCAAAGAATCTCTGCTCGTCTCCATAAACTCCTCTCATCTGACCTGGCCAGCTTTGAGTAATACAGAGGTTTCCTTCGATCTTTTCGCCGGGCTTCCATGGAATCTCTTTTCCTTCTTCATCAACGATCACTGGGTTACATCCAAAGAAAGGAAGGGTAGCCATAGCTGGTTTAATATCAATAGCGCCTGGGAGTGGAGTAATAAGGATTCCACCGGTTTCTGTCTGCCACCATGTGTCAACGATAGGACATTCGCCTCTACCAATCTTATTGAAGTACCAGTTCCATGCTTCAGGATTAAGAGGCTCACCAACTGATCCAAGGAGCTTAAGCTTTGAAATATCATGCTTGTCTACAAAAGAATCTCCTTCTCGTGCAACCGCTCTAATAGCTGTAGGAGCTGTATAGAAAATATCGATATCATGCTTTTCACAAACTGCCCAGAATCGACCAGGATCGGGGTATGTAGGAACGCCTTCGAACATAACGGTTGTTGCGCCGTTTGCAAGAGGTCCATATACAATATAAGAGTGACCGGTTACCCAGCCAATGTCAGCTGTACACCAGTAGATGTCACCATCATGATAATCAAAAATCAACTTATGAGTATAAGCCGCATATGTAAGGTATCCACCAGTTGTGTGAAGAACACCTTTAGGTTTTCCAGTAGAACCGGAAGTGTAAAGAATGAAAAGAGGATCTTCTGCGTCCATTTTTTCAGGTTCGCAATTAGCGTCAACTTTAGCCATTTCTTCGTGGTACCATCTGTCAACTTTGTCATTCCAGTCACATTTGATTTTGTCACCAACTCGCTGAATAACGAGGTGAAGATTAACTTGTGGAGTTTCTGCAAGACATTTGTCAGAGTTGGATTTTTGAGGAACAGCTTTTGATCCACGGAAAGTTCCGTCACAAGAAACAATAACTTTGGAATCACAGTCATTTACACGATCACGAAGAGCTTCAGCGGAGAATCCACCGAAAACAACAGAGTGAATAGCGCCAATTCTTGTACAAGCAAGAACACCAAAAGCAAGCTCAGGAATCATAGGAAGATAAAATGTTACAACATCGCCCTTCTTAACGCCATTAGCTTTAAGAACGTTTGCAAATTTACAAACTTCAATGTGTACTTCTTTGTAGGTAAATTTTTTGTCTTCTGAAGGCTCATTTCCTTCCCAAATAATAGCTACTTGGTCGCCTTTTGTGTCAAGATGTCTGTCAAGACAGTTATAAGAAACATTAAGTTTAGCGTTTGTGAACCATTTTACATAAAGGTCTTTTGAATTGGTTCCATAATTACAATCCATTACCTTGTCCCATTTGTCAAACCAGGTAACATACTCGTCTGCAATTTTTGCCCAGAATCCCTCAGGATCTTCTACAGACTCTTTCCACATTTCGTCGTACTTTTCACGGCTATTGATAAAAGCCTTTTGTTTAAAATTTTCTGGTACCGGGTAAATTTCTTTAAGTGTAACTTCGCCCATTCGATGCCTCCGAATTAAATTTTTTATAATATTATACAGGGAATCTACCGGTGTGATTAAAAGACTTATACAACTAGTAAAAAAACCAGTTTACCGGGCAATCCCAATATTATCTCGTAAAACTAAGAGAGACGCAGCCTGCTGCGTCTCTTGTACATTAATTAACTGTTAAGTTTATCTTTTAAGTAGTCTGTTATCATTGTATCGTAGCCTGATGTTGTTTCAAAGACCTTAACAGCAAGCTTGAAATTTGTTTCTTTTGATACCACACCATCATTGTTTTTCATATCATCAAGTACTGCCTCATAATCGGCAGGATCAATAACAACGGACACACTTTCAAAATTTTTCGCTGCGGATCGGAGCATAGCCGGACCACCAATGTCGATATTTTCAATTGCTTCTTCAAATGTACAACCCGGCTTTGCTATTGTCTGTTTAAAAGGATAGAGATTAACAATCACCATGTCGATGTTCTCTATACCATGTTCGTTCATTATCCGGACATGGTCCTCATTGTTTCTTAGACCTAAAAGTCCTCCGTGGATCTTTGGATGAAGGGTTTTTACCCTGCCGTCCAGCATTTCCGGATAACCGGTATAATATGAAACATCCATGACCTTGAGTCCCGCTTCTCGAAGAATACGGGCCGTTCCTCCCGTTGAAAGAAACTGCACTCCATGAGATGCTAATTCTTTTGCAAATTCGACAACACCTGTCTTGTCGGATACGCTTATTAATACTTTCTCTATTTTTGCCATTTTATATCTATCTTCTAAATTATGTTTAAGTTTCAATTACTATTACTTAACCCAAGAAAAAGGAAATATAAAAAAAGACAAGCATTTTTTTTTTAGGCCCATCGGTAATTGTTTAAAAAGTGTGCATTAAGGCCTGAATAATTTAGTAATTATGTCTCTTTAAAGGAAGGAGAGGGTGATTTTAATAAGAGTAAACCGCTTAGAATGCGTGTGAGGGGCGTAAACGCGCTTTCTAAGCGGTTAATAAAATTAATTATACCTAGAGCGGCTGCTCATTTTTATTCTTTTTTCTTTGAGAAAAAGTTTTTAATAGCTTCCCGTTTTAACCATATCGTCAGGAACAGGGCTATAAATGGCATAATCCAGATGGTCCAATATACGATTTCCAGTAGAAGGTTCAGCAGCCCAATAAAAGCCTTTTTGAACACCGGTACTTTTACTTCTGCTTTTTCCGGGTAATCGGGTCCTTTGAGATTTAAGGTTATTTTTGCCCAGGAAACCCGGTCTTTAATTTTCCAGTCTTCATGCTTTGACCTGTCGAGTGAATCTTCGCTTCTTTCCAGGGAAGATTCACGCTGTGTCCATGTTTTTTTTCCGGGAGCTACCTGGCCTATTGCCCTGTTTTTTCGGATTAACCGAAGGGCTTCCCGTTCGATCTTTCTCCGGTTTTGTTCCATGTTTTCCGTGTGATCAAAAACAGAGATCGATTCATTCAGGAGGGTTCCGGCAGCATCCAGCTCTTTTAATGCCCTGTATAAATCTTCGCTGCGTATATGAAAAGTAGTTCGTAGTTTAGGGAATTTTCCTTCCGTAGAAGAACCCGCGGACGCGATGAATCCGTATTTTCCTACAATATCCAGGAGTGTTTGCCTGGAGTGGAGAAAGGTGTCGCTTTTATACACCAAATTTACGGTGTATTCAAGCATCCGTCCCTGTGCTGCTTCCATGGATTTTATAAAATTTGAATCCAGCTCCCGCTCCTGATTTTGATTTTTCGGTTTTCCCGGCGCGGCTCTTTTTTTGGCTTCTTTCCGGTTATCCGTAACACCTTCGTCTGAGAATTCCTCCATTACTGCCGTTTCCATTTTGGCCTTTGATGCCATGGGAGCACTAGCATCTTGTTCTTTACTGCAGGAAATGGAAAGAGATATCATTACAAAAACCGGAATCATAATTAAACATATTTTATTGTTCATGTGTATATTCTCCTTGTTTCTTAATACCTGTTTGACCATAAAATTATCATAAAGTTCCCTGTTTTTCTATTAAAAAATTTGTTGCTGTTATTTATCCCGGTTTAACAGGTATTTTCATGATGAACGTTGTTCCTTTGCCGGGACTGCTCTGGCAGGTTATTCCCCCCTCCAGGGTTTGTACAACAAGATTATAAACAATATGGAGACCCAGCCCTGTCCCTCCGGAGCCTCGTTTTGTGGTAAAGAAAGGATCAAATATCCGGCTTAATTCAGAGGCTTCTATGCCAACCCCATTATCATGATATTGGAATATAATTTCTTCCTTTTTTTTCCGAATATCAAAAATCATTTCTCCTTCTTCTATATTCTCAAATCCATGTATGAGAGAATTGGCAACCAGGTTGCTGATAACCTGGAAAAAAATACCGGGATAACTGTCTATTTCAAGGTTTTCAGGACACTGTATGCTGATACTATGCCCTGTTGATTTGTATCGCGGGCTCAAGCTTTTTAATACTTCTTCTATGTATTCTTTAAGCCGGAAAATTCGCCGTTTTTGACTGGATTGGTCTACTGCTACCTGTTTGAAACTCTGTATCAGCTCTACTGCTCTTTCCAGGTTAATAAGGATTGAAGAAGACGCGTCTGTTACGATCGTGAGATATTTTTCCAGGTCGGGCCGCTTCATCCGGCCCGATAAATAGAGCTTGGAAAGATCCTGGGATTTGTCTTCTAAAAAAGAGGCCGCTGTTACTCCAACACCAATGGGGGTATTTATTTCATGAGCCACCCCTGCAACGAGCTCCCCAAGAGAGGCCATTTTTTCCGATTGAACAAGCTGGTCTTTGGTTTTTTGCAGCGTTTCCAGGGACTCCTGTAGAGATTCATTGGTTAACTGTAGTTCTACAGTCCGGGTTTTTACCCGGTCTTCCAGCTCTTCATTTAGTTCGAGAATCTTGTTTTCACTTTCAAGTATATCATTATGAGAACTGATCAACTCATCGTTCATTGCTTCAAGTTCCTCATTGGTGGCTGCCAGCTCCATGTTCTGCCGCCGGATTTTTTCTTCCGCCTCTTTCCGGTCAGTAATATCGGTTACTACGTTGGCAAGGAAGACCGGTTCTCCCTTGTAATCATGCAAAAGAAAAATCGACTGGATCGTTGGTATCTCTTTGCCCGTAACCGATTGCAGTTTTATTTCCCCTGTCCATTTTCCGTTCTTAAGGACTTCGGGGATTATTTCGTTTTTAACTTTTTCTTTTGAATCCGGTGGATAGTATGATGAAAAATATTTTTTTTCAAGCTGGTGAGGTTTATCTGCCCGTAATATCCGGTATAGTGATGGATTCGCATAGGTTATGTTTCCTTCAATATCGGCCATGCCCAGACCCTGTCCCGAAGCTTCGGCAAATTTTTTAAAATTAGCGAGCTCTTCATTTGTGTCAACCAGGTTTATATTCAGTTCCAATAGCTTTCGTTTCAGGGTGTTGATCCTGTCTGTAAGGCCAAATGAGAGCAAAATAACCTGCAATGTATTTCCCGGCAGCATAGCATGGCTTGCGTTGTTCCCCAATGAAATAATATTCATGCTGCTTAATAGCACGATTGCCGCCCCGGTGAAGAAAAAGATCCATGAGACAAAATAAAATAGAGCTCCCCGGTCTCCTTTTAGAATTCTTTGTATGCTGAATACTACCAGCCCTGTTACGCCAAAGATCAAAAACAGCAGGTATGAAAGAATTAATGGTCCGGATGAATTAAAGAAAATAAAGATTTGTATTGAAAAAAGCGGCAGCAGGGATAATGCCAGGAGTAAACGGTCGAAATTTTTCGCGTATCTTTTTATTTCCAGGAAATGCCGGGCGAATTGTGTCATGGTAAAACAACCCAAAGCCGCTATAATGGGAGTGCTCCAATGGGCCAGCCAGGTTGCTTCCGGCCAAAAATATTGATATGAGAGTCCTGTAAATGAAAGCTGGTGCAGCAGGTATACCACGCATATGGCAACATAATATAAATATGTCCGGTCTTTCAGGGTGGCAAAAAGCAGCAAATGGTACAGTGCCATTACCAGCATAATGCCGGTGTATATCCAGATCATTGCAAGCTTTACCGCGTCCGAGGATAGAAATGCTTCCCGTTCCCATATGACAGGCTCAAATGTTTTTCTACTGCTGGACCTGATCCTGATATAATAGGTGAGAGGGCTGGCGGATTTTTCTATTGCAAATATGAATTTCCTGTTGTTTGTCTCCCGGGTTCTAAAAGGGTGATGATCTCCCGTGTTGATCGTTTTTACAGTCCCTGGTTTAATTATATGAAAATCGATTTTGTCAAGGGTGGGGATTGGTATTTCAAGGACGTAATCTCCGGGATTTGTTTGCGGGTTTTCAACAAGCAGTTTTATCCAGAGAACTTTATCTCCATACCCTGATCCAAAAGATTTTTTATTCAGTCTTTTGAAGAGTTCTTTTCCGGGATCTTTATCTGCTTTCCGGATATCTTCAAGCGTCAGGTTCCTGGTTGGATCAATATAATAATACGCGAAATTCCCTGCGTAATATTTTTCTGTTTTGGGAGTTAATACCAGTTTTTCGATATCATTTCCTGCCGGGTAAACCGGCATTGCATAAAGAAATATTACAAATAATATCAAAAATGATAGAATACGCTTCATGTGACGAGAATATATGGGGGGGGAATCAAAATCAAGAATAATTTGCCGATCACCTTACTAGCCGGTCGATATCTTTTCCTTTTGTTACGTAATTAAAGAGTTTTTTTCCTGTTAGAGCTTCGTCTCCGTAATAGGTTAGTAAATCGTAATATTCCTCAAAACTCTCTATTTTTTTGCCGTAATGAATTTCAAAGAGTTCAAACTTTCTTGTGAGTGTATTGCGATATTCCTCATAAACGGCGGGAAAGCCTCCGGGCATGCTGAATTTGAGCATGCCGTCGAACTGGATCAATAATCCTGCGAGCATGTACCGGAGTGTTATTTCTCCGGTAAATTTGTTTTTATGCAGCCACTTGTCTATTCGTTCAGTATAATCCTTGAACGCGGAATAGTACTCATCCTCATGAATGTCAGGGACTTTAAATTCAGGGCCATAGAGCGCTGCAAAATCTTCTACCGCTTCCAGGCTTGCTAAATAGTCACTATACCCAAACAGGTCAATAATTTCATCCTCTTCGGATTCATATGTCTTTTTTTTCTCTAAATTGGCTTGTTCTTCTTCATATTCCCTGTTTGATGTAGCGTATCCGACAAACCCGTGGCGGTACATCATTTTTTCAGTTGGCGCGGCTGTTTCCAGATGAGGCGGAATTGGGAAGGGTGGGTTTTTATCGAGCAGTAACCTGTCAACAAGGTACAGGAGTATTTTCCCTTCATAAAATATTCCGCTTGTTTCGGCATATTCTTGATCATAGTCTTCCGGGTTGAACCATGCCTTGTGAATTGTTACGAGATCAGTTTTTTCATCGGTTTTTTCTTTGAATAAGACCTGGTAATGGCAAACCCCTGTCCAGCTCCTGTGTAAAAAAAGTTTATTATCCTCAAAATATATAAACCATTTGTCTTCCATTGCGCGGGGAATAAATCCCATCTTTATGGCTTCATATTCCTGTTGTGAATATGATTGATTCAATATAATAAGAGGTATTTTTGAAGCAGGTATGTCTTTTCTTTGCCAGGAGTCTTTTGTTGCCCGTTCCATGGGACTAGCCACCCAGTGCCCTTTCTTTGAGTTCCTTTGCCATGGCATTCACTTCTCCGCCTTTGAATACCGCGCTTCCGGCAACAAAACATCGAGCTCCTGCATGTCTTACCCCGGCAATGTTCTCCTTGTTTATTCCGCCGTCTACCTGGATTAACAGTTTGTTGAAACCTTCTTTTTGTGCAAAACCGGAGAGCCGCTCTATACGTTGTATTGAGTTTTTCATAAATGACTGGCCGTAAAAACCGGGATCTACGGACATTATGAGTACCATGTCAATATAGGGAAGCAGATCGTATATGGCTTCTACCGGTGTTGCCGGGTTTAAAGCAAGACCGGAGAGTATTCCGGCTTCCCGGATCTGGGTCAGTACCCTGGCCGGGAACCTGGTGCTTTCGTAATGAATTACAATTATTCCGGGAGCTATTTTTATATAGTCCTCTATGGTATTTTCCGGCTGTTCTATCATTAAATGGATGTCCAGAGGAATATCGGTATTTTTTTTTAAATCGCTGATGTAGCCCGGACCAAAAGTTAAATTGGGGACAAAATGTCCGTCCATTACATCCATATGAAGAAGGTCAATAATTTCGGGATCGAATCCTTTTACCATCTCTCCCATGCGGGAGAGATCCGATGCTATGATTGATGGGGATATTAGTATTTTTTCAGACACTGTAGTTTCCTGTTTAGTCGAAATCTTCTACATCAATTCCCATTACCCGTACATTATTTTTGTCGCGTAATATGGTAATCTTAGCATTCCCTACCCGGTGAAAAACAAATCGTACTTTCTGTCCCGGGCTCATTTTGCTTGAAAATCGTACTCTTCTTGACATGGCATCTTCTATTATTGCTTCGTATGATCCCCTGGCCTGGTCACTGCCTATGGTATATTCAACTTTTTCATAAGCGATATAGGGGTGGTTTTTTAGAGGATACCAGTAAACTTTAAGCTTTACCGTATCTCCTTCTTTTACTGCCATTCCTTTTGCCGGTACCTGGGAAATGACCTTTCCGCTTTTTTTAATATCTCCGGTCTCTACAATTTCTTCCTGTATGTTTACCCCTTTTGCCATAAGCAGGTCATAACAGAGATCTACGGATTGACCGGTAATATCGGGCATGGTTTTACCTGCTTTCAGCGTTCCGCTTGAAACCAGGAAATTGATCTTCATGTCAGGGGTGATCTTTTCATCCGGTTTTGGACTCTGGCCGATAACTATATTGTCGGCGTTTTTTTCCGATGGAATATATGATATTATTCCCGGGCTGAGAGTGACTTCTCTGCCGTTAAAATGAAGATGTTTGAGTTTATTTATCGCCATTGGAAGCTCGGAACCGATGAGGTTTGGTACATCAATACGGAAACCGCTCCTGCTTACCACCAGCGTTATGCTGCTTCCTTCTGTTACTATTCTGCCGCTTTCAGGGTGCTGATTCAGTATTATCCCGTTATCGATGTCGAAAACATCATACGGTTTGATCTCCGGCCGTAATCCTTTACGGGACAGGCTGTTATAGACTGCGGTAAACTGTTTTCCCGTTACACTGGGAACTTTGATTTCTTTTGATGATTTGGTTAAAAATATCAGCATTAATGTTGAGGTTACTAAGAATAGGGTAAAACCAATAAGGTATACAATTCCTATCCGCCCCACGGTCCCGAAAAGACCGGGTGTTTTTACATTATTTGTGCTGTCTAACTGGTTTGTTGTATCTTTTTTCATATTTATCTCACACTTAAAATATTAGCTTCTTTTCACACACCTTTTGAGTCGATATTGAGTTGATTGATATTTGTCAATTAAAATATTGATTAATTGTACGGAATGACCGTAACCGGCTGGTATAAGTCATTGTTCGAGGTATTTTTCCCGTAATTCCCCGGCTTTGAGCAGTACCCCCCATCGTTCATAACAGTAAACTGCTTCCCGGGCATATTTCTCTCCTCTTATTGCGGGTCCATTCGAATAATATAATTTTGCTGCCAATTCATTCGCAATGGCCTGGTCCTGCATAAAACCATTCTCCTGGGCCAGGGAAATGGCTTTATCGTACAGGGGCTTGCTCTCGTTTATTTTTCCTTTCAGTTGGGAGAGGCCTGCCTGTAAAAGCAGATCTTTATGTCTAAAATTGGCAGGGCTGTACTGAGCCCATTTATTCATTTTCTACTGATTTTTAAGAATCTGCTGTAAATATTTTTTCTTTTTAATCTTTTTATCACCCTTATCCTCCGACTCCGCGCAATGAGCGATGAGCGCCAGTGAATAATAAAAAGTATGCTCCATAACATATTTCTGTGATATCATGGCTGTGAGGAACTGTTCCACCTCCAGTGCTGCATTTATGGAACCTTTATAGTCATCGTATACATAAAATAATACCTGTTTTAGTAAAGCAAATTGTCCCAATTGGGTTAATATTTTTTCCTGCCGCCACTCCGAAACTGTTTTGTTTTCATCAAAAATTTTTCCCTTTATAGTAAATCTATTATCTGCTTCACCTGCCATGTTTTTCAGGAATTGATAAAAACTATCCGCTGACTCAATGCTTACAAGGATATGAAGATTTTTCAAACTCTCGAAATATTTTTCATATTCAATCATTATCTCATTGATATTTTGACCGGTAAAGAAAAGAGTCATAAAATACATGGTAATACCATAAGAGGCAAACTCAAAATCTCCTGTTTCCAGCCCGCTTCGATATGCTTCCATTTGCCAGGAAAGCCCTTCCCGGTAATGTTTTTTCCAGTGGATAATAAAATGTCCAAAGATGAAATATACTTTCGAGCATAGTGATCCGGCATTAAACTTTTCCAGGGTTATTAAGCTTAATTCTCCGAACTTATATCCTTTTTCAATCTCTCCAAGCGTGCCGCACAGAATCATCCCGTATGCCGCATAGGCGTATGGAACATACACTGAATTCCCATGTTTTAACGAATAATTTAATAATTTTAATATTAGAATGGGAATATATTCGGGTTCACAAATATACGATGGCGCCAGACATGATGAGAGTATTCTCACTATAGCGAGTTTATGCGGATCTTTCAGCTCCGGAAGGTTTGCCAAATCTTCAATGTTCTTTTTTCCAATGGATCTCCTGACGGCTGTGATCTCTTTCAGGATATTTAAGGTATTGGCCTTTTTGGGCATATTATAACCCAGGATCTTTAAAGCCTTTTTCCCTGTTTCCAATCCTTCTTTATACCTGTTTAAAGAAGTATAACTTATTATTTTTACTACATTAATTTTTACCTTATCAAGAACGGTTTTCGCGTTTTTAAGCATTGCATCAAGGAATATATCGGATTGAATAAAATCTCCTGAAAGATAGCCTGCCTCTCCGTTTTCCAGGCAAAGAGAGAACGTTAGATCGTACTCATTTTGCCATGAATCTTCCGGAAGTATATCGATGCCATGACTAAAAAAGTTTTTTGCCGCATCATAGGCAGATGAATTTTTGCATATGAGTCCTGCTATTAAATTTAATTGCGCGAGCTTGATCTTTTCCGGAGCTGCCAATACCAGCTTTGCCGCCCGGTTTAACTGGTTTACTATAGTAAATATTTTTTCACTTGAATCTTCATGAGAGGTTTTGGCAAGGAGCATATTCCCTATGGTATAATGGATCTCCATCCGTTCTTGTTTACTCATGAGCATATATACTGCTTCTTTTACCCGGTCATGAGCAAACCGCATATATTCACCGGTTTTAATTATAATCCCTTCGTTGATCGTTTCTTTTAAATTTTCAAAAATATCCTTTTCTTCTTTTTTTTCCTTTGCCGCGCAGGCAATATCATCAATTGTAAATTTTATTCCAAAACATGAGGCTATTTGGAGCGCTTCCCGTGTTTTCTGGGGCAATTTTTTGATCCGTACTGCCATAAATTCCACAACATTTTCGGTTACATCCAATTCAAATATCTTTATGAAATCCCAGCGCCATCTTCCATCAAATTGTATATACCCCTCTTCGTACAGGTTTATTAGAAATTCGTGTACAAAAAAGGGATTTCCCCCGGTTTTGTTTTTGACTATATCCGCCAGCGTTTCCGCTTCATCCAGTGTTACTGAAAGGGAATGGGAGATTATCTGACTGATATGCTCCGTATTCAGGGGGTTTAATTCAATTATTTTACATTTAATTCCTGAGTTTTGCATATAAAAAGAGTCATGTCTCTCATCATCACGGTAAGAACCAATAAACAGGAAGTTCTCCAGCTCCCTGTTTTGCAACAGCACTTCAAGTATATTTAAACTGGCCCTGTCGGCCCATTGGAGGTCATCAATAAAAAGCACAAATGGATCCTTTTCATGAATAAAAGCCAGTATAAAATTTATGAACACATTGGTGAAACGGTTTTGAGCTTCTCCCGGCGGCAGATCCGGTATTGCCGGCTGGGGTCCGATAATTACTTCTATTTCGGGCACTGCTTCAATGAGCAGCTGCCCGTTTTCTCCTACTGCTGTTAATATTTTTCTTTTCCAGTAGTCCACTCTTTTGGCACTTTCTTTAAATATCTGTCCAACCAGATTCCTGAACGCCTGGGCAAAGGGAACATAGGGCGTATCTCCGCTGAACCGGTCGAATTTTCCCGAAAGATGGAGTTTTTGTTCCTGCACCAATGATTTCCGGATTTCTTTTATCAGGGTGGATTTTCCTATCCCCGGCGGGCCCTTTAATAAAATCATGCGTGATTCATTTTTTGAGGCCAAAGATAATTCATCAAAGAATATCTGTATTACTTCTTCTCTTCCGTAGAGCGATTCCGGTATTATTAATGTGTCGGGAATGTCATTTTGTGCCAGGGGAAAGGACCATATGATGCCTCCCTGCTCCAGTAGCGATAAACATTTTTCCAGGTCAGCTTTAAGCCCTCCGGCCGTTTGATACCGTTCTTCCGCGCTTTTTGAAAGCAGCTTCATTATTATATAAGAGAGTATTGGCGGTATATCATCTTTTTTCCTATGAGGCGGTATGGGGGGGATGGCGATGTGGGCATACGCCAGTTCTTTCGGGTTAGTTCCGGCAAAGACTCTTTGCCCCGTAAGCATTTCGTACATGGTGGCGCCAAGGGAATACAGATCGGACCTGAAATCGATTGAGCGATTCATGCCCCCGGTCTGCTCCGGGGAAATATATTCCAGGGTGCCCTCCAGCTTTTCCTGGCTAACCGCTTCCCTGGTCTCTTTTTTTACATAAGAAGAGATGCTGAAATCGATGATTTTTATTTCTTTTGTTTCGGGATTTAAAATTATATTATGCGGTTTTATATCCTTATGAATAATATTATTTTTATGAATATCTCCTAGAATACCGGTTATGGCTATGGCTATTTCCAGGAATTCCCGTATCTTGAGTTCATGAGATTTCATATGGCGGTCTAGAGAAATGCTGTTAAAGTCATCCATTATCATGACTTTGCTGTGTTTGTAATCTATTAAACTGCGCGGCTGTATTACTCCCGGTATATTCACGCTCCGGGTCATTTCATATTCATATTCAAAACGTTTTAATTCTTTATGTGTTGGATGTTGTATATGAAGGTGCTTTAAAATTACCGGCCTGCTGCTGACCTTTTCCCTGCCGCAGTAAACCGTTACGGTTGGGCCTTCATAGATCTTTTCGAAAATTGTATATCCTTTTAGTGTGAACATTGTATCGGATACGGTATACGGTAAGCCGGTATTTATCAAGTATAAATTTTTTGTTTCGGGAGGTACGGCCTCAGAGCTCTTAAAAAGAGCTCTGAGGTTTTACCCCCCGAAGGAGCGGTTTCCGGCCAACGGAGTCAGGAAACAACACAATCTCAGGAATAGAAACCAAAAACACCTGGTAAATAAACAGGTTCATCTTCAGGAAAGAGCTCAAGGGACATAATCAGGGGAACAGTTCTCTCATAAGGGCAAAGCAATGCCGGGCGGGCTCAAGGCTCGCTTTGAAGAGGGTGTGTTCTCAGAGCTCTTAAAAAGAGCTCTGAGGTTTTACCCCCCGAAGGAGCGGTTTCCGGCCAACGGAGTCAGGAAACAACTCAATCTCAGGAATAGAAACCAAAAACACCTGGTAAATAAACAGGTTCATCTTCAGAAAAGAGCTCAAGAGACATAATCAGGGGAACAGTTCTCTCATAAGGGCAAAGCAATGCCGGGCGGGCTTAGGGCTCGCTTTGAAAAAAGGTTCTATTTCGAAAATTTAGACCGCTCGTGAGAAAAGATCTACAAAAGAAGCGCTTTGTATGTGCTGTAT
>JAAENB010000784.1 GCA_024224995.1 bacterium | reverse complement strand
CTAAATAGTACTGCGGGCTGCATCTGGCGTAGAAGTATGGGCTCTTTGGGCTGTGAGGACTGTTTGACCGGCGGGAGTTCCGCAGCAATCCAAAGAGCCCATGCTTCTACGCCCGCGCACAAGCAAAAAGAGTGTCTTGAGAGTGCTGACCCCGTGGTGGTGTCTTAATATAAGGGATATCGACCCGGAATGTAGACTATACCCGGAGCAATGCCTCGGCAGAATGTTCGGAACTCGCTCCGCTCAGACAGCCTCACAACCCGCGGAGGCATCGCTCCGGCCATAGGTTACATTCCGAATAATGTTTTTCGGTATATTAAGACACCACCGACCCGGTGTAGCGGGGAAAAAATAGGTCAGAAACTGGTTACAAAGAGGATCAGGGAATAAAAAAGAAGCCGTTTACACGAAGCCCTGACCCCCGATCCCTGATCCCTGAACCCAGTCTCTTGAGAGGACGAAATGGAAGCCCTGGCGATGAATGCTTTAATGGTGTTAAATAATGAAATTGAGGCTATTGATTATTGAAACCCGCTTAAAATTAAAAAAAATTATTGACAGAAAACAAATATTGTCACCTGCTAGAAACATGAATTTCCATACCGGAAATCGCGTCTAATCCATATAAATATATCATTTGCATAATTTATTAAAAAGAAACAATAACCCGGTTTTCGCCGGTCTTTTTTATTGTATACTATTTTTATGATAGCATACGTTGCAGCCGTACTTTTTTGTTTTTTTGAAATATTTGTAAGGGGGAAATTAAGAGGATGAGTAATGCTTCTACACACCATTCTACCGCTTTTGCCGGGCTTGAAATAGGGTCTGTTTCGGTCAAATTTGTTTTGCATGGCCGCGAAAAAACCATCCGGGAGGTAATTCGCCATGAAGGAGATCCCGGGGGAATAATAAAAGAATTGTTTGATAGACATTTAATTGGGAATACCACCCCTGTTGTCATTACCGGAGAGACGGCCCGGAGCTATTTACAGGCTCCCGGCAGACCAGAGGCAGAATGCCTGGAAAAAGCATTATCACACTATTCTCTTCAGCCCGATATGCTGCTTTCTCTTGGCGGTGAAACTTTTACCCTTTTTACTCTTAAAAACGGCTTAATAAAAAATGTAATTTCATCATCGAAATGTGCCGCCGGAACCGGGGAATTTCTTGTTCAGCAGTTCCAGCGTATGGACCTGTCACTGGAAGAGGGGATTGAAACAAGCCGTACCGGCAGCCAGGTGGAACTGGCTACACGATGTTCGGTCTATTGTAAGTCGGATGCCACGCATAAATTGAACAAAGGGGAATGCTTTCCCCGGGATATAGCCAATACATTGATCCATGACCTGGCCCGGAAAGTCTGCTCCATGATTGAGCAGGCAGGGTGGCAGTCGAAGAAGATCCTTCTTGCCGGAGGGATTGCCCTGAACCAGCCCTTCCTGAAGCACCTGGGGGCACTGCTGGAAGATTCCGAAATCATTGTGCTTGAGGAAAGCCCGGTACTGGAAGCCTTTGGCGCTTCTCTCTACGCGTCTGCGCTTACGGAAGAAGAGGTTTCTTCTGACCTGTTATTTAAAGAGCCGGGGCTTTCCTTTGATCTTTTACCCCCGCTTTCTGAGGCGGAGCCTCTTGTCGATTTCCGGGTTCGGGAGGTGTCCCACACAGGGGTACGTCCCGGAGCTTCCTATATCCTTGGCGTTGATGCCGGTTCCACAACAACCAAAGCCGTGCTTTTTAATATTGAAGACAGTACAATCGGGGCGGCAAGTTATCTCAGGACGCATGGAAACCCCGTAGCTGCGGTTCAAAAATGTGTTCATGAACTTATGGACCAGGCCGGGGATACGGAAATAGCAATTGTTCAGGCTGCCGTAACCGGTTCGGGAAGAGAACTGGTGTCGGTGTTCCTTGAAAACTGCTACAGTTTTAATGAGATCCTTACGCATGCCAGGGCCGCGTCTCATGAAGTGCCTGGTGTTGATACGGTGTTTGAAATAGGCGGCCAGGATTCCAAATTTATTTCCTTTCTCAATGGGGTTCCTGTTGACTATGCCATGAATGAAGGCTGTTCTGCCGGAACCGGAAGTTTCCTTGAAGAGTCGGTTTCCGTAGACATGGGAATTCCCGTAACCGGGATCAGTTCCCTGGCGGAAGCAAGCACCGCGCCCATAGCCTTTGGTGAACGATGTGCCGCTTTTATTAATACGGATTTGAGAAATTCCGTACGGCATGGCGCCGGTGGAGAAGATATTATTGCGGGGCTGGTTTATTCAATTGGAAAGAATTATATCTCCCGTGTTGTTGGCGTCCGTTCCATTGGCAGTGCTCTCCTGTTCCAGGGAGGTGTCGCCCTTAACCGCTCAGTAGCCCTTGCCCTGGCAGCTCTTTTAAAGCGAAAGATTGTAGTTCCGCCTCACCCGGAGCTCATGGGCTGTATTGGCGCCGGCCTTATGGCCCGTGACCGTTTACGCTATACCGGGGCTCCGGAGAAGCACTATACCCTTTCGGATATTGCAAAATCATCAATTGAAATAAAAGGAACATTTACCTGTGCTTCCTGCGAAAAAAGATGCCGGATACAGAAAATCTCGGTAGACAATAGAGCATATCCCTTTGGCGGACTCTGTTCCCGGTATGAGCTTATGCGGCATAACCGGGACAATACAAAAGAAGGAGAAAATTTTATTGCCCGCCGTAATCATTTGATGTTTGAGGAGTTTGGTCCAACACCGGTAGAGTCTCCCCGTGGTTTGATCGGACTTCCCCTGGCTCTCACGAGCTATTCTTTTTTTCCGTTTTACGTAAAGCTCATTAATGAACTGGGATATGATGTGGTGGTATCGGATCAATCCAGGGAGGGGAATAATAAGACCAGGGCGGAATTATGCTCTCCCGGAGAGATTGCTCATGGAGCAGTGTATGATCTTTTAAACCGGGAAGTTGATTATATTTTCCTTCCCAATGTAATTGAAGGAGAACGCAGGGAAGGGGCTTTGAATAGTTATATGTGTCCCACGATTAGTGTTATGCCGGCACTGGCTGCCGGAGCTTTTCAAGGAATCCGGGAGAAACTTTTATCGCCCCATATTGGTCTTTCGAAAAATCTCGAAAGGACAACGCTGAAAGAGATGGGAGCCCTGGCGGTAAAATTGGGGCTTAAAAAAAGAGACGGAATAGAAGCGGGAAAAAAAGCACTCGCTTATTACCGGGAGTATAAAAAACAAAACCTGGCCCTGGGAAAAGAGGCTGTACAGGCTATGCTTTCGGGACCCGCAGTAATACTCGCGGCAAGGCCTTATATTAGCTCTTCCGATGAGGCAAATCTCGCGCTGCCTCGAAAAATTATCAGCAGGGGGTATACGGTTGTTCCTGCTGACCTCTTACCCCCATTGGGGCCGTCGGGGTATGCAAGAGACGGCTGGTATTATACCCAGCAGGTCATGAATGCAGTTTCGTATGTGAAGAAGTTCAACCGGGTATATATCTGTTTTGTCTCATGTTTTTCCTGTACCCCGGATTCATCGATTTATCATATGGTGAGACGGGATCTCCGGGGGCATACGTTTTGTTATCTAGAAGTAGATTCCCATACCGCTCACGCGGGGTTTGAAACCAGGGTAGGGGCTTTTCTCGATATTATTGAACAGCAGGGAGCACAGAATGCGGAACAGTCCGCGCAGCCGGCAGCACCGGCAGGAGTAGTGTAACATGAATACGAGGATTATAAAACAACAGGCGCATCTTGCCCGCAACTATACCCATATTATTGATTGTGACGGCAGCCGGGTAGAATTTAATGATCCCCGGGTTGTTCATGTCTGGCCTATTGGTTCGGGGATGTATACTTCTCGCCTGGTTGAAAGCCTGTATAAAAAACGCGGCTGGCAATTCAGGAATGCCGGGATGCCGGACTCTGTAGTTATTGAGAAAGCAAAGAATCTTTGTTCCGGCAGAGAATGTGTTCCCTGTCTTGTGTTTACGGGATTAACCTATATTGACGTGACAGAAAACCGGGCTCCCGAAGAGATTTCGGTCTATTATAATATAGACCAGGAAGGGCCCTGCCAGAACGCTGCCTGGCCTCATGTCTGGGAAATTTTTGCCGAAACCCTTGATGCGCCAAACGCGGTTTTTCTTACGTTTCCTTCTATTACAAATAATTATATGGGGCAGGGTGAGTTTTTTGCCCTGGACTTGATCCATGCCGTTGTCCTGGGAGATATTTTCGAAGAAGCGGTAAATACAGTGAAGTGTTTGGCGGTAGATAAAGAGGAGGCTTTAGCGGTATTTGAGACAGCAACTACCGCGTTTATTGAAAGCGCGAAGAAAGGTGTTTGGGGATTTCGCAAGGCCTTGAAAAAATGGGCCCGGGCAGTATCGAAGATTCCGCTCAGGGCCGCACCCGGGGAGACACCAAAGGTTCTTATTTTTGGCGGTCTGAATGCCATGCATACGCATTTTTCTATTTCCGATTATTTTCTTGAACAGGGGATTATTCCCAAGGTTTCGGATTTAGGTGATTTTTTTAATTGCCTTGAAACGGAATGGGTAATGCGGCACGCCTTTAAACGGGGTGTTCTGGACTTTAAAAAATTTTACCGGGTATGGCCGCTGCTTTTTTCATTTTTTAACCCCCGCAATAATGTAAAAGAATCTTTTACGGCAATACGTGCCCGTATTCATATGCTGGCAATGAATATCCTGATTAAACGCTATAGGAAGATGGCGCAGGAATCGGGACTCCTGTACGATTCTCATATCTCTTTTTGCGAGATGCACGCGTCGCCGCAGGAATATTTTGAGTCCATTAGTTATACGGAAACAAAGGTTGTTGTGGGGAAATATTTGTCAACAGTAAAGAGCGGTATTTTTGACGCGCTTCTGAATCTTTCCGTTTTTACCTGTCAGCCCGGGATGAATGCCCAGGCTATTATTGAGCCAATTGCTCACGAGAAAGATGTTCCCTATGCAGCGCTTGTTGTGGATGGCCCCGGTATCACGACCAATGACCGCAGACTGCTGGAAACATTTGTTCTTCAATGCAAGCGGTATCATTCAGGTAAGGGGGAGTAGTTAAAATTTTTAAAAAGTGCTTGTTTGTAGATTCTTTTTGGTTTAGAATATGGTGTTATTAGAGTTATCTCACAGTCTATTATAAAACAAAATGAACTACAAATGGGCAACAAAAGAAAACATAGCAGGTTATCCCTGGAGCTGGAGGTAGAAATCCTGTGGGGGGGGAGAATTCTCAGGGGAACTACCCGGAATATCAGTTTTGGCGGTTTGCTTGTACAGCTCTGGGGCGAGATTTCCTGCACGAAAGGAGATGAGTTTAAAGTATCCCTGGTATTGCCCGGTGGTGAATATGTAACCATTGAGTTTCGATGTAAGGTCGTTCATATGCTTGAATTTGAATCATGTTTAGGACTTCAGTTTCTTTCTATTGAAGGCATTGAATCATATGAGCATTTTCGGAACCTTATGCTGTACAACAGCCCTGAACGGGAGAACCTGCTTCTTGAGCTGGAACAGTCTCCCGGCCTCCTCACGGGATAGTCCCGATGCCGGTTATTCCTGCCATAGAGCCGTAATATCCCTGATTATATCCACTCCATCGCTCCGGATTTTTATTTTATCCCGGCTTCGTCCCAGGCCAAGTTCAATTGCCCGCATCAGCTGGGCCTGTTCCCAGACCTTTTTTTTCACGTAGGGCCGGTTTACCCTGTTCTGCCCGGCATAATATTTTAACACTGCCACTGCAAGGGAGTCTCCGGCAACCCGGTCTTTTGATGCCATGATGAGCCCCGGGTTTGCCGTAATTCCCGGTGATACGGGACCGCCCGTAAGAACGATGGTGAGCGCGTCAATCACGTTCATGGTATGCACGGGAACTACCAGGTTCAGTTCCGCGCAAATTTTACCAAGATCGGCAGTATGGATTCCCGCGCCATCCTGGAACCGGTTAAAGGGGTGAAGAATTCCCACATGATTTTTTATACAACAGGTATATTCTACATCTGAGCCGGAAAATACATCATGGTTTTTTAAGAGAGGGATATTAATAAAATGCTGGAAGGCGAACAATTTTTCCGGCACCAGCAGATGGAAATCGAGATATTTGAATTTTTTATGCGTAACGGAAACATAGTTTCCTTTTTCCCAGGGAGAGAAATTGACTCCTTCTTTTTTGATAATCTCGTATAATCCGAATTCTTTTGCTACGGCTGTGGTGGACATATTAAAAGAACGGGCATCGGCAACAGTGATGTTTTTCGCCGGGGTCCGCTCTTTTACCAGTCTAATTACTGCCTGAACGACCAGGGGATTGGTAGTAATACGGGTACTGCCGGAACCGCTCCGTGAGACCAGGTTTGGTTTCAGTAATACTGTGTCCCCCTGTTTAATCTCATCCAGGCCGCCCGCAAGTTCCACTGCCCTGCGAACCATTGCGTCAATATTCTTTTTCTTGACGATCCCAACAGAAATGCTCCCTTTGAGAGGCTTTACCTCCGGCAAGATTTTCGGTTTCGCGTCTACAATCTCCGGTACTGCCACAGCCGCCGCCGCCATCCCCACAGTCTTCAAAAAATCCCTTCGATTAATACCACACCCACACTCTATATCATTATTGTTTTTTTTATCTTCATCTTTCATGACAATCCTCTTCCGGTCTCTTTATTATAAGATATATAATTTAAGAAGAAAGTAAAATATTAATATGATAAAAAAAATAAAAAAACATCATCATCCACAGATTAAATCATTAACTTTTATAACGATGTCAGGGAATGAGTTCCGGAAAGATCAGACTTCTTCCCTGATATCGTTTTTTAATAAACTCGTATTTAAATAAATTTTTGATGCCAGAGAGGATTTCATGTTTCATTTAAGAAAGAACAGGAGACATTCAGGTTGATGTTGATCTTTTTGAGGGCCGGATAAAAGAGCTGGATCCCAAAAGCAGGGAAACCTGCGAAGAGTGAAGCAGTATTGTCCGAACGGGTTTACTTGTATCTCGACATCATTCTATTATTATAATTTTCTTCTATCTCTTTGTCGGGGTTCGTATTCCCCATACGTCTTTTCATAACTATCATCGCGAAAATAATGATAATAGATAAAATCGAAATACCAATTATTGTATTCATTACGGTAAACATTGTATAACTCCCAGGTTTTCTCTATATAACTACCTGCACAGCATAACTATTGTTAGATGCTATACCCGGAGAATAAAAAAGGAGACATGCTCTATGCCTCCTTTTTTGTTCTCCGGTATGCTTTAATATACGACATAACCGGTGAAGAGTCAAGCATTTTTTTACAGTTAAAAAGTTCTTGATTATGCTGCAAATATGTAATAAACTTCTTAAAGAGATCATATTTTTTTAAGTTTTAAATGCAATGGAAAAGTCAAGAATATTAATTGTAGAAGATGAAGGCTTAAACGCTCTTTTCCTTGAGAAAAAGCTCATTTCTATAGGATACGATGTCGTGGGAGTTGTTTCATCCGGTGAAGAGGCCCTTGTTCTGAGTGATGAACTCCGTCCCGATATTGTTCTCATGGATATTATTCTCGATGGAGAGATGGACGGCATAGAAGCCTCACGGGAAATAAAGGAGAAATTCAATGTACCAATTATTTATGTTTCGGCTCACTCCGACCTGCCCACACTCGAGCGGGCCAGAGAAACAGAAGCATATGGGTATATAGTGAAACCGGCGAAAGCAGAAGAAGTTTCAGCTGCTATTGAAGTCGCTCTTTATAAGAATAAAATTGAAATGAAGCTGAAAGAGAGTGAATTCCGGTATAAAGAACTCTCGGAAGATCTTGATAAAAAATTGCGGGAATCGGAATACCGCCACCTGTGGAATGTCTATTCTCAAAGTACATTCCCAACGCTGGTTATGGATAAGCACGGGAAGATTGTTGATTATAACAGGGCTATGGAGACGCTAACCGGGTACGCCCATGAAGAAATGCCCGATTGTAATATATGGATTCTTAAGATGTTTGTTGATGAAAGCTTTCGTTCCCTGGTTTTGGAAAGAGCGTTAAATCCGGAGAGCGGTAGTAACAGGGGTGAGTTTGTTGTTACCGCGAAAAACGGGGTATACCGCTATGTTGTTTTTTCCGTTTATGATATTCTTCATGAGGGAGAGTTTACCAATTTACGAATAGTGCAGGGGGAAGATATTACCGAACGGAAACAGGTTGAGGAGACGCTGCGGCTCAGCGAGGAACGGTTTCGTACCCTGGCGAAAGCAGCTCCCGTGGGAATATATCTTACCGACCCGGATGGGGATTGCGTATATGTAAATGACCGCTGGCAGGAAATGGCAGGACTTGGCATTGAAGAGGCTCGCGGCAAAGGATGGGTGCAGGGGCTCCATGAAAAAGACCGTGACCTTATTGGAGACTCCTGGTACAAAATGATCGAATCGAAGGGTGTCTGGGGATTGGAATTCAGGTTCCAGAATAAAGAAGGCCTTATTACCTGGGTTTATGGGGTTGCGGTAGAGCAAGTTGACAAGGATGGATCTGTTACCGGGATTATCGGCATTAATATCGATATAACAATGCTTAAAGAATCGGAATTTAACCTGATCGATTCTCTGGCGGAATCAATCAGGTTGTCTGAACAGCTTGAAATATCCAACCGGGAAAAGGAAACCCTGCTTAAAGAGATCCATCATCGCGTAAAAAATAATATGCAGATCCTGTCGAGCTTACTGGGACTTCAATCATCGTATATTGACAATGAAAAAGCGCTTGGCATTATGAAGGAAACCGAAAGGCGAATCCGTTCAATGGCCCTGATTCACGAAAAATTATACCGCTCCGGAGATCTGTCCAAAATCGATTTTAATGATTATATTAAAACAATAACAGAAGAACTTTCGGAATTTTACCGGGGGCAATCATTACATATTGATATAGAGGTACAGGTAAAGGATCTATTCCTGGACATCGTCCGGGCAATTCCCTGCGCGCTTATTATTAATGAACTTCTTACCAACTCCTATAAATACGCCTTTCTTGAAAAGAGGGAAGGAGTGATAACCATACATTTTGAAAAGCAAACCGGCGGCGTTTTTGTATTAACTATTGCCGACAATGGAACCGGTTTGCCCGAAGAGTTTAACATTAACGAAATCGAGTCCCTGGGATTGCAGCTGGTACTTGAACTGACAAAGCAGCTCAAAGGTAAACTTGAAACGTTTAATAAAACAGGGACGACGTTTGTGATTACATTCCCCGTAACGTGATTCTCATAGGGCTATTTTTTATTGACGGCTACATATAAGTGGACACTCCCGAATCCCCCGACTTCTTCTTCTGTATAGTCGAAATTATATTTTTCGAATACTTTCGACATATCCCTGATTACATCACCGCCATTTTCCATTAATTTTGTGATTTTTATTCCCATGCTGTTATTATTTTCAGGGTATTCAAAGTCTATGAGCACAAGTCTTCCATCCTTTTTTAACACCCGTTTAAATTCGCTCATGGCTTTGTCGGCATCGGGATACCCGGAAAAAGCCATGGTATTTACGATTGTATCAAAAAAATTATCTTCATAGGGCATTGATTCCACATTCCCCTGAACCAGCTCCGCGTGAATACCCTTTTTATCCAGGTTTTTTTGGGTAATCTCAACCATTTTTTGATTATAATCAAGCCCATAGGTCTCATAGCTGCCCGCGTACCGGGAGATCAAATACCCGGTCCCAAAAGAAGCCTCAAGTACCCTGGTTCCCTGTATATGGGGGATTGCTTTTTTTATCCAGGTTTTCCAAATGGGAAGTATTTTTACCGTAAGGTCGTATAGCTTTGCGTATTTGGTATAGGATTTGTTCAGGTCTTCGGTGAATTTGATATGGTCGTCCGGCTCTTTCGTGAATTCTGTTTTTTTCTTGCTCATTTTTAATAACTTCCTTGAATAATTTTAAAAAAAATGTATTATACTTTTATGACGTTGTCAAGGAAAATAATTTTAATTCTTGTATCCGCCGTAACCAGCAACAACCCACCGGGATTATTTTAGTTCGGATATAGTTTCGCGCAGCGTTTGAATAATTTCCAAAAAATTATTCATGGTTTTTTTAATGGCAGTTATGTCGAAGTTTCTTGCGTCCTGCTGTATTTGTTTGCCCCATTGAATTAATGGAGGATACTCATATGACGCAGCGGTTTTTTCAATTTCTTCACCAAAGAGCTGCACCTTGTTGATGATAACAGCCTTCCTGTTTTTTTCCCATTTTTGGAAAAATTCGTTTTCCATGAGTAGTAATAACTCCGGCAGTTTTTCTTTTACTTTAAGCGGGAGTAAGGCATTCTTTTTCTCCTGGCTGGAAGGTTCTGTTTCTTCTATTTCAATAGCCGGTTTTTTATAGGGCAGGAATTTTATTAATTCCTCGAATAGTTCTCTTTTGCTTACGGGCTTTCGCAAGAATCCTTCGTATTCCACATCTTCAATTTTATCCATATCTTTTTTCATTGAAGAGGCAGTGAAAATTATTACGGGTATTGTTTTTAATTTATCATCGTTTTTTATTATTGTCAATGCTTCATAACCGTTCATCACGGGCATTTTTAGATCCATAAGAATAAGATTGGGCCTCCGTTCCCGTGCCATGAAAATTGCCTCTTGCCCGTTTTGGGCTTCTAAGACCCTGACCGGTGAATGCTGAAGAAATCCCTGAACCAGTTTCCTGTTATATTCAACATCGTCCACCACCAGGAGCGTTGAGGGTTCAAGCGTTATTGCGTTTGTAATCGAAAATTTACTCTCCGGGTTCTCCTGTTTCAGGGCTGTTATTTGAACAGTCTTGAGAATAATATTGAAAATTGATCCTTTGCCCGGTTCACTTTCAACGGTTATTTCTCCGCCCATAATGTCGAGAAGCCGTTTGGTAATATTCAAGCCAAGTCCCGTTCCTCCGAAATCTGCCTGGGCCTGGCCGTCCTGCTGCCTGAATGCTTCAAAAATAAGTGCTTGCTGATTTTCGGGAATACCAATGCCCGTATCTTCAACTGAGATGAAAAGATCAATTGAACTTTTATCCTCCCTGGTATAGCGTTTGTTCGCTGATACTGTTATGTGCCCTTCATTCGTGAATTTGACGGCATTTCCCACCAGGTTAAACAGTACCTGCCGTAGTCTCAGTTGGTCAATTAAAATACCTTCGGGTAGTGTTTTGTCGATATCCAGTATAAAATTAATTTTTTTGTTGGCGATTTTTATTGAGAAAATATTTTTTATTTCTTCAAAGAAAATATGAGGATTCACTGTTGTATTCTGCAGTTCCATTTTTCCGGCCTCAATTTTAGACAGGTCAAGAATATCATTAATGAGCCTGAGTAAGGACTTACCGCTTGAGCTGATTGATGAGAGGTATAAACGATGATTTTCATCTGCTACTTCTTCTTCAAGAATTTCGCTAAAACCGAGTATCGCGTTCATTGGTGTCCTGATCTCATGGCTCATATTCGCTAAAAATTCGCTTTTAAAGTTGTTTGCCGCTTCTGCCTCCTCTTTTGCCTGCTGTAGTTCTGCGGTACGTTCCGAGACCTTTTCTTCAAGCACGTCAAGTGATCTTTTCAGCTCATCCTGGGCCTGGATTCGTTTCAACCTGTTTATCACAAGAAAAATAATCAAAAAAGCTTCAAGAATAGACAATGAAATCGCAGCAATTATTTGCCGTTTATATAAATCCCAAAAAGTAGACTCTTTAAAACGGATTATGCTGTTCTGCGGCAGATTTTCTTCATTGATAGCCCAGCGCTGTAATTGGCGCCAGTCATAGGTGTAGGTGAAATTATAACGGAGGACCGGCATGGCCGATGGTTTTTCTCCTTTTAATACTCGTAAACTGTATTCCATGATCTTATTGGCGAGAGTTTCGCTGTTGTTCATATATCCGCCCACAATCCCTGTTCCAATTAATGTGTCAAAGAGACCGTAAACAGGACGGTTTGATTTTTTGGCTATTATTTCACCGGCTTTTATTGGAATAAAATTTTTTCCCGTACTGTCTTTTAAAAGGAACAGGTACAGGACTACTGTGTTGCCCGGTAAATTTTCAAGACCTTCTAAAATTTTCTGCATTGGCATGTCCGTAAGCCAGGTAAACTCAATTTTTTTTGTATAGTTAAGGGTGATATCTTGAAAGACCTGTTTTCTTTTTTTGCTCTGGGCATCTGACCCGGAAACAACAGCAATTTTTTTTGTGTGCGGATGAAGTTGAAGAACCATGTCCAGATGTTTTTTGTAATTTAAGGGGGTTCTGTTCAGGACTATTCCGGTCTCTGTATCCTTTAAATCCTGTAATTCCGACGGTTTGTGAAAACTGGATCCAAATACAACAGGAGTGGCGTGAAATAAGTTTTTTCCTTCAGCATGGAGAAAGTCGAGTCCGTAATCAAATGTGATAACCAGGTCAAAAGAGGAGTTCGCGTATTTTTTTTTGAGCAGGTTATAGAGCTCTTTTTTGTATTGTTTATCCCGGTATCGCAGCAAATCGAGGTGTTCAACATCCGTTTTTACGGCAAATGCTTTTTCAGCCTCAAGCCGTGGTTTTAATGCCGTATGAGTGGCTTCATACCACGGCATGCCCCGTTGAGCGGGATACAGGATTAGAGCTCGTTTTGTTCCGGGATTCCCAAAAACAGGTTTAATCGAGAGAATCATAGATATAACAGCGCCGGTAATAAGAACCGCATAACGGAGATGGTTTATTTGAGCTCTGTTGTTCATAGCTTTGATTATATCATTTCCGCGTACGGTTGTCAATCACTGTAATTTTTCTATCCTGCCCGGGAAAATTCGCCCTTTTTTGTCCTGAAATCATACTATTGCTTATTGAACAGGGGGCCGATATTAATATGAGGTCTAAGGGAGCTTTGCCCTTCTTGAAAGGCTTGTTTCTGATATCTGCCGTAATTGGGACGGGAAACTTCGGGATAGATAACAAAATAAATAGGAGCATAGGACACTGCATATAAAATGAGCACAAAAAAACAACGAGTTAGCGAGACGATTAGCCGGCTTCAAACTATTGTTGGCTTGAGAATAATTGACGGCCTGTTTTTAGGCAGCTGTATTGAGGGCGCGGAAACTGCTTATGAAGTCCCCTGCGATCAACTTGTTTTTAAAACAAATTTACATAATTATATCTTCACGAATTGCTGGGATACGCAGTCTCTCCTGGTTGGATTATTGCTGGATGGAAAGACTCCAAAAAACGGTAAAAAATCGTCCCTATGGGAATCCAAACATCTTGTTGTTGGACAGGGACTGAACATACCCTTTGATGAATTTTTTCCGGACATTCGATTGGGGGATGATTTTGGAGAATGGGTATCCTGTAAGACTCATTCCTGCCCCTATTTTGAATTTGATAATCTTCCGGGACTGGACTGGTTAATAAATAATACAATACACAAAATTGATCTTATCGTAGATCAACATGGAATATGGATATCAAAAGGATTACCCTGCGGTATTCGCTTTCATCTTGATGCCGGAAAAATATTGCTGCTCAGTAAAATAGATCAGGATATTATACTCAGTTCTCCTGAAGAGTTGAGTCTCCTTCATTGTCAACAGGAAGGGCCGGATGATTTTTTATGCGTCCCTGTTGCGGGGAGTAAGTATTACGCTAACTGAAAATTTTAAAGCCGGTGAGGACATATGCAGAACAAAGACGAAAAGAAAATGAAGTTAAAATATCGAATACTTTCTAAATTCTATGACAGCTTTTATAGCTTGTTGGAAGGTATTGTGTTTTACAAAAAAGAAAAGAATCCACGGAAGGCCCTGGCCGCGAAAATCCCGGACACGAATCTCCGCATTCTTGATGTTTGCACGGGAACCGGGAAAGATTCTATCGCTATTGCAAAGGCCAACAATACGATTATCGGCATTGATCTTTCTGCGGATATGATAGCCGTTGCCAATAAGAAAGTGAAAAAGCGGGGCATACGGAATATAAATTTTCGCCAAATGGATGCCGCCAACATGGATTGGCAGAATGAAGAGTTCGATATCACCATGACTTCTTTTGGTCTCCACGAAATGGAATACGAGCTGATGATAAGCGTTTTAACGGATATTTTTCGCGTACTAAAAAAAGACGGTAAACTCTTTATTATTGATTATGGTACGGAGAGAGGACCGTTTCTTCGGATCTTATTCGCGATCTATTTGAGGATCAGTTATCCCCGGCGGGTTCGTGATTTTTTATCCTATGATTGGGATGATATATTAAGCAGTATCGGTTTTCGCTTTGATGCAGATGAAACATATCCCATATCGCGATTGATTTGCGCCACTAAGTAATAAATTCCCCATTAAACAGTGAACGTTATTGTTACCAGCGCTCCGCCTTCATCATTATTGCGAGCATCCAGGGTCGCGTCCCGGTAATAATGTTTTAATCGTATTGAGATATTACCCAATGACCGGGAATAGATTTTTTTATTAAGAATTCCCGTGCCATTGTCCCGTATTTCTATATACACCTCATCTCCGGTCCTCCGTGCAAAAATGTTAATAATGCCTTCTCCCTTAAGACCGTGCTTGATGCTGTTTTCAACAAGGGGCTGAATAACCAGGGGAGGTATTTTTACTCCATTAAAATCACCCTCCTGGCGCATATCTATTCGCAGCAACTTCGCAAACCGGAGTTTTTCCATACCCAGGTAGTTTTTCACGAATTCCCATTCCTCATTAAAGCCTATCATCGATTTATTTGAATGATCCATGAGAAAGCGATAGTTATCGGCCATCATACAAATGGCGTCGCTTACTTTGTCCGGATTGGTAATGGTTAAAGAATTAATTGAATGGAGCGCGTTAAATAAAAAATGAGGGTCCATTCTTTCCTGCAATAAAGTAAAATGAGCTTCCCTGAGGTTGTTGACTGTTTTGTGCAGGGCAACTAAGGTTTCTACCCTGCTGATGAGTTCTTCTTTGTTAAAGGGTTTCGACAGGTAATCATTGGCTCCTGCTTCGAAACCCGTTGTTAAATCCTCGACATTATTTCTCGCTGTTAAAATAATTACCGGCAGTTCAAACAACGTGAAATTTTTTCGTATGGTCCGGCATACTTCAAAACCCGATATTTTGGGCATCATGATATCCAGTAATACCAGGTCGAAATTGTTTTTTCCTTTTTCTTGTATCATCTCAAGCGCTTGCCCGCCGTCTGTTGCAGTTACTACCCGGTAGTTTTTAACAGAGAGATAATTTACCACCACCTGCAAATTTACCGGGTCATCATCAACGGCAAGGAGGGTTCCTTTATACGCTCCTTCGGGAGATGGTATTTCGGGAGGAATCTCCACCGGGTAACCGGGCCCGGGTTCTTCTTTTCTCAGTGCTCCTGATATCTTGCGTACAGTCTTCTCTTCCCGGTTTTGCTGTTCCGAAACGGGCAGCGTAAAAATAAAGCGCGCGCCAGTATTTTCCTGCGATTCAACCCGGATTGCTCCTCCGTGGAGTTCAACAAGCTGTTTTACGATTGAAAGCCCAATCCCCGTGCCGCCGTATTTTCTCGATATGGAGCCATCGGCCTGTTCAAAGGATTGGAAAATGCTTTCCTGTTTCTCCGGGGGAATCCCAATGCCCGTATCTGATACGCTTACTTCAATTAAACCGGGATCCTCCTCTTGAAGGGACGCGGATATTGTTATGGTACCCGATTCCGTGAATTTAATACTGTTCCCCAGAAGGTTAAAGAATATTTGCTGTAGCCGTACTTCATCTCCCTGTACCCGGGGAGTAGATGGAGGTATGGAATTTTTCAGGAGAAGATCTTTCTCTCTTTTTAAGGGCTCGCATAATTCCAGAACCACATCGGCCAGTGCTTTCAGGTTTACGGAATTTCGACTAATCTGAATTTCTTTATTCTTAAGCCTGGAATAATCAAGGATATCATTTACCAGGTTCGAGAGTCTTTTCCCGCTTACGGCCACTAACTCAAGATTCTTTTTTATAGCCTCGGGGATTGGCCCCTTTGCTCCTTCAACAAGCGATTCCGTTAAGCCGATAATCCCGTTCAGTGGGGTTCTAAGTTCATGAGACGTATTCGACAGGAACTCATCCTTAATGAGATCCGCTTTTTTCAGGTTTTCAATCGCTTTAACCTGGGCTTCCTCTTTCTCTTCTTTGATTATATTGATCCTGTCCGCCAGGGCCAGGGAGAATAAAAAAATCATTACTAATCCCGTATTATCTAATAATCGGTACTGTATTAAATCGCTTAGACTGAATGGAGTCCCATCAAGATAACTAATAGGGTAGAGAGACATTGCGATGAGGAAAAGTGAGGTGGCTGCAATAAAATATTTCGCCGGACGGAATTTTTTCAACCAGATAATTATGGCCATACTGTAGAGAGTAATGGTGCCGTTTATAAATAGAATGTTTATTAATACTTCTGCTTTGATGCCAAAAATAAATGTGCATAGCAGCATGATCATAATTATGGTATAAAGAAATTTTCTTCCTTTTGGTAAGTAATAATTAAAATTTAAAAGGCTTCCGCCAAATAGAACAAGCGTTGCCAGGGTAAATGACCTGGTGTAGTGAAACAGGGTTACTTTGGAATCAAACCACGGGAATATCTCGTACAGAACGCCGGACATGATTAAAGAGAGCATGCCGTAACAAATAATAAAAGAGATATAGTAAATATAACTTTTTTCTTTAAATGAAAAGAAAAGAAAGAGATTATAAAAGGCCATAATAATAATTATTCCAATCAATATCCCGTAAAATATGCTTTTATGTTGACTGCGCTCCATGAATTCCGGCACCGGGGAGAGGCTAAAGTCGACACTGTAGGAGTGGAGTGTAAATTTAAAATAATACTCTTTTGTTTCTCCATACGGAATGGTAATAATGAAATTCCTATAGGCATCATTGATTGACCGTTTTTTTTCCCATCCCTTTTCCGTATTGACGTATAATTCTATGCTCCTGCCTGTGTGCATTGTGGCGTCTTCTAATACCCATTGCGGTGTTTTTTGTGAATTGTTGGTAATGGCAATTTTTCCCCAGAAGACCATACGCCTTAAATCCCTGAAAGGATATTGTTTTGCAACGATCCGGTTATCGAGAAACTTGTTCCGGTTGGGAACAGATGTTATAGTATCAATTGTGAAGCTTTCGTCTTTGTCCGGCAAAACCACAATGTTTTCCAGGGAGGAACTGTTATCGCTTAGAATAAAACCGGTTTTCTCCGGAGCGGAATTAAGCTCCTGGGAGGGGAATAAAATAATTGTTAGCAGTACAAATCGCAGTATGTGTATATTCATTGGAACGGTCCCTGACGGAAATTGTTAAAATTGAATTATAACAGAAATATATGAAAAGTCAAGTGGGATAAATCATAAAAAATTTGCCCTTTTTTCTCTTAAATTCATACTTATAGAGTAATAAAACTTGATTTACCCTATGGAGTTGAAAAATGTCTACAGTTGTTGTTGAGCCATGGCAGTATTCTACAAAAAACGCCGTTGAAAAAGCAATTATTGTCAATGCGAAGGAGGGTGAATGCGCTTCGGATCTTATAATAAATGAACTGGAGAAACTTGATGGTGAAAATATCACCTCCCTGAGAATCGGTTATTGGGGGAGTTATAATGATGAAGACAGTTATTATGTCAATGAATCTCCGGAAGCGATCCTTTTGTTCCTGTCGGACCACCATAGTAAATTTTCGTCTTTAAAAGATCTTTATATGGGAGATCTTGAAAACGAGGATTCGAAATATGTCCGGATCGAGAGTGTTACGCAAAGCTGTTACTCGGGTTTGCTCTCGGCATATCCCGGCCTGGAAACCCTGTATATTGTGGGCAGCAAAGAGCTGAGCCTGGGAACGGTCCGTCACGAAAACTTAAAAAAATTAGTAATTAAACCCGGTATTGATTCAAATGCATTTCTTGAAATTTGTAATGCCCATTTACCGGAATTAAAACATCTTGAGCTCCATATCGAACAGGGAGAAGAAAACGATGCTTTGTTGAATAATCCCCTGTTTTCGCAGCTCGATTATTTTATTGTTGAACGAACGTTTTCTTCTCCTGAGACTGAGTTATTTATACACCCGGACTCGCACAATTTCACCTGTGTTGACACTGGAAATATACTCGACTTTTAGATCAAGGGCTCATGGGAATAATCAGCCTGATAATGAGACTAAATGAGCTTGCACTGAAGCAAATCCGCTGTTTTTTCAGGCAGCCCCCAAAAAATCTGCCATGAAATAACCCCGTGCATCTCAGAGGAGCTCATCACATAATGGTG
>JAAENB010000783.1 GCA_024224995.1 bacterium | reverse complement strand
GTGGCCACGGTGGCTGACACCGGCATCGCCGCCGCGCTCGATGCGCTCACCCCAACCGGTCGCAGCCAAGCAATCGCCCAGGCCCGCATCGCCGGTGGCGCAATCGCTGACCCCGACCCGGTCCAAGTCGCCGTACTCGGCGGCCGCCCCGATCGGCGCGGGGCCCACCAGCAGGTGTGGGACCGGGCGGTGGCCGGCCAAGCCGTCTACGCCCACCGCTACCAGACACTGGGCCGCAACCTTCGCAGTGAACCGGTGCCCGCGGTAGCGCCGGAGCTCTCAGCGGCCCATGACACCGACCATCAGGCCATGACGGCGTTCACCCTCCAGGCCCGGCGCGCCGCGGTGGCAGCGATGGCGTTGGAGGATCTGTTGGGCGAACGAGACGAACACGCCGGAGCCAACGCCCAACACCTCCACCGGCGCCTGACCGTCGCGGTGGGCGAAGCCGAACAGGACCTGGTCGCAGCCCAACGCAACCTGGAGCGGGTGAGGGTGTTGGCTCGGCCCGCTGGGCTGACCCGGTCCCCGCCGGCCGGGGCGGCCGCCCAAGTAGAGCAGGCCACAAGGCGGTGTGAGGTCGCCGGGGTCCGTGTCGACTCCGCCCGCCACGCGTTGAGCGAACTCGAGCGCACT
>JAAENB010000782.1 GCA_024224995.1 bacterium | reverse complement strand
TTATCGTAAGGCATCATTTTCCTTATTGCTAGGTTGACTTTGAAATCGTACTATTTTCATCGTAATATCTCAATAAAAGAAAGCCGGTTTTCAATTTCAGCTTGTAGGTGCGGCTTCCAGCGGCAAGACCCCTGGTTTTATGGTGAATTTTCATCGAAATATCTCATAAAAAAAGCCGGTTTTTAAATTCAGCTTGTAGGTGCCGCTTCCAGCTGCAAGACCCCTGGTTGTTGAACTTTGTTTTTGCGGCTGGAAGCCGCACCTACAACCTATATTAAAAATCCGGCCTTCTCTTTTATTGACTCTTACTTTGCGGCTGGAAGCCGCACCTACCATCTATATTAAAAATCCGGCCTTTTCATTTATAGACTCTAATTTTGCGGCAGGAAGCCGCACCTACAACCTATATTAAAAATCCGGCCTTTTCATTTATAGACTCTAATTTTGCGGGTGAAAGCCGCAGCTACCATGTATATCAAGTCGATTATTAAATCCAGCTTGTAGGTGCCGCTTCCAGCAGCAAGAACCCTGGTTGTTGAACTTATATTTTGCGGCAGGAAGCCGCACCTACAAACTATATTAAAAACCCGGCCTTCTCTTTTCTTGACTCTTACTTTGCGGCTGGAAGCCGCATCTTTATCAAATTATAAAATGGGCAAATCGAATTTACACCACCATAAATGATATTGTGCCGGTTCCTGCACCAAATTTGCTCTTACCGGATTATACCAACAATACTTGATTTTCTCTGCCAAGCTTTCCTCTTTTCTGATACAATGATCATAAAAACTTTTTTGCCACAATTGTATATCTCTATTTTTATTAACAATCCTGCTTGTATATTGCTTAAAACTTTTGACCGTTTCGCCTAGTGTTTTAGCTCCTGTTAATTGGAAAATAATATGCACATGATCAGGCATAAGTATGTAAAAATACAAATCTATTAGGTTGTTTTCATCTAACCAATGAATACTATTGATGACAATTGAATTTATGTCCGCGTCAATCAATAGATTATTCCTTTCATAGCAACAGATGGTTACGAAATAATCATTGTATTGTTGAGAAAATCGTCCCTGACGCAAGTTATCGTAAGGCATCATTTTCCTTATTGCTAGGTTGACTTTGAAATCGTACTATTTTCATCGTAATATCTCAATAAAAGAAAGCCGGTTTTCAATTTCAGCTTGTAGGTGCCGCTTCCAGCGGCAAGACCCCTGGTTTTATGGTGAATTTTCATCGAATTATCTCATAAAAAAAGCCGGTTTTCAATTTCAGCTTGTAGGTGCCGCTTCCAGCGGCAAGAACCCAGGTTTTCTGGTGAATTATCATCGAAATATCTCATAAAAAAAGCCGGTTTTCAAATTCAGCTTGTATGTGCCGCTTCCAGAATCTGTCGATTTGATATAAATTAAAGCCATACCGTCATTGCGAGGGAGC
>JAAENB010000781.1 GCA_024224995.1 bacterium | reverse complement strand
AATGACGTTTTTCTTTTTATTAAGACACGACCGACCAGGTGTAGCAGGGAAAAAATACGTTAGAAACTAAATAGTATTACAATCTGCATCTGGCCTTGAAGTATTATGGGCTCTTTGGGTTGTGAGGACTGTTTGACCGAAGGGAGTTCCGCAGCAATCCAAAGAGCCCATACTACTTCAAGGCCCGGGCACAATCAAAATTTAGTTTCTTGAGAAGGTCTATTCTTATGGGAAAACAGTAAACAGAAGAGTAGCCTTTTGGGAGTATCCTATCAAAACAATAGCCATAGAAAAAATAATGAAAAAAAATCAAGAGAAAAGTTGATTTTTTTAAAAAAAAATCGCCCTTTTTATCTCTAAAACGACACTTATATAATAAATAGGCAACTGCTTTAAATGGCGGGGCAGGAGATGGTTTTTGCCTCTTCCTGCCCCATTTTTTTTAGCAAAAAAAATAAATAAGATGATTAAGATAAATATTAGGGTTACTCAATGATAGAAAACATGAAAGAAATGGAAGTCCTGCTGGATCGATATCGATTAAGCAGGCCGGTTCCACCGAAATTACAAAAGCATATTCAGGAGTCCACAAGGAAAAATCTTGTCCGGCTTTTGAAAGAAGGCGGTCTTTACACTCCTTTTTTTGCCCTGGTACTGTATCTCTTTTTTGCTCTTAAGAAGGTAGGGATTTATCTTTCCCTGGTTAAACTTATGGCACTGGTAAGTTTTTTATGTGTTGTTTCCATGGCAACGGTTGCTTCGGCTTTTGCAATATCAACGAACAATTTGTTCAACGATGAGCAGCGAGTTGTTGAACCGGTAAACAAAACACCTGAAAAATCTATCCGGCAGAAAGAGAAGGATCCCTTTGACAAAAGGGATGAGGGAGGGATGATGGTCTCTAACGGAGAAAATGGTTTGCCCGGTATAGAGCAGACTACGGTTCTCGGGAAAGGAGACATAATTGTTTTTCAGAAAAAGCATCTGAAGAGTGTGAATGTTGAAGAAGATGTCCCTTCTGAAGTTTATACGGCTATTTTTAATGAACTGCGGAGGCTGCGGGGAAAAAGCGGGGTTGCCGCCTCAAAGAGTGAGGCTGCACCGGATAAAAAAAAGCTTCTTCTTTTCGCCTCTGTTGAAAAGGTTAAAAAGATGTATATGCTTTCAGTCCTGGCCATTGATTCTAAAACCGGGGAAGTTAAATTTAAAATCACTCATGAGTCAACCGTCCGGTCGGTCTTGAAAAAGGGCTGTAAGAAACTTGCCCGGGAAATTGTTTCAAAGGTCCGGGTGCTATGAGAATGGGAGGGTTGTGTTTCTCTTGAAACCTCCCCTCACATTGCGTATATTATTAGTAGCGATACTATAGGCAATGGGAGGGACTCATGGCACTGGTAAGGAAAAATAAACGTCATAATGGTGATTTGCTTATTAAAAGTAAAAATTTTCTTGCCCTGGTTTCATCACTGGTTTTGCTTTCTGTTGTTATTCTTCTTGCCCTGGCAAAACCAAAAGGGGGGACAATGTTTGACCGGTTCTATAATACCGGTACGGGATTTAGTATGTGGAACGCATCCCTGGTGGAATACTCTTTTTTCCTTATGATTCCCCTGGCTATTTGTTCTGTTGTGGGATTAATTATTAATTCAAAACGGCATAAACGGAAGAACGACCGCTATAGTATGGCTTTAGTAATTTCTTTGATTGCTTCGCTGCTTGGAATGATTATTCTTCAACTGTTTTTTATGTAAGACGGTTGACAAACGGGGCGGCTTCCTCTTTTTTATTCTTTAAAGGGTTTTTGCCTTCACTGGTTAATAAAATGGTGAGCCATTCCAGCTCTTCTTTGTTCAATTGTTTTATTGCGGATGCTAAGGATTCCACTGTGATATTGATATTTGGCATTATTCTCTCCCCGTTCCGCAAATAAAAAAAAGTAGGCGGCTGGAATCTTTGGGGGGACCCCAGCCGCGTAGAACTACAAAACCTATTAAGATGAATATTAGAGTACTAGAATGAGAAAATTATTCTCGCACTTCGTAGATTACTATAAATAACCTGTTCCATTTGTAAATAACAAAAAAAAAAAAGCACCGGGACAGATTTGTCCCGGTTTTTTGCTTTTCGGGAGTCTTTTCCCTGATGGATGCTCTTTTGAAGTGTTTTTGTGAGTTTTTTAGCAGTATAATTTCTGATTGACTCAATTCGTCTATTATTTTATAAACAAAGCATAAAAGGGAAGAGTGTAAACTGAAGTATCAGGAGAAATATAATGCTGAAAAAGCGCAGGTTTTTGAATGTTTTATTATTTGTATTATGCACTGCAGTTTTGTTTTCATGCAGCACTTTCGGGGTAAAGAAAGAGACCCTGGATGACGGCAGGAAGGTGTATACTACTGATTCGAAAGATGGAAAGCTTTCGGAAGAGGCCGTAATAAAAGGCCGGGTTGTGACCGGGTATAGAGATAAAGAAAAACCCATAGCCAATGCCACTGTTGAGTTGAAAAACGCCAATATGGGAATGGGATACTACCTGGCAAAGACCGATTCCAATGGGAATTTTGAAATAAAAGGATATATTACCCAGGTCAGTTATATTCTGGAAGTTATTGCAGATGGATATGTTTCGTACCGGTCAAAGGGAAAGATCTCTCCCGGTAAACAGACGATTCGGCTTACTCCCGAGGCTATAATCTCCGGGGTGGTGAGCAACAGTTCGGGTAAAGGGCTTTCCGGAGTAGAGGTAAAACTCAGAAAAGGATATCGTTATTACCGGTATAACCGCTCATCCCAGGGGAAACCCGTGATCGTCAAGACCGATGAGAATGGACGCTACAAGTTTCGTAAGCTTGCATATGCCCGGTATTATGTTACTTTTAACAGGGCCGGGTATATTACTGAAACCGCAAGCCTGAAATATATTAATAGCGGGGAAACGTTTACCCTTCCCATGCGTATGTACCGCCCCGCGTCCCTGTCGGGAAAAATTACCATAAAGGGGCTTAAGATCCCGGCAGTGAATATCAATGTTACTGCCCTGGGAAGATGGAATTTTACCGGGTCTACCTATCATGACGGTACTTACCGGGTTGAAGATCTTAAGCCCGGGAGATATAAACTCAGAATAACGCACCAGGGATTTTATAAACTGGAACGTCCCTATATTACTATTCCCGAAGGGCAGGAACTGAAAAATCTTAATTTTGTTGTGGTGCCTAAAAAACCTGAAGTGAATATTTATACCTACCGGTATACGTTCGCCCCGGGAAACAAGGTCTCTTTTAATTTACGGACCTTCAGGGTTGAAAAGGTTAAAGCTACGCTGTATAAAGTTCCCGTGGCTGTGTTTTTAAAAGGCCGCGCCGACCCCGATTCAATGAACCCAGGAAGGGAACGCTTTAAAAAAATCTCCTCATGGGATGAACCGGTTCGAAATTTCAGGCCCTATGACTGGCGCTACCAGAACCTGGATATTAAAAAACCGCTTTCTACCGGGGGCTACTGTATTGAGGTAAAAGGACCGGGCAGGGTTCTCAGCCGGAAGTTTTTTACTGTTACTTCCGTTGGGGTTGTGGTGAAACGCTCGCGCTTTGCCATAATGACCTATGTTACCAACCTGGTAAACAATAAACCCATACGGGGCGCCAGGGTTGTGGTATTTGATTCTACGCCGAGTGACCGGCGATATAAAAATTCCCGTTATCCTCATAAACCGCCAAAGCGGATTGAAGACCTTCCTGTTGCCATTATAAAAAAAGGCAAGACCGGTAAAGGAGGAGTTTTTAAGCATAGAGTGCGGACGAAAAAGCATCTCTCTGTGCTGGTTATCGGGAAAGACGGCAGCTATGCCCTGTGCAGTACCGGTTCTCCGGCTGTTTTTCAGCGGGAAAAGAACAAGTATTATATTTATACGGACAGGCCCGTATACCGGGCAGGGGATACGGTATTTTATAAAATAATCGGCAAAACCCGGAAATCAAAATTCGTTCCCAGGGCCGGGCACAAGTTCTATTATAAAATTCGAAATCGTGACATGAATAAAACAATTAAGGAAGGGAGCATGACCCTGGACCAGTGGGGCACCGCGAACGGCAAAATAAAGCTCTCTACAACCGGGAACCTGGGAGTGCATGAAATCCGCGTTGGCCATTCAAAAAAGAACCTCTATGGCGCGGGCAGGTTTTACGTTGAGCAGTACCGGAAACCGGAATTTAAAATTGATCTTACGCCGGCACGGGATTATTTTATCAATGGCGATACCGTTGACTTTAAAATAGAATCGAAATATTTTTTTGGCGCTCCGCTCAAAGGAGCCCTGGTCCGGTTCCGTTTTTACGAGACCCGGCTCCGGGATACGGATACCCGGTACTGGTGGGAAGAAGACTCCCCGGTTACTTCATATAACAGGATAATGCTGGAAGGGGAAAAATATCTCGATGGGAACGGCATTGCCCGGGCCTCTCTTTATTCGGGCAGCAAGCCCTATGACCGGGAAATTACCCTTGAAGCGACTGTTGTGGACAAGTCGAATATTAGTGTTACTACCCGGAAAAAGATCAAAGTTGGCCGCGGTGAATTTTATGTTAAAATAAACCCTGAGCAGAATTTTTTCGCCGATGATGAAAAGAAAAAAGTTATAATAAAAACCCTTTCACATACCGGTAAACCGGTTTCCGCGAAATTGAAGGTCGCGCTATACCGGTATACCTGGAAACCCTATCAGCGGGTTTATGTGCACGGCAAACGGCCCATATTTGAACGAAAGATCGAGACCGGGGCAGACGGGAAAGCGAAACTTGCCCTGCCGGAAAAATTCCTTCATCGCGGTGAGTTCGATATCGTGGTTACCGGGGCGGACCGGCGGAACAATACCATTACGGCATCCAGGGTCATCTGGATATATAACCGTTTTGGCGGAAATATCGCGTCGCGGTTTAAAAACCTGGAACTTGACGTAAATTCCAAAACCATGCAAAAACCGGGTCCTCTTACCTGTCTCATAAAAACACGCTTTACCAACGCCCATGTTCTCCTGACTCTTGAGGGCAAGGATATTTATTTGTCAAAGGTGGTGCGTCTAAAAGGAAATATTACTCCCATTACCCTGCCGGTGAAAGCGAGTTACGCGCCCAATTTTTACGTAACCGCTACAATGCAGCGAAAGCGGGCTCTGTTTACCAGTACCGCGAATATTTCCCTGCCCACAAAAGATACGGAAATGGATATATTCGTAAAACCGGACAGGGAGCGGTATATGCCCGGTGATACGGCTACCATCCAAATTACGGCAAAGAATAAAAGGGGAGCCCCGGTAAAGGCCGATATCTCTCTTTCGGCTGTTGATGAGGCTATTTATCATGTGCGCCGTGACTTTACTCCGCATATTCGGAATTTCTTCTATACGAAGATATCGAACTGGGTTCTTTCGGCCTATTCATATCCAATAACTGTTCTTGCCGGCGCGGGTAAAGAAGGCAAGGTCAAGGTGCGGGAAAAATTTGAGGATACTGCTTTCTGGAAAGCCAATATCCGGACCAACGCGAAAGGGAAGGCTTCGGTTTCGTTTACCCTTCCCGACAATCTTACTACCTGGCGGCTTACGGTCAGGGGCCACGACCGTGCCGGTAGACTGGGCCAAAAACGGAAAAAATTCCTGGTTACCCAGGACCTCATCGCGCGGATCGGGAAACCGCGGTTTATGATAGAAAAGGATACCATTGGTCTTATTGGGATCGTTAACAGTAATACGGGCAGGGGACTTCCCAATGTGAATACCACGCTTAAGGTTAACGGAAAAATTGCTCCTCCCGACAGTCCGCTTAAGATCAGCCTTCCGGCTTTTGGATCGGCTCGGAGCTATCATACTATAGTTGTTCCGGAAAAAACAAACAGGGTTACGCTCCGGTATGATGCCAGGGCCGACGCTAAGGCCAAGGATGCCCTGCGCGTTAAGGTTCCCGTGGAAAAGCGCGGATCTCCATTTAAGCTTTACGGCATGGGTGATCTTGGCGCGAATAAAAAGGTGGTTCTAAAGCCTCTGAAGTCCGATGAAGATTTTGAATTTGTTCCGGAAACGATTACCATATCCGTGAATCCTTCTCCTGTGCTGCAGATCCTGAAGGCTACTAAGGATCTCATCAAATATCCTTACGGTTGTGTTGAGCAAACCCTGAATAAGTTTGTTCCGCTTCTGGCTGTTCACCAGGTGTTGAAAGATACTAAATATTCTCACCTGGTTACCAGCAAGGATCAAAAGGATATTGGTAAGATGACCGCTATGGGTGTTGCTAAAATGCAGCGCTTTCAGAATTCCGATGGCTCCTGGGGCTGGTGGTCCGGTGACCGGGGCAATTATTATTTAACCGGGTATGTGCTCTATTCGCTATTCCATGCTAAAAAGTACGGCTACAAGGTGGATAAGAATACTGTTAAACGGGGCCTTTCCGCTGTTCGAAGAATGATCACCAGTTCGTCCCTGAGCGATTACGACGCAAAAGCATATCTCCTGTATGTGTACGCCTTATGGGGTAAGTGGGATATGTCCGCGTATAATGACCTGGAAAAGGGGTTTGCTAAAAACGGTAAAAATCCTTATTCTCTTACGTATACTGTTCGCGCGCTCACTCACATGAAGCCGAGAACAGTTCCGGGAAATTTAACCCTGAGCCATTTAAGAGAAAAACGTTCTTCGGGAATTAAGAAGTACCTGGCCGAATTAAAAGGTCTCATGAAAAAAGACGCCAAAGGGATTTATTGGCAGAGTTTTGGGCGTCAGCGCTGGGGTTGGCAGGGCGGCCGTACTGAGATGACGGCTCACGTTCTGTCTACTCTCATTGCCGCCAATGACCGGAGTTCAATGGCGGCCCAGGCTGTGAGTTCCCTTGCCCGGAGAAGTGTTGGTACTTCCTGGGGTTCTACCAAAGAAACAGCCCATGTTATTTTTGCCATATGTGACTTTGTGCGGAACGGGGAAGAACCCCCTAGCGGACGGGCGTCCATTCAGTTTTCAATGGAAGGGAAACAGATTGCTTCTTTTGAGTACGATCCCGGGAATATTAAAAAGACTGAGGAACTGGTTAAGCATATCCCTGTTTCCGGTTTTTCTTCCCGCAAGGATATTTCCGTTACGGCTTCTGGCACAGGCGGTAAAACCGTATTTTATAATGTTGCTGCCGCCGGTACGCTTTATTTTAAGCCCAAGGGGTTTCTTTCGGTATTTAAGTCCGAAAAGAAGGGCTTGAGTTCCCTGTCGAACGGGATTGAATTGTTCAGGAATTTTTCAGGGATTGCCCGGGTCCGGGATATTCATAACCGTGAGTATATGGTTCCCCGGAGTCTTCAGGACAAAAAGACCATCCGTGTTGGTGATGAACTCCTGGTTACCCTGCGCTTTAAGGCTCATGATGATTTTGAATATCTTGTTCTGGAAGATTATCTTCCTTCCGGTTTTGAAGTGGTTCGGAAGAACGCCTATGATGAGTATAAGCCTTATGTTCATAGTGAACGCTGGGACAACAGGATGGTTTTCTTCTTCAATAAACTGCGGAAAGGGCAGATTTACGAGATTGCCTATATTGTGCGGGCGGAGCTGCCTGGTAGTTTTATGGTTCGGGCTTCCCGTATGGAGTGTATGTACGAACCGTCTATCCAGGGCTGGTCTGCTCCTTCGGAAATTAAGGTGCAAAAAAAATAGTGCCTCTGCCGTTTAAACGACAGTTCCTGCTTTGTTTCCTGTGCGGTCTCCTTTTCGCAGGGTCCGCACCCCTCGCAGGGGCTGCGGCTGGGGTTTCGATTTCGGTGGTAGACAAGGATTTTTTTTCTTTTTATTTTTGTAATCGAGCGCAGCGGAATTGTGATGGTGCTCTGGGGGATAAGCGGTATTTCTCCTCCACCCCTGTTATAATACGTCCTGTATTAAACAGGGGCGTCGCCGTCCTGGCTCCTGTTCCGGAGAAATACCGCTTATCCCCACGACATTTATGCGCTAATTTTATTTTGTGGTTTTATGACGTTTTTTTTGACGTTTCTCTTCAAAGAAAAAATGGGGGTGAGAAATTATCTATTTTTCCGGCAAAATTGACACCCCTCGCAGGGTCCGCAACCCTCGCACGTTCCACCCCCATCGCAGGATCCGCCCCCCTCGCAGGGTT
>JAAENB010000780.1 GCA_024224995.1 bacterium | reverse complement strand
TATTAACCACGTAAGTATCAATCAAAATAACAGTGGAATTAAAATAGATAAAGTTTTACTGGAAGTGAAATTATTAGAAACGGACAAAATTGAAAAAAATGGAAGAGTTTTTTATTTGTTACCCGTTTTTCATGTTATTCATACCTTGAAATTCCAGGCTCTCAGTAGATCTAAAATTCAATTTCAGTATCGAGCTAATACAATCTACGCGGCTGCCCTTGATACCTATACAACTTCATCCGAATATAATCATTGGTTTTATATTTTCGAAACCGGCAGAACCTGGAAAGGTCCGATAAAAAAATGCACCTTGATCTTTCCCAAACAGTTAGTTCCCGAACTTCCGAAACAATTCGCGGTTATTAAAAGAAAAAGACGAACTACTATATACCAGGCAAAAAATTATAAACCTTCAAAAAATGACATGATTAAATTAGAATATATTCGCCATTTTAGATTTAATAGTAAGAAAAGACATGTAACTCATATTGAAAACGAAACAAATGATTCCAAATACTATTATAATAAAAAGAGAGGTCTTTTTTTACGAAAATATTAATTTAAAAGCGATGTCCGGTTCCGCTGCCACTTCCCCGGTCAATCCTTTATAATTATGTGAGCACCTCATTATCAAAAAACCACCCCAGTTGGGCTCTTTTTATATAATATAGATGTTTTTCCCTTTTCGTCAATAGAGTATTATATTCCCCGTTAGGAAATATATTGACCTCAGAGCTCTTTATAAGAGCTCTGAGGTACCAAACCCCAAAAAAAACATTGACAAAACAGCCCCTTTTCTTCCTTTTATGCAGGATATATATGGATTAAAGTAAAAAAACGAGGACAATATGGATTATTCAAAGACAGTAAACCTGCCAAAAAGCGATTTCCCAATGAAGGCAAACCTGCCAAACAGGGAGCCTGAGATGTTAAAGAAATGGAACGAAGAAAAATTATACTGGAAGATCCAGGAGGCGCGAAAAGACGCGGAGCTCTATATTCTGCACGACGGCCCTCCATACGCGAACGGAAATATCCATATTGGCCATGCCTTAAACAAGATCCTGAAAGATATGATAATCAAGCATAAGAGTATGCAGGGATACAGAGCGCCCTATGTACCGGGCTGGGACTGCCACGGACTGCCCATTGAACTGAACGTAACCAAAAAACTGGGAAAAAAAGCCAGGGAAATGGAAAAGGTAGATATCCGGAAAGGCTGCCGGGAATATGCCGATAACTTTGTAGATATCCAGATGGAAGAATTCAAAAGACTGGGAGTATTCGCCAACTATGAAGAGCCCTATAAAACCCTGACCCCTGATTACGAATCAAAGATCGTGGAAGTTTTTGGTGATATCTTTAAAGAAGGGTACATAACCAGGAACAAAAAGCCAATATACTGGTGCCCAACCTGTGTCACTGCCCTGGCGGAAGCGGAAGTTGAATACGACGATCACAGCTCACCATCGATATACGTAAAATTCAAAGTAGATCCTTCTTCTATTGATATCGATGGGCTCGATAAAGACAATCTCTATGTAGTGATCTGGACAACAACACCCTGGACCCTGCCCGCGAACCTGGCAGTATCCTTTCACCCGCGGTTTGAGTATTCGGCCTGTAAATTCAACGGTGAATATTACATCGTAGCGAAAGAGCTTGCAGCGGAACTTGAAAAGGCCGTTGGCAGTGAAAAAGAAGATGAAGTCGCGCTCACAACAGAACAGATAGAGACAATGAAAGTTTCCCATCCATTTATAGACAGGGAATCAAAAGTACTCTTCGGAGATCATGTAACCCTGGAAGCGGGAACCGGGATAGTTCATACGGCACCGGGTCACGGACATGATGACTATATCATCGGTCTTAAATATGACCTGGAAGTATACTGCCCTGTTGATGACTACGGCCGTTATACCGGAGACTTCCCTGAAATGAAAGGGGTCAATGTATTTGACGCGAATTCAAAGGTAGTGGATCTTCTCAAAGAACAGGATGTACTAATCCATACCGAAGAAATAGACCATTCCTATCCCCATTGCTGGCGCTGTAAAAAGCCGCTTATTTTCAGAGCAACAGAGCAGTGGTTTTTTATGATGGATCACAAAGACCTCAGGGAAAAAGGAATAAAGTCTGTTGATAAAACACAATGGATCCCGTCCTGGGGCGAATCAAGATTCAGAAGCATGGCCGAAACCCGGCCCGACTGGTGCCTGTCCCGGCAGCGGACCTGGGGAGTGCCAATCCCTTCGTTCAAGTGTAAAAAGTGCGAAGCCAATATGATGTCAACAGAAAGCATTGCTCATTTCTCAGAGATCGCGAAAACAAAAGGCATCGATACCTGGTATACCGATGATATAAAAGACCTGGTACCCGCAGGAACAGTCTGCTCCTGCGGCAGTGAAGAATTTATAAAAGAATATGATATTCTCGATGTATGGTTCGATTCCGGAGTATCACACTTCGCGGTACTTGACAGGTGGGAAGGCCACCGCTGGCCGGCCGACCTCTACCTTGAGGGAAGTGACCAGCACCGTGGATGGTTCCAGTCCTCGCTCTGGCCTGCCCTGGCAGTACGGGGAGAGGCGCCGTATAAAGCGGTTCTTACCCACGGCTTTGTACTGGATGAAAAGGGAAAAGCTATGAGTAAATCCGTGGGCAATGTAATCCCGCCGGACAAGCTCATCAAGCAATTTGGTGCCGATATCCTGAGGCTCTGGGTCTCATCGGAAGATTACCGGAACGACCTCAGAATTGGTATGGACATGGTAAAGCAGGTAGCGGATTCATACCGGAGAATACGGAACACCTTTAAGTTTATCATCGGGAACCTGGCGGACTATTCCGAAAGCAACGCGGTTTCATATGACAAACTGGCGGATATAGATAAATGGATACTCCATAAGCTTTATAAGCTTTCGGAACAGGTAATAGAACACTATGAAAAATTCGAATTCCACCTGGTTTACCGGAGGATATTAAACTTCTGCGCCGTGGAACTCTCATCTGTATATTTTGATATATCAAAAGACATACTCTATGTGGAAGCACCGGATGCTGAGATCCGAAGAGCAAACCAGACCGTGCTCAGTGAAGTACAAAAAACCCTGGTACGCTTAATCGCCCCGGTTTTGGCTTTCACGGCAGAAGAAATATGGCAGTTCAGCGGCAACACCGGGTCTATTCACATGGAAACCTATTACAAACCGGATGACCAATACAATAATCCGGAAATAGCCGAAAGACTGGAAAAACTGGTAGATGTAAAAAAAGACATATTAAAGTCTCTTGAAATAAAGAGAAAAGATAAAATAATCAAAGCCTCCCTTGAGGCCGATATTCAGCTCTATGTAGCGGACAGTTCGGTCAAAATCATGGTCGAAGAGATGGGAAGCGACGTGAAACGATTCTTCCAGGTAGCAAAAATCGAGCTCCTTACGGAAAAACCGGCAGAAGGAGATGAGTACGACAACACAACGGTCATCGCGGAAAAGTCAAAAGGCGAAAAATGTGTCCGCTGCTGGAACTTCACCGAAGATTTAGGCTCCGACAGTGAACACCCGGAACTTTGTTCGAGGTGTGCCGGGATCATAAAAAATATGTAAAAAAGGTTCGAGGTTTTCCGGGGGATGTTGCCCGGAACCTGCACCTTGAAAGCGACGTTACGTAACGTCGCTTTCAAAACGAACCCTCACTGATTCTCCCAGGAAGCAACACACAAGAAGCTCCGGTACAACCACAGTTTCATCTGCAAAAAAGGGGGGAATTGTTAAACACCAATCTACACAACTGTATAGTCAGGAAGGCCGTAATGAACATCAAAGATTTTACAAAAGAGATCGCAATTGACATTGATCAAATGACCCTGCTCAAGGGTAATATTATCTATAATATGAACCTGGTGAGGGATCTCAAAATTCAGGAAGATGTAGTCACTGCCAGGGTTCAAAGCACGGATGCTGCTATTTTCCGGGTCTCAGTGACTAAAACAGGAGACCTTTTTGAAACGAATTGCAATTGCCCCTCAATTAACGAAACCTGTGAACATATCGCGGCATTATTCATATACATGAAGCATAACCGGATCTTTACAAACGATGAAAAAAATCTAATAACGGGAATGCAGGAAGCGGAAGAAGAGATTGATTTAATAAAGGACGAGGTAAAAAAACTCGATTTTACTCCTCAGAGAAGCAGAAGCACGCTGCAGGATTACATCGGCAAGCTGTTGAATAAAGATACCGGGGAGATGGCACCGGAACGAGCAGGGCAAAAATACAGGCTGGTCTTTAAAGTGGAAAAAGAAGGCTATTTTAAATATAACTATCATATTATGCCGGCAGTACGATATGTAAAACGGGACGGCAGTGAAGGACGGTTTGAGAACTATTCTCCCCATAAAGTAAACGGTCCCCTGACAAAAGATGAGAGCATGCTTCTAACCCTGCTCTGGTCGCAGTATGAAAACTATCAAAAACAAAATTATCTACAGCACTATCTTGGCTATTTAGCGGACAACCCTGAATTGCAGCTATATCTTGAAGATGTAAAGGGAAAAGTACCGCTTACCATACACCGGGTAGAAAAAACCAGGCTTTCATTTGTATTTTTTAAAGCGGAACATAAAAATATATATTTTGCTCCCATAGTCCATTTCTGTGATGAAGCCGGAAATATTCTTGGAACGGTTGAACAGCTCAGGGATTCAAATATCCAGGGCCCGGACATCTTTTTCACTCACGCAGAAGGTCTGCTTTTTTACAAAAAGAATAATTTACATTTCGCGAATTTTTTTCAGATCCTTATACGAAACATGTACTCCCTCAAACCGGTCGATATTGAAGCGCTCCGCCATTATTGTGATGAATACCTGGCAAACGAGGTGGAGTTTGATTTCAATATCAGTTCCATGAAAATAGTCAGCCACAAACCAAAACCCTTTATTCGCTTAAACCGGGAACTTCAGGAACTTTCCATAGAGCTCTATTTTGACTACATTGGAAAAGAATTCCTTTTTGAACAGTTTTCCGGAGATGAAGAAAAATTCTTCCCCTTAGATGAGAGTGAGACAACCAGGGAAGAACTTCTCATGGGAAGACGAAATAAAGCGTATGAAGTATCGGTGAAAAAATACCTGGACGACCTGTTCTCGAAATATGGCGACACCAAATACTTTATGAATTTACAGCGTACGGCAAAGCCCGACTACACAATAAATATCAGCACCAGGAATTTCCTTATAGAATACGGCTCAAAACTCCTTGAAAACGGCATAGAGATACAGCTAAAGGATAACAAGGAAAAAATAACATCAGCCGGGGGAAAAGTGGCCTACCGGGTATCATCGGGAATTGACTGGTTCGATGTAGAGACCAGCTATGAGCATCCCGACGGCACTGAAGAGGACATTTATATTGAGAGTATTTTTCTGGAAGCCGGTCTTTTGCAGGTGGGGCAAACATTTACCATCATATCGGAACAAGAGATTGATATGCTCAAGAGACTACAGATAGAGGGAATGGACACGGGCGGAAAGATGAAGATCCCAAAGCTCGATCTCAGCCTCATTAACCAGCTCTATACTGCCGTGGAAAACAAGGACAGCGAATTTGAGTCAATGAATACGCTCTATCATAAACTGGAAAATTTTAACGAAATAAAAAATTATCCTCTCCCAAAAAAATTCAAAGGCACCCTGAGACACTACCAGGAGGCCGGGTACAACTGGCTTCTCTTTATGAGGGAATACGCTCTTAACGGCTGCCTTGCCGATGATATGGGACTTGGCAAGACCGTGCAAACCCTTGCTTTGCTGCAAAAGCTTAAAGAAAAGAAGGAGCTGGGAACCTCTCTCCTGGTTGTGCCCGTATCTACCATACCGAACTGGGAGAGTGAAATAGAGCGGTTTACCGCTTTATCGCATATACGCCACGCAGGATCTAAACGGTTCAAGGCCGCGGAAGATCTTATGCGGTTTGATATTATTATCGTAAGTTATCATACTATGAGAAACGATATCAAACTATTTAATGAGATGGAATTTGATTATATCATCCTTGATGAAGCCCAGAATATAAAAAATGCCGCCACCAACATCTTTAAGGCAGTACGGGTTCTCCATTCAAAGCACCGGCTTACCTTAACAGGAACCCCCGTAGAAAACAACACAATGGAGCTCTGGGCACAGATTGATTTCTTAAATCCCGGGCTTCTGGGAACCAGGAAACACTTTGTACAACGGTTTGCCCGGCCAATAGAGGAGACAAAAGACCGGTCTGCTGCTGAACGGCTCCGCAAGCTGGTATTTCCCTTTATTTTACGCCGGAAAAAAGAAGATGTAGCGCAGGATCTTCCGGAAAAAGAGGAAATAATTGTATATTCGGAGATGGGGGCTAAACAGAGAAAGATATACGAGCAATACCGGAAACAATTCGTAGAAGAGATTGAAGAAAGCATTGATGAAAAGGGAGTTGGCGGATCAACCATGCAGATACTGGAAGGCCTGCTCAGGCTGCGGCAAATATCCCTCTTTCCGGGTCTGGTAAGCGATAAATACGCGGCTGTTGATTCATGCAAATTCGATATGCTCATAGATATGATAGATGAAATACTCCAGGAGGATCACAAAGTCCTCATCTTTTCCCAGTTTGTGAAGAGTCTGAAAATAATTGAGCGCCATTACAAAGAAAAAAATGTATCATATTCATATATAGACGGATCAACAAAAAACCGGGACAAACAGATAAAACAGTTCCAGGAAAACAAGGATATACGGCTCTTTTTTATCAGCATAAAGGCCGGGGGAGTGGGCATAAATCTAACCGCAGCCGATTATGTGATATTGTTTGATCCCTGGTGGAATCCCGCGGTTGAGTCCCAGGCAATAGACAGGACCCATCGTATTGGACAAACAAGAAAGGTTATTGCCTATAAGATGATCACAAAAGATACGGTTGAAGAAAAGATGCTGGAACTCCAGGAAAAGAAGAAGGCTCTTGTTAAAGAATTGATCACTGAGGAAAAGGGATTATTTAAATCCCTTACGAAAGAAGATATTATCGACCTATTTGAATAAAAAGGGTGATAATACCTTTTTTTACTTGTTTTTTATACAAAAACTCTAATTCTTGTAAATACAGCATGTTAATATACATTGATAAGGAATGAATTTTATGAGCTCTACGATAAACAATAAAAAAAATTATATAATCGGTTTTTTAATTATTGCGGTATCAGTTTTTTTAGACATTATAAGCAAGAACTACATTGTTAACAATTATGTAGAACACGGCCCTCCTACAAAACACCTGGGAGGCTTTTTGCATATTCACCTGGTATATAATAGAGGGGGCGTCTTTGGCATTGGCCAGGGATATAAAAATATATTCCTGATCCTTTCCATAGTAGTTCTGGCCCTTATGATAGGATATTATATCTACGAAAAAAATAAGAGTACAATGTTTACCATTACCATGTCCTTGATCGTTAGCGGCGCTATTGGCAATATTCTCGACAGGCTCATCCCGCTTATGGTTTCCGAAAATACTACAGGCTTTCTTGCATCTTTTTACGACCGTAAGGGGGTGGTAGACTTTATATCCGTTGATTTTATTGATATTATCATGAAAAGGTGGCCGTCCTTTAATGTAGCAGATTCGGTTGTAGTTGTTGGCGCATTTCTTCTTGTTATAGTCTTTTATAAGGAAGAGAAAAAACGAAAAGAAGCTGAAGAAGGGAAGTAGTCTTCGACTCCGCTCAGACACCGGGTGATCGGTAAAGAATAACTCCGGGGAAAAATACGGAAGAAACTGTTTATATAAATGGATCGGTTTCTGCCAGGGAATTTAGCACGGGGCTTTGCTCTGTCTCCCGGGGTTAAAAACCCCGGGCTACATGACTACACCCCTCCGGGGTGTTTCTGGTATGGGACCGAACCGCCCGCAGGGCATTGATTGATCATTGGTTGAAGCTGACCCAGGACAGAATAGCCCCAG
>JAAENB010000779.1 GCA_024224995.1 bacterium | reverse complement strand
CAGGTTGTGAGGCTGTTTGAGCGGAGCGAGTTCCGAACGTTCTGCAGAGGTATTACTCCCGGTAGGCATAATTTACATTCCGGGTTGATATACCTTATATAGCCCGCTCTGCGGGGTCAGCTGCTCTCAAGAAACTCTTTTAAAATTGGGCTTGTTTCCGGGAAGAGAGCAAGGAAATAAAGCAAGTAAAAAAAAACGTACCTGCCCACCGAAGATGGACAGGTACGTTTTTCAAAGGTCTTTTATTAGTCTACAAATGAAATAGCCAGCTCACATCTAAATCTAAAATCAGCGGAATAAAGCATGATCTGGTAATTTCCGTCTCCGTCAAGGAGGTTCGCGCCCGTAACCTGAATGGAGTTACTGGCGTCCTCATTCGAATTCCACCAGCCGCCGCCGTCGTAATCCCGCGCGTATGCGGACAATTCCATTAAGGCCGAATTAAAGTCGAAATCCTGGGTATTAAAAGACAGGATTTTGGAGGTATTCATGGTATGAACATCACCGGGGTCCATGTCCTTTTCGCCCGATGTGGACCAGTAATACAGGGACTCATCTCCGGAATTTACCTGGTACCGGGTTCCTGAGCTATTTATGTTAAACCCTTTCAGGGAAACGGAAAAGCGGTCCATATCAACTGTATTGTCCGGGCCTTCGTCATCTGCCATTTCGCAAACAAATCTTTTTGCCGTAACCTGGATCTTCTGGACAGGCTCATTGATCTGCTGTTCCCAGGGCGATACGGTAAATTCTGCCATTACCGGGAAGTGATCCGAAAGGTCAATATACCCCATGCCGCTGTTGTACTCCCAGTCCCGGATAACGTAAGCGTCCACCGGTGCTATTTGATAACCCAATTCCTGGTTATTGTAATAAATATAATCAAGGCGGTCACCGTCGCCTTCGGTGCCGGTACCGGAGCTAAAATATTGATTCAGTTCATTTATATATTTATAAACAGTAAAGTCATCAACACCGATGGGATTATGCAGCTCAAGATACGCGTCATGGGCATTCATCGTATCAAAGATAGACTGCATTACCGCGTAATCGTTGCTATGGGCATTGAAGTCGCCTGTCATAATAGACGGATATCGATTGTCACTATTTGTGGCATTAACGAGCTGCGTGATGTTCGGCAGATGGTCTCCGCCTACGTCGGTTCCGCAGTGGGTAATGGAAACACGTACATAGCTGTTTACATCGGGAAGTTTCACGTTAGCCGTTGTTACCCCTTTTTTGCTATAGTCATCATCTCCGTTAAGGTCATTATACCGTACAAACTGCTTATCTTTCATTTCCCACTTACTCAAAAGGAGCAAGCCCGGTTCGTTCTTGAGCTTATCCAAATAATAATCGGGGTCAAAGATATGAGTGTTTGTTTCGGGGGGATAATAGGAATGTGGGTAAACCGAGCTTAAACGGCTGGCAAACCAGGCCAGGTTATCCAGAGCCCAGACTTCCTCAAGGGCCACTATATCGGCGCCCGACGCGAGAATTCGTTGGGCAATAAGCTCTTTCCGGTTATCATCATCATAAATGATGTTTTGGTCCACAAACCAGGCTGCTATTTCAGCGTTTGAATCTTTGAAAATATGGGTGTTATAGGTCAAGACCTTGAAGGACATTACTGCTGAACTATCAATATAACTCGCGCTGTTCATCTGTGAGTCCGCTTCATTTAGCGAATCGATCTCACAACCGGGAACCACAATTACCAGTGCCAAAAGCAAAATGAGTGCTTTTGATTCAAAAAACTTCCTTAAGATTGTTACAAACATTCAACTACTCCTTATTTTGTTTATTTTTTTATATATTTCTGTACATTTTCAATAAATGTTCAACAATGTCAAGGAAAAACCGGCTGGCTGGTTAAAAATGAGCGGCTGCTCAATGGTTTTGTATTCAGAAAGTTTGAAGTTTGAAGTTCTTTACCAGGGGCTTGTTTTCTGGAAAGGGTTTGAAACTTCAAACTTTCTGACCTATTTTTTCCCGGCCCGGCCGGGTCCGCACTCTCAAGAAACTCTTTTTCAATAGAGCCTTTTTCGGGGGATCTTACCCGGGGTGGTTTCAGAGACGTTGCAGTGCAACGCCTCTACGGGCCTGTTTCCGAAGATATTGCCCGGGGGTCAACACCACGGAGGGGTT
>JAAENB010000778.1 GCA_024224995.1 bacterium | reverse complement strand
GCCGGGGGAAGGTAATCGGAGGCCCCGAGGGCCGGGTTATCGGTAATCGGTCAAGAACAACACCGGCTGGGCCGGGAAAAATAGGTCAGAAACTTGATAAAGATAGGTCTTTTTCTGTCCGTGGGATATTAGCCGGAGCCTTTTCTGCTCCCGGGGTTAAAAACCCCGGGCTACATGACGATGCCCTTCCAGGGCATTTTTGCAATGGGCTTGAATCGTATAATAGGTATGGATATTTGCAGGTGTTGACCCGGAACAAATCTCCGGAAAACAACCCGTAAAGACGCTGCATGCAGCGTCTCAAAAACCAAGCCCCGGGCAAACAAAAAAAGGCGATGGTATACACCATCGCCTTCTCTAAATATAATAAAGCTGTAAAGCTCTTATTACTCGTCAAGAGCACCCGTAAAAACAGGTGTTGAAGATTTGATAACTGCTGATTCTCCGCCAAGAACACAATCAATTCTGCCAAAGAATTTAGGGAATTCAGCGCCAATATAGAACTGTGAAGAAAGAACTCGTCCGCTGTAGTATGCCGCGTCCTGGTTTTCTTCAAGAAGTTTAGCTCTGTCTTCTCCTTTTTTGTCTCCAACAATTTCCTTCATCTTAGGAATGGTTATAGTAAGACTCCAGAGATGCATCCAGGCCAATATCTGCATGTAAAGAGCCTGCTGGAAAGCAGTTGCGTTCATAAAGAGATGCATGAATTTCCCGGATCCCATCTGGGTTTTAAAGGTTTCAACAACTTCATCTGTCTTATCAATACCTTTTTGTACCCAGTCAATATACTTATCATCAACAATCCCTTTTGCGCTTGCGACAGTTGCTTCCATATTCTTCTTGAGTACTGAGTAGTAATACTGCTCAGGATTCATAAGAAGCTTTCTCATCATAAGGTCAAGAGACTGGATCGCGTTTGTTCCTTCATAAATAGAGAGAATTTTACAGTCACGGGCATACTGCTCTACCGGGTAATCCTGGCAAAAACCGTATCCGCCGTGTACCTGGATCGCTTCGGAAGTAACGAGCCACGCGTTGTCTGAATTCCCTGCTTTTAAGAGCGGCAGAAGGATTTCGAACATTGCTTTGGATTCTTCCTTTTCATCACCTTCAAGATACCGCTCGATATCTACATGATGAGCAAGATAATAAGAAAGCATTCTCATACCTTCTACATAACCTTTCATATAAAGAAGCATTCTTTTTACATCGGGATGTTCAATAATTGCTACACTGGGAGCATCGGGATTCATCATCTGGGTTACATGAGCTCCCTGAACTCTGCTCTTCGCGTAAGTAATGGAGTGCATATACGCGGCACTGGCAAGAGATTGCGCCTGAACACCGGTAAGAACCCGTGCTTCGTACATCATCTGGAACATGATCTTCATTCCCTGCCGCTCTTTACCAAGAAGATAACCAACACATTTTCCGTTGTCTCCAAAGCTCATTGTACAGGTTGCCGATGCCTTGATCCCCATCTTATGCTCTACACCGGAACAAACAAAGTCGTTTCTTTCTCCAAGTGAGCCGTCTTCGTTAACCAGGAACTTGGGTACAATGAAAATTGAGATCCCTTTTGTTCCCTTGGGGTCGCCTTCAATCCGCGCCAGTACGGGGTGGATGATATTTTCTCTTGCGGTAGTTTCACCGGCAGTGATGAAAATCTTCTGTCCTGAGATAAGGTATGTTCCGTCGTCCTGTTTTATCGCTTTAGAATTGAGCGCGCCAACATCGGATCCGGCATCGGGCTCCGTAAGACACATGGAACCGCCCCATTTTCCTTCGAACATTTTTTCAAGAAAGGTATTTTTCAGGAAATCATCTCCGTGTTCGATGATCAGGTGAGCAGCTCCGGCAATAACTCCGCCGTACATAAAAGCCGCGGTATTTCCGGCATTAAAATATTCCAGGCATGCTGTTGAAATAGCGCCGGGCATTCCCATTCCACCGTGTTCTGCGGGAAAGGAAAGAGTTACAAATCCGGCATCGATAAACGCCTGTACTGCTACATTTGTAGACTCAGGTACTTCAACTTCTTTGGTTTCAGGGATATATTTTACCCCTAGTTTATCCGAATCAGAATTTGACGGATAAAACTGCTCTACAGCAATTGTTTCCGCAAGATCCAGCGTACTTTCAAAAACGTCTTTATCGTAATCAGCATATTGAGAAAGTTTTGAGCCTATTTTATCCACTTCCAGCATTTCGTACAGTACAAATCGTACATCTCTGGAATCAACCAGATTATTTTTGGCCATCGGGTATACCTCCGAATAGTATTATTTATTCTCATTTTCTCTTAAAAATGAGTGGGTTTGTATTCCAACTATTTCCTCTTATAAAACCCCGTTTATATTTGTAAACTATTTTATTCTAAACCACCGGAAGTTCGGCAAGTGCAAGTTTATTACTTTACTTTTCTCTCTTTCAATGCTCGAATATGCCCCATGGAAAGCCAGTATTGCGATAAAAACGGGAATATTATCGATTATTATACCATATTTAATCTTCCTTATGATGCCGGGACTGAGGAGATCAAATCGGCGTTCCGGTCTCTTGTAAAACGATATCACCCTGACACTTCCCGTGATAACTCCGGTGAGCTCCTTAAAAAACTCGACTTCATTATCAGGGGATACCGTATCCTGACGGACTCAGCTTCCAGGGAAAAGTACGATAAACTCCTGTTCGATAAAATAAAACCCGCAAGGAACAACTATCTTATTATTCCCAAAAAACGTATAAAATACTCCGCTTCTTTAAGTGAAATGCTTAAAGCTCGATATCTTCCCAAAAAGATCAAACGGAAAGATATTATTAAGAACTTTGCCCAGGATATTGAAATATTTATCAGTTCTATAGAAGCAAAAAAAGGGGCTCTGGCCTATATTGAACTCCCTGCAAGGATGACCTGCCCCTTATGCACGGGCAGCAACCCGGAATGCCATGTTTGCAGAGGGGTTGGAAGAATTCATACCTCAGCACAGCTGGAAGTGGAGATCCCTCCGCGGATTGCGGATGGAACTCGTATTGATGTGGATCTTACTAAATTGAAGCCGGACCGGCTCACAAGGTTTCATGGGAGGAGTATTCGTATAAGGATTACGGTTATGCCCTCACCTCACAACCCGAACCTCCCGTGAAGTCTCTTCCTCCTTCTCAAAATACGATATATACTCATTTATCCGTTCCCGCTCTGCCCTGACCTTTTGCACTGCCTCAGTAATCCGCTTAATTGCCCCTCCCGAATCGGAGCAAATTGAAAGAATTGACCGGTTTTTACGATCTCTCATTCCCAGGCTCTGGGCGGTCATTGTTTTAATATAGATCCTTTTTCGGCCTCCCGAAGCTCTTTCAGTTATAAACCAGTTTGTGGCGCGCGGGTTTACATCGGAGTAATAGCCGGCAAAGAGATTAAAATGATTATAGGACGATTGCGATGCCACCCGGTCGATCTCGTCTACCAGCTGCGAGACTTCCACCTGGAGATAAAATTTCTGCTCCCGTGCCAGGTCCCGGGCATCCGCTGCCAGGGCCATAAGCCGCCGCAATATCCTGAAATCTGCCAGCAAAGCACTATCCACAGTTCGCAAATAAGAAAGCTGCATATTTTGCACATCTGTCTTGAGAAATACGTCGGGAATTACTGTTAATCCTGCTCCCATTGACCGCGTCATGAGCTCAATTCGATTCCGGTATCCCCGCAAATCGGCTTTTGTCTTCCCTACCCTTCGCAGTGAATGCTCAATAGCAGGCTTAAACAGCCGGTCCAGGTGAACCTTGCCGGACTGCTTCAAATGAAGGGAGTCCGAAGTTATTGTGTTAATATACATCCGCTCACGCTGGTCCAATTCCGTTCCGGAACGAAACCATATCGATGCCGTGGGATTGAACTTTCCATAGGTTCCGCTAAACGCTCCCCTGCCCCGGATCTTTTCTTTCTCAAGTGCCCCATCCAGCTGTTCCACCAGCTGTGTGATAATCTCCTTTTTTTTGCCGCTCTCTTTCGAGGAATCAAATGTCTTTTCTATTTTCCCGATAATTGTTTCCATCTTCTCCAGGATGGATATCATACCTCCAAGTTTTTTTGACCAGAAATCCAGGTGCTCCCGCAGCATTCTCATCCTGCTCGAAACGGTTATTTCCATAGGATCGGTATATAGTTTCATAGCTTTTCCAGCCCCCTTATGATATTTTCTCTTCCCCGCCGGATCGATTTAATAAAACTTTCTGCCGATTCTTTTATTTGCAGCATCAGCTCCGTGGTATACGTAAAAAACGCGTCTTTCCTTGCTGCCGGCAGCTTCATCACAGTAAAAGGCTGAATGGTGAACTCCAGTCTCTCTCCCCCCTGCTGCACCACTGCCGGTTTTTTATAATATTTTTCCGTAAAAAGAGGCTGTTTTCCGAAAGTGCACTCTTCTACGATTATAGCAATAAATTCATATAATCCCTCTATCTCCATTGCCAGGAGAGATTTATCCCCATTGGTAAATACTCCTGATGAGGCCTGGTATGCCAGAAGCGCGATCCGGGCAGCGGAAATTTCCGCGAAGAGGTAGCCCAGAAGAACCTTATGAAAAAAGGTTTTCTTTCCTTCCGCGATCTCATTGCTGCTGTTTACCGCTTCTTTTTTATTATTGCCCATAGAACGCTTGTACCCTTCAAATTGAGAAAATAAGAGATATTTAGTGTGATATTTTTTCCATCGAGCCCGTTCCAGACTTATTGCCCGGGGAAATTCATAACAAAAACGATTCATTTTATACAGTATCCTGTTCGCTCCGAATACCAGTCCTTCTTTTATTCTCCGGAGATCTTTGGACAGTTCATCAATCTTCAAAGGTCGAAACTCTACTCCATATGAATACTCGCCAAAAGAAAGATTAATTCTTCCTACGGGTCCCATTCCATAGCCGCTTTCCAGGAAGGACGCGCCTCCAATCTTCCATTGTTTCTCTATCTTTTTCAAAGCACCAAGCATGGCGTCGATATTTTTGCCGAAACGCTCACTCTTTTGCCAGGAAAAAGTTCCCTCCAGGTTTTCCGCTTCCGTCTGAAATGCCTGGTCGCCCATGAGAATAACAAGAGATGAAAGCAGGGCCAGGCAGGCGTCATTGCCGCGCGATATATTCCCGATCTCCTTTAACGGGACCTGTATTCGAGACTTCTTACTGACCGTAACAGGATACCGCGCCTTTACCTGTTTTAAAAAATTATCAATATACCTAAGAATATCCATTCCCTTGTTAAAAGACCCGCTGCCCAATTTACGGTACTGCTCACGGCTGCCGAAGGTATCTATTTCTTTGAGCACGCGGGAAAGACTTTTATTGTCGATAATCGTTAACCCGGTGCGGATAGTATTTACGGGAAGATCCTGTGCTGAAAGGGTATCCGAGAGCACCAGAACGGTTTCGGCGCCAAGAAACATCCCCACTGTTAAACCGCTTTTTTCAAGGAACTTCCGTCGTGTAATCATACCGCTTCTCCCGTAGAATCCTTATGGAAATTTGTATGATAAAATTATAGTGGCGTTTTTGTTGAATGTCAACCGGTAATTGTAAGAGATGAATACAGGGATGCGGCGCGGATAGGAGCGGCAGCTCTTTGGGGTGCTCCGGAACTCGCGTTGCTCAAACAGTCCTCACACCCCAAAGAGCTGCCGCTCCTATCCGTGATGATGTTTTTCTCAACAAAAACCGGAGAGGATGCGGCGCTAACGCACCGCGCGCAAGTGGAAGAGAGAGAGGGGGTTGAGGGGGCGCACCCCTCCTATAGCGCAGCGTTAGCTGCGCGTTCCCCCGGTTAACAAAAAAAATTAATTGTAACTATTTTGATTATCCTGTGTCCAAGTAGGTATTATGGGTAACCTGAAGTATCATACGCTTAATATTATTGCGGTTATAATTTTTTCTTACGTAACGGCCATTGCCATAAATGAGACTATTGCGCAGGGTTTGGCTCCCGAGTCCCGGGAGAGAAAAAAAACCTCGGTTCGAAGGGAAAAGAAAGAGGAAAAAAAGGAACTGGAATTTTATACGAAAACCATATGTGAAAGCGGTTTTTTTGGGAACTGCGGAACAATGCCTCCGAACCCTGATGACGGCCCGGGCCCGCCGCCGCGGGATTTTACTCCAATTGAAAACCTGGCTCTTATGGGAACCATTTCCGGTCCTTCGTCTTTCGCCAGGGCTATGATCAAAAAGAAAAACGAAAAGGCTGCCCGCACCTTCGCCCTCCGGCGTATTAGTAAAGAGCTGAATAATAATGTATACGGAAGTAAACTCATCCGCATCTATGACAGCAAAGTAGTATTATTAAATAACGGGGAAAAATATACTCTAAAATTATACGGAGACACTACCGGGAAAAAACCGGCGAATGGAACCGCCGCCATGGGCGGCGGTTCCAGTACCTCCATCAGCAGGGCACAGATACTACAGCAGGGAAAAAACCTTACCAGGGGGATTCGCATTGGTCCCAACAGGGTTAACGGAAAAACCGATGGGTACAAGCTCCACCGGGTGAAATCATCAAACATGTTCTATAAGATGGGTGCCCGAAGCGGGGATATCGTAAAACGGATCAACGGGCAAAAAATCGACGGAATGGAAACCCTTATGCGGCTCTATTCAACACTTAAAGAAGAACCCCGGCTTTCCATTGATATCGACCGGGGCGGAACTCCTGTTTCCTATAGTATCAACATAACCGATTGATATCCCTGGTCTACTCCCCCACAACAGCATCTCTGAGTATATCCATACCCTGGTTCAACTTATAAATAAACAGCTTGCCCGGTACATCCGGGTCCATTTCCACGTAACAGGGACCCCATTCTTCATGGTCCATGAAAGCTCCGGGATTATCTCTATTAGTATACCCACCCGTGATTGGCATGCTTAAGCCCTGGGGATATATGCCCGAGGCATGATAGAAGATGAGTGTATCCGGTATGATCCCTTCTTCATGGGGCTTGAGAACGGTTTTAACCCAGTTCCCGTCATGAGATAAAACAAAATCAGCTCCCAGGCGTCCCTTTTCTTTTTTGGGTAGCTGCAGTATGATGGGTTCTATTTTTATATCTTCGAGTTTTTCATCCCAGCGTATAGTATAGTAAATAAGGGAATATTTATCCAGAGGATTTTTCCCTGTACCAAACATCATCCGTTTGTTAAAATGGAATGTTTTGGAATGAGCCCAGACATAAATTTGCATTTTGGTTAACCGCTTTGTTAGTTTGTTATCTTTTTGCTTATTGAAATGTGTATCAACTACCTGCCATTTTAGCATTGATTTCCCGAACTTTTCATAGAATTCACAATACAATAACAGTGAGGATGAAAGAGGAAACATTACTCCATCATACTCGGGACTTGTGAATACATCAGTATCAGTAAGAAGGTCATAGAGAAGATATGTTTTGGGATCCGGAGGAGGGCTTGCCAGTTCAATGAAAAAGATCTTTTTTTCCGGGTCAGCAACAAACGCGTTATGGATCCATTGGTCTCCATCTCCTGAAGCCACTGTGTGTCCGCTCTTTTTCGATTCAACATCTAAAGCGTAAAATCCTCTTCCCCGCTTCATCCACATGAGGTTGTTCTCGCTATCGGAAAAAAACTCCTGGCCCATAGTTGGCGGGAATCCCGGTTTGATGTATTCCTGGCTGATTACTCCTTCTTTATTGATCGTAAGAAAAGCAAACTGGCGCCGCCCGTAACTATGCCAATAGTGTTTTTTATATTCAGACCGTAGAGTCCTTCAATAGTGGAATCAAAATCGAGTATTTCCGGTTTTAGTCTTTTTTCCATTCCTGTAAACCCTTTCCTTTTATAAAGTATATCATTACTTATCTTTTTTTTACAGCTAAAACAGCCTGTTAAAAAGAAACTTATTATTAAACAGAATAGTATTCTTAATTTCATATCTTAAAAAATCCTTTTTAGTATACAACCGGCATTATCAGGTTACTATCAGCAATTCATCATCTTTTTTAATATCTTCCGAATTTTTGATTGAACAGCCGGATAGATCCTTAATTGTTTTATCAAATTTTTTCAATATAGCAGGAATGTCGTCTGGAATTATTTTCATCAATTCTTGTATTTTAAAATGATTTAATCGTTCAGTACACCGTTCCCCAAACTTATCAAGCTTATCCTTATTGGGCTTACAATTTTCCGGTTTTTCACCAATCTTAAGCTCAATAAGCCCCAGGAACGACAGGGGATTGATAACCATAAACTGCTGCCACACGTCGAACATGGTATCGAGCTTTAGCGTGATAGACTTGAGCAGTAAAAATATCCTGCCGTAATTTCTCGACTGGTTAAACTTGGACCCCTCACCCATGAACCAGTCCGTACCGGCAATGATCCTGGTCTTCAGCACGGCAACTTCCTTCCCGTTCACCAGAACCGTAGGCACTGTCCCCATTGTTACCTCGCCCTCGTTCGTGGGAGCCTTCTGAAACTGAACCCCGGGGGCATGGGAATATGCCCGGGCGTGGCTTTTGATTTGGAGCCTTTTACAGCAGCAGGTTTGCCTTTTACTTCCACATCAGTAGAAAGCTTATCGGCCAGTTTACCCATATAGGGATTCGGAATAGGAGTGGGAACCAGGGACGGGCCTGCCGGTACCATTTCAATGTGGGTATCCACCCCAACAACCTGGTCGTCTTTAGCGGCAATCTGCTTCATCTGGGCCGTAACACCGGAGGAGCCTTTCAGTTCAATCTTCTGCCCTTTAACAATACAATCGCCCGAAGCCTTAAAATTGGCTCCTTTGGCCGATTTAATTTTTATTTCTTTCTGAGCGGTAATCTTAAGAGCTTTTTTGGTAACAATAGAAGCGGTATCTCCGGCTTTAAGCGTAAGCTTTCTACATTTAATTTGTATATCACCAAGTTCATTTACGATCTGGAGTCCCTTGGCCTTGTCCAGGACCATGCGCATTTTACCGTCTTTCATGGAAACGACCAGTTTTTCCTCGCCATCGGTATCATCAAAAATGATCTTTGAGCCGGTCCGGGAAGTGAGTATCCTGATATTATTGTCTGAAACGTCATCAACAGGAATTCCGCTCTCAGGACCATAAATGGACCCCAGCGCGATAGGTCTTACGGTATTGTCCCCAATAAAGAGACAGAGAACCTTTTCATCAATTTCCGGCAATGCCCAGAATCCCCGGT
>JAAENB010000777.1 GCA_024224995.1 bacterium | reverse complement strand
GATAAATCATATAAAAAAGATGACAGGCTTTATTTTAGTTTTACAGAGCACATCGCAAAAAATAAAGATGAAAATAAGAAGCTTGTTGTGAAAATCGATATTGAAGGCGCGGAATGGGATTCTTTATTGGCGACATCGGACACTGTTTTGAGTAATATCAATCAATTAGGCATTGAATTTCATGGTCTTCTTGAAGGGAATCCTAAATACACCGCGCTAATAAAAAAGTTAAAAAAGACATTCTATATTGCTAATATTCATTATAATAATTGGGGTTGTTCCCCAAAAAGCAAATTCTTCCCGGCTTCTGTTAATGAAATATTATTTGTAAATAAAAAAGCAGGGATCATTGACAAGACCGCACCAGAACCGGTATTACCCCACCCATTGGACTCTCCAAATAATCCCAAGATGAAAGATTGTCAGAAATTACCATAATGATGAGATTTCAATATAAGTTTCTGTCTCAGAGCCCACAGGCCTGGGGACAGAGAAACTTATATTGAACCGGGTTACTCGTAATAACCGTTCAATACCTTGCTGTTTTAACAGTTACTTAATCCTAATTATCCAAATAACCGACATATTTGTTGGCCGGGTTTCAGAATCATCTGAATACATTGTATGTTCGTGATTACCGGCCGAACCGGTTGATCCGCCAATTGCAGCAGCCTCATCAGCTCTTCCACGATTACCACCACCACCATATCCATCGAAATTAGCACTTGTATATGAAAAACTATGTGAATGGCTTCCCGTGCTGTTCATATACAAGCCGTTTACATCTGTCGCGTCATTCTGGAGAACACCGGATATTGCACCTCCTCGCATAAACCTGCCGCTGGAATTAAGATCGGGAACAGTTTCCCCGTTATAAATACTTTGACCATCATTGATGATGCTACCGTCACACTCTATCCATCCTGCCGGAATGGTTGCGCCGCTGCCAAAATTCTTATGCCAGGCAACAATAGAGCCCACCGGAGCCATCAAATCATTTATACTGCCACCTAATGACTGGTTCTGAGATTCTAATGACTGGTTCTGTAGTTCCAGGGTATTTATCCTTTCCTGCATTGCTGCAAATTTAGAATACATATCTGAAAAACTAAAATTCTGGCCATCGTCGGATGAATCGGATTGCTGGCTGAGTCCAGCTTCACATCCGGAAAAGGCAATTATTGCTGCCATAAGGGTAAATACTGCTGAGTTAAATAAGTTTTTCATAATCATTTCCTGTTTGTTAGTTTTATAGGCCAAAACCGCCCAGTTGGGTTATTACTATATAATATATACTTTTTTTATCATGCTGGCAAGCAAAGGAGAATGAACGCTACCTGAGAGGGAATGAACAACAGGATGTGACAATATTGGAAATATGTTTAGATAAAAAAACATATAAAAAAGGCATCCTTTTAATAGGGATGCCTTTTTTATAATTCCCACAAGATTGATTACCGGTAATTATAAGCAGTTTTTACGGAGTCATTCTTTAATTTTCTTTCCAGTGCTAAAATCCTTTTATTCATAGACTCTAAAGAAGTAACTTTTTTCTTTAACCGGGTGTTCTCTTTTTCAAGTGAGGAAATTTTATTATTATTCACCCGGTTTTCCTGCTTCAATTCTTTTACCGCTTCCACCAGCAGGGCGGTAAACTGACCGTAAGATACGGACTTATATCCCTTCTCATCAGTTTCAACCAGCTCCGGAAAGATCTTTTCCACATCCTGCGCTATAAAACCGATTTGTCTTTTTTTACTAAAATATTTTTCTTTAAATTGTTCTCTTTTCCAGTTATAGCTAACTCCTTGAAGAGAAAGGATCTTATTCAGTGACCCTGTTAAAGGAGTGATATCTTTTTTATAACGGATGTCTGAAGTCTGGGAAAAGTTAGTCGCATAGGCCGGACCCGATACCGTAAGTGTGCCCCGGTTGATTCTCATCCATTCTTCATAAGGTTCTCCAGTGGGCCATGAGGTACTTGCAGCATCTTCCTGGCTATATGAACTCGATTTATATCCTCCTCCAAAGAGGATTAACTCGACGGGAGACTTGCTATTGCAGTCGGCAATAATTGATACTCTACCTTCTCCGGCCAAAACCGCATGACCGTCTCCAATAACTGCGTTAACTCCACCACTTAAAAATATGGAAGAATCCGGCTGGGCAATATCCAGAGATTGCCTCGGATTATCAGTTCCAATACCAATATTGCCGGAAAAAATGTTTTTATCGTCATTTGTTGTTTGTAAATTTGTTTCTAACGTTGTTACTGAGTTCTCCAGGTCAGTTACACTTGTCTGTAAACTGCTAACAGAAGAGGTCTGGCTGCTATCCAGGTTTGATATAATAATTTCCTGTTCTTCAGTCTTTGCTGTTAAACTGTTTATATCATTCTGTAGTACTGAAAACTTCGAATACATATCGGAAAAACTGAATTCCGATGAGTCATCGGAAGAACCGGAACTCTGGCTGAGTCCTGCTTCACATCCGGAAAAGGCAATTATTGCCGCCATAAGGGTAAATACTGCTGAGTTAAGTAAGTTTTTCATAATTTTTTCCTGTTTGTTGGATTTATAATTAAAAGGGCTATTATTTTATAATATACAATTTTTTTATCTATCCGGCACTAAAAGGGGAATGAACGCCACCTGAGAGGGAATGAACAACAGGATTTTTTTTTAAACGTGCTTTCATCAAAAAAGGCATCCTTTTAATGGGGATGCCTTTTAAGGAGGATGCCTTTTTATAAGTTATTGATTGCTTTAGTATGTACCGAAGCCCCAGTAAAATTGACTGCCAACAGTCCCATTTCGTCCCCCGAGCACACTGGTACAATCCCCACTGGCTAAGTTCGAATATCCCCCGCTCACACTGGAAGAAGTAGCGCTGGCTGTGTTGCTATTACCACCGCTTACAGTGGCATGAAGAGCGCTTGCGGTGTTCTGGTAGCCTCCGAGCACACTGGAATTCTCACCACTTGCTATGTTTGTATCTCCCCCACTCACACTGGAATAACTAGCACTGGCTGTGTTAGAACTTCCCCCGCTCACACTGGAACTTGCACCGCTGGCTGTGTTACTATATCCCCCGCTCACATTGGAATCATCATTACTGGCTGTGTTAGTCCATCCCCCGCTCACACTGGAATATCGGGCACTGGCTGTGTTAAGCCTTCCCCCGCTCACGCTGGAATATATACCGCTTATTGTATTTTGGTATCCAACAACAAATCCACCATAAGATGAATAATTATTCCACGGACCGACGATAATATTGTGAGATCCCGATTTGTCACTACCAGAGCTTCGTGCTTCATTATACCCCACAATCAAATTACCAAGACCGTTCACTGTTCCTGCTGTCAAATAATTATTATCAACACCATTAGTAAATCCCGATCCGCTAACGATTTGCACATTTACTCCTGAGAAAACTATATCATTCCCACTCCTGGAAACACCCTGAAACGTAGTATTTATAGCACTGATTGAAGCAGTATTACTGTCAATAGATGCCTGCATTGCAACTAATCCCGTTGTATCACCCTGAAGGGTACTGATAATAAGCTCTTGTGTTGCAACTGTCTGTTCAAGAGAATCTATTCTTGCCTGCATTGTAGCAAATTTCGAATACATATCGGAAAAACTGAATTCCGACGAATCATCGGAAGAACCGGAACTCTGGCTGAGTCCTGCTTCACATCCGGAAAAGGAAATTATTGCCGCCATAAGGGTAAATACTGCTGAGTTAAATAAGTTTTTCATAATCATTTCCTGTTTGTTAGTTTTATAGGCCAAAACCGCCCAGTTGGTTTATTACTATATAATATATACTTTTTTTATCATGCTGGCAAGCAAAGGAGAATGAACGCTACCTGAGAGGGAATGAACAACAGGATTTTATAAAAAAAGCGAGGCTGAGCACCCCGCTTTCACTAAATATAACCTGACTTTCTTCTTTATTCAGGCCTCATCGTAGGAAAAAGAAGCACGTCTCTAATAGAAGTCTCACCAGTAAGAAGCATCACCAGGCGGTCAATACCAATCCCCAGTCCCCCCGTAGGAGGCATCCCTGCCTCAATAGCCTGAACAAAGTTCTCATCCATTGGAGGAGCTTCATCATCAACTTCCCGCCGCAAAGACTGCTCATAAAGAGTCTTTCTCTGAAAAACAGGATCATTCGACTCGCTGTAGGCATTGGCAAATTCCGTGCCATTGATAAAGAGCTCAAACCGCTGCAAATATCTTTCATCTTCATAATCGGGCTTACAGAGCGGAGTGGTTTCCACCGGCTGATGGGTGATAAATATGGGCTGGATCAGTTTATCTTCAACCAGAAGTTCAAAGAGCTCATTTATGGCCAGACCCCGGATATAGTCTCCTTTGATTACACCGCCCAGCTCTTCAATCTTATCCTGCAAATCTTTATCGCTCATTGATTCCACATCAAGATTCGCGTATTCTTTAATGGCATCAACCATTTTGACCCGTTTCCAGGGAGTTTTAAGATCAATTTCTTTGCCGTCGAACTCCACTTTTGTAGAACCGTTTACGGCGAGAGCAGTCTGCTCAACAAGCTCTTCGGTAATATTCATCATATCATCATAATCGCCATAAGCCTGGTAGAGTTCCAGCATGGTAAACTCGGGATTATGGGTTTTATCAATCCCTTCGTTCCTGAAGCACTTATTCAGTTCATAAACCCGGTCAAATCCGCCAACAATGAGCCTTTTCAGGTAGGGCTCCAGGGAAATACGGAGATACAGGGTGATATCAAGAGCATTATGATGGGACGTAAACGGAGCAGCGGCAGCACCGCCATAAACAGGCTGAAGAATAGGAGTCTCCACTTCCAGGAAATCCTTTTCATCAAGAATTTTTTTGATATTCTTGATTATGGCAATTCGTTTAACAAAGGCTTCCCGTACTCCTGGAGTAACGAGCAGGTCAACGTGCCTGTTCCGATACCGGAGTTCTTTGTCGGAAAAGAGATCAAAATGCTCGCCGTCTTTCTCTTTAACAATGGGCAGGGGCCGGATATTCTTCGTAAGCAGGGTCATTTCCGTAATATAAACGGTAATTTCACCAACTTTGGTCTTTTTCACTGTCCCTTTTACGCCAATAATATCGCCAATATCGAGTTTTTTAAAGAGGCCATACTGTTCTTCACCAATATTCTTAAGAGCCACATAGAGCTGGATCTTACCGTCTTTATCCTGAATAGTACAAAAACTGGCCTTTCCCATAACCCGTTGAGTCATAATCCTGCCTGCGATTGAAACATTTTCCTCTGATTCAAAATATTTATCATAATTTTCAATTATTTCAGCGGAATAAGTCCCAACATCATAGCGATATGGGAATGGATTGATCTTCAATTCATCCCGTATCTCATTAATTTTATCGATCCGAACCTGCATTAACGTGTTTATCTCTTCCATTCTCTTTATCCTGCGATATTTTATTCTATACTAATAAGCCGCATTCTTTGCAATATGGCAATTGTGTCAAATTAATTTTTTTTCGGAGACGCGGCCTCAGAGCTCTTTTAAAGAGCTCTGAGGCCGCGTCTCCGTCGGACGAAAATTCTATTTGACATCCCACTAACCTTCGATATTACGGAAAAATGACCGGTACCGTGATCAAAAACAAAGAAGAATCGTTTGAACAACTCAAGAATCTTGTAAATGCCTTTGAGGAGCAGTATACCTCCTTAAATTCATCAAAATACAATGAAACACAGCTGCGGATTGATTTTTTAAATCCTTTTTTGAAATGTTTCGGCTGGGATGTGGATAATGAAGCCAAAACATCACAGTATTTAAGAGATGTAATACAGGAAGAATCGATAGATGTGGCGGAAAAAAATACGGTTACCAGGAAAAAACCGGATTATACCCTGCGGATACATGGGAACAGGAAATTATTCGTAGAAGCAAAAAGAGTTTCTCTTGATATTGAAAATTCAAAAAGCGCGGCTTTCCAGGTAAAAAGATACGGCTGGAACGCCAATTTAGGAATTTCCATACTAATAAATTTCGACCGCTTAATTGTTTATGATTGCAGGCATATCCCTGATGCTGAAGATGAGCCCCAGACCGCGCGCTATAAAATTTTTCACTATAAAGAATATATTACAAAGTTTGATAAACTCTATGAGATGCTTTCTTATGACTCCGTGCGGGCCGGATTCATTGATGAGTATTTTTCACTAACGGAAAAAGAAACAACAACCTTTGACGAGTATTTTCTGAAACAGATCCAGGGATGGAGAAAAAAACTCGCCATTAATATTCTGGAAAACAGTTCCGCCCTGGGTGAAGAGGATATCAACTTTTTAATACAAAGGCTCTTAAACCGGGTAATTTTCCTCAGGATCTGCGAAGACCGGGAAATTGAGAAGTATGAAACCCTTAAAAAAATCTCCACCTATGACGAGCTAAAAAAAATCTTTCTTGGATCGGATAAAAGGTATAACTCGGAATTATTTAACTTTATAGAAGACAATCATTCTCTTAACATTGACCTGGATAATGACCTGCTCATAGAAATTTTCAATGAATTATACTATCCAACAAGTTCCTATGATTTCGCTGTAATAGAGCCGAATATATTAAGCCAGATCTATGAACGCTACCTGGGAAGCAGGATTGTTATAACTCCGGAAAATTCCATCCGGATAATTGAAGAACCGGAAGTAGTCGCTTCAAACGGAGTTGTCCCTACGCCAAAATTCATCGTAGACCAGGTTATAGAAGAAACAATCGCGCCTCTTTTTGAGCGCACTTCTCCGGAAAACATGAAAAATCTTAAAATTGCCGATATATGCTGCGGTTCCGGGACATTTTTAATCTCATTATTCGATAATCTTATTGAACAATATACCAGCCAGGTAGCGGGATCAGGGAATATTGATCCTGAAACCGCGTATAAAACATATGACGGAACCTGGCAATTGACATTAAAAACAAAGCAGCGCATATTGCTTCAAAATATTTTTGGAGTGGATTTAAATCCCTATGCCGTAGAAGTGGCGAAATTTAGCCTGCTCATTAAGCTCATTGAGAACGAAAACCGGGACTCTATTGAATCTTTCCTGAACTCATATAACAACAGGGTTCTTCCAAATCTTGATGATAATATCAAATGCGGAAACTCCCTGGTGGACGATACTTTTTTTGAATTCGACCGCTCTGCCCTGGAAAACGATGAGCTCCTCTTTGAAATACGGCCATTTAACTGGTTTCATGAGTTTCCCTTTTTAAAGGAAAGAAGCGGCTTTGACGCCATAATCGGGAATCCGCCCTATGTGCGAATTCAGAACCTGGTTAAATACTCAAGTGAAGAGATAAAATTTTACCAGGGTAAAAATTCTCCTTATGTTACGGGGTCCAGGGATAATTTCGATAAGTATTATCTTTTTATTGAACGGGCCATGGAGCTCACAAACAGCAGCGGTTTCATTGGGTATATAGTTCCGCACAAATTTTTTATTGTTAAGGGCGGGAAAAAACTCCGCGCGGAAATTATTAAAAACAGCTCTTTATCGAGAATTATTCATTTTGGCGTTACCCAGGTTTTTCCCGGACGGTCTACCTATACTGCCATCATTGTTCTCGACAAAAAGCCGAATGAAAAACTTATTTTTAAAAGGATCTCCCAGTTAAACGAAGAGCACATTTTCAGCTCCGCGCCGGTTTTAGAGTATAATACCGCTCAGTATTCCGATGAACCCTGGATCTTTCTTTCAAAAGAAGCCAGCGCTCTTTTTAATAAGATACGGTCAGCGAAGTCCGTCCCGCTGAAAGAAATCGCGGAAATCCCCGTAGGCCTTCAAACAAGCGCGGATAAAATATATATTCTTACTCCAGCCGGAGAAACGGAAAATACGGTTTTATTTGAAAAAGAAGGCAAAACCTGGGAAATAGAAAAATCGATCCTGCTCCCCTGTATGTACGATCTTCAATTTAAATTGTTCGATACGCCGGAACCAAACGCCCTGATTATTTTCCCCTACTCCACTTCAGAGGGAAAAGCGGAAATTTACCCGGAAAAAACAATGCAGGCGGAGTTTCCTCTATGCTGGAATTACTTACTTCACAATAAAGAAAAACTTGAAAAAAGAAGCATCAACGGAACAAAGGAGATTACCTGGTATCAGTACGGCAGGAGCCAGAGTTTAACCAGGTTCCATAATACGGAAAAAATTATCTGGCCTGTGCTTTCAACCGGGGCCGGTTACGCCTATGACCCGTCAAATCTCCAATTTACCGGCGGAGGCAACGGGCCCTATTACGCGCTCATCAGCAATTCAGGGTATTCTTTGTATTATCTAATAGCGATCCTCGCCCACCCGGTTTGCGAGGCCCTGGTTAAATCGGGAGCCAGTGAATTTAGAGGGGCCTATTATTCTCATGGCAAGCAATTCATTGAAAACCTGCCCATTCCCGCGCTCAATCGGGATTTGGAAAAAGAGGGAGAAATTTACCGGGCAATCGTAAATAATACCAGGGAAATCATTGACACAAAAAAAGCCATGAGCACCATACATCTTGAAAACAAAAAAAACGTTTTAAAAAGAAAATGCGCCCATCTCGCGAATGAAACAACGGAGCTTATAAACTCTTTATATGGAATTTCAATGAAGGACCTGGAATCCATAGAAGGGGAAAAGCTTTTTATCGCGGGCATTACCGGCAGCAGTGAATTATAACATGACAGAACATATTGATGATAAAAAATTGAGAGGGGGCTATTATACTCCTCCGGAAATAGCCGGGTTTATTTGCCGCTGGGCTATTTCCAGCCCAGCCATGAAGGTTCTTGAACCGAGCTGCGGTGACGGGAACTTTGTTGAAGCAGGTATAAAGCGCTTTAAGGAGCTTGGCGCTTCCCCTAAAAAACTGAAGAGTGCCATTACGGGGATTGAGCTCCTTCCCGCGGAAGCGGAAAAAGCACGCTCTCGTACGGCCCAAATGGGGCTGGCCCCGGAGTCCATTATCACAGCCGACTTCTTTGAATATTTTTCCGGGGAGAAGCATGAGCGGTATGATGTTATAGCAGGGAATCCTCCTTTTATCCGGTATCAGAACTTTCCTGAGGAGCACCGGGAAATAGCCATTCAAAAGATGAAGGACCTGGGACTCCGGCCCAACAAACTTACGAATATCTGGGTTCCCTTCCTGGTAATTTCTTCCACCCTTCTTTCGGAAAACGGGCGTCTTGGCATGGTTGTTCCCGCAGAATTGTTCCAGGTAAAATACGCTGCTGAAACAAGAATTTTTTTATCGAACTATTTTGAACGAATGACTATTGTTACGTTCAGGAAGCTGGTTTTTTCGGGAATTCAGCAGGAAGTTGTGCTGCTGCTGTGTGAGAAAAAAGTAAGCGACAATATGGGGATACGGGTTGTTGAGTTCGACTCGCTTAATGACCTGGTAAATTTTGATTTTAAAAACATAAAAAATCTAAAGATTAAACCGATCGATCATACGAGTGAAAAATGGACCAAGTACTTCCTGGAAAACAATGAAATCGAGCTCTTGCGAAAAATAAAAAAGAATAAAAAAATTCCCATTTGCATTGATATAATGGATGTTGATGTTGGGATTGTTACGGGAAGAAACAATTTCTTTTTACTGAGCGACAGCCAGGTACGGGAATGGAAGCTTCGCCGCTATGTTCGCAGGATAGTGGGGAGATCGAACCATCTCAAGGGGATTATTCTCAGCGAAGAAGATTACCAGCTTAACGCTAAAGCAGATTACCCGGTGAATATCTTTGTTCCTCCCAATAAAGATTTTGATGATTTGCCGAAACCGTGCCGGGACTATATCACTTATGGAGAAGAGCAGGGTTATCATACCGGGTATAAGTGCAGGATCAGGAAACGGTGGTATATTACCCCGTCATTGTGGAACCCCGACGCTTTCGCGCTCAGGCAGGTAAACGAATACCCCAAATTAATCCTTAATACTCTTGAAGCATCCGCGACCGATACCATTCACCGTGTACGGCTAAAAAGTCAGCATGATAAAAAAACTGTTATCTATTCCTATTTAAATTCATTGACCTTTGCTTTTTCGGAAATCACCGGAAGAAGCTACGGAGGCGGAGTCTTAACCTTCGAGCCCACGGAAGTGGAAGAACTTCCTATCCCCATTTCCGATAAAGCAAAACTCGACTTTGATAAAATAGACGCCCTCATCCGTGACAAACAGATCGACAAAGTGCTGGACCTCGTTGATAAAGAACTGCTCATAAAACACTATAAGTTTTCCCGGGAGGAAATTTCAATACTGAGAGGGATCTGGCGGAAGCTTTCGGGGAGACGGATTAACCGGAAGTAGAGGGCTTATGCCCTCACCCCGGCCTGACTATAACAACAGGTCTAATATTTCTTTTTTCGATGCGTCATCTACATTGCCGTCAATGATTCTATCAAAGGCCAGGTTATAGGCCCTGTCAAGTTTATCATAATCCGTAACAGATTTAATAAAAGCCCTCTCATTTTTCGAAAGTTTAAACCTTTTTATCATAGAGCGGATTAATGTAACCTGTTTTTCTTCAACTTTCCCTTCAATTTTCCCTTCAATTTTCGCATTGGCAAGAGCGCTGTTCTGATCCTTGATCCATTTTTCCCTGGCTTCATACATCTCTCGTAATTCATCATCACGGGTAAAATTGAGGTATTCCTCATGAGCTTTTTTAAGATCCGGGTCGTCTTTAAGCAATATTTTCATTAGTTCCTCCTCAGTTCCTTCTTTTTTTAAATAAAGGAGCCATTTTGAAAGTTTATCATCTTTAATCTTATCTGCTAATTTGGGCAACTCTAAGAAGTGTATTATAAAATGATATCGGATGTGGGTTTTACAAATGTACTCATAATATAATAAGATACAAAATTAGAGAAATATTGTCAATGCTATCATTGTTTATCATTTAAAATATTTAGTTTTCCGTGGGGTTTTTGTGTAGGGGAGAGGCAACCCCAAATAAACACCGCGTACGGGCACGGCACGCCGTGCCCGTACGCGTACCGAATCCCCTCGCAGGAGTCGCATCCCTCCTCAGAGTCTCCATAGCCCTGACCTGAAACCAGCCAGTAAAGGCGTTGCACTGCAACGTCTCTCAGAACCAAACCTTTGCCCGGAGCATCTTCGCAAAATAGACCCCGGTATCAACACAGTTTCTTCCGTATTTTTCCCGGCCCTGCCGGTGTTGTTCTTGACCGATCACCGGTTACCCGGCCCTCGGGGCCACCGATTACCTTCCCCGGCCGACCCCTGTGTCACTCTCCGATGGCACTATTGATTCGTTAAAAAATCAACCGTTTTTTAAGGAGCTTGACGGTTTT
>JAAENB010000776.1 GCA_024224995.1 bacterium | reverse complement strand
CGAGGCATCACTCCTGGTAGGCATAATTTACATTCCGAACTACGTTTTTCGGTATATTAAGACACGACTGACCCTGTGTAGCGGGGAAAAAATACGTTAGAAACTAAATAATATTGCGAGCTGCATCCGGCTTGAAAGTATGGTCTCTTTGGGTTGTGAGGACTGTTTGACCGAAGGGAGTTCCGCAGCAATCCAAAGAGACCATACTTTCAAGCCCGCGCACAAGCAAATTTTAGTTTCTTGAGAGCCCTTTACTTCTTATCAACAACCTTCTCTACCTGCCCGGCAGTTGTACTAATAACTTTTTCCAGAACCGTTCCTTTCAGGAGCTGTGAAAAAACATCGGCAACGCTTTTGCCTCCAAGAATAGCGAGCGGAGCCATGCTTTCGGCCATACTTTCAGCTAAGGACCGGTCGGAAAATGCCTGCAATGCGGCAATAAGCTGGGGCGAAATAGCCTGAGCTTTATTTACCACTGCTTCAACTTCGGCCTTCAGCTCTTCAATCCGCTGCACAATCTGCTGCTGCGAAACGGAAAGCTCAAAATCGGACCGGGCTTTTTGGCGAAGCAGCTCCGAACCGCTGATCTTTTCGAGCAGTTCCTGCTCTGTCCATTTGGCCGTGAGTTTTTTCTTCTCCGCTTCAATTTCAGATTTAATGCCGGCCAGGTTCAGTTCCAAACGCTTTTGGACCTCTTCTATATCCAGGGTTAATGTTGTTTGCAGGGTAACGGCCTCAGCCTCCGCAACCTTCTGTTTGATGTTTTCCTTTTCCAGCGTAAATTCCAGGTTCCGCTTTTCCGCGGCTATCTCCAGGGTCTTACCCACGGTATTATGCTGCGCGTCAATTAACAGGTCTTCAATAATATCATCCCCAATAGTAACATCAAGAACTTCCACATCATAAATACGCATGCCATTTTCTTCAAAAATACGACCGGGCCGTTTCCCCTCTGCACCCTGGGTGCCTAATATAGTATCCCGGATAATTGAGATGGCATCGGCATAAAACACTTCAACGCCGTATCCCCGGATAGCATGCCGGAGCATAGATCGCATATGGTCTGTTATAAATTTAACATAATTCTCCACGTCGAACCATTTCTCCGGTTCTCCTTCCAGGTTTACGCGGTACGAAAGAGTAACATTCACTTCACACAGATCTTTTGTTTCGGCAGAGACAATATCCGAAACCTTATTATGCAGCACCCGCAAATAAACGGTCTTTACCAATTTATCGTCCCGCTTTGGAGTACCGGTGGAAAATTCTATTGTTTCAAGGGTTTCATCATATTCCAGCAGGTATGTTTTGGGCCCGGCAATAACCTTACGGTCCCCGGTTTTACTAATAACCATCACCGCGTAACCGGTCCACACATTAATGGAAACCGCGCCTTCATACTTGGTATCGAGGGTGACAGTTCTCGGAGCAGTAAATGACTGTTTCCGGGTAAACTGGTCGCCGAAAACCCCTTCCGCTCCTTCAATCTCTTCCTGTGCCTGTAATTCTTCAAATTCCTGCAGGTCGTCCATATCCATTTCCTGCGCCTGCCCCTTTTTCTGCTTCGCGAAATGTTTCCGGATTTCCCCGTCGGCAATAACTTCCTTTTCCTCGGTCATAATATCCATAAGCTGCCTGTTATATTCCATCGCTTCCTGGTTCCCGGGAAACCACAAATCCACGATCCGGGGCGGCAGAACCCGGCGAACAATGACCTCTTTCCGGGGATCGGGTAAAAACATGCTGGGGCCTTTTTGCAGGGTAATCTGTCCGGAAAGACGATTTAAAATATACCGGGCCTCTCCCGCGGGTATGGCAACAGCATAATTGACTTCCCGGTCTCCGTAGCGGACAATGGCATGTTCGGGACGGGGGAAATAGATCATCTGGTCTTTTCCGGTGATGAACAGCTCATCGCCAACCCGGTATTTCGTGCTGCCTTCCTCGTACGGCGCAATCACCTTTATATACAGCCCGCTAATCTCATTCAATTCAATGGCCTTAAATTTACGGGCTCCGTTTTCCATAACAAAAACTTCAATGGGCAGCGGAAAGACCACGGCCGGGCCTTTGATATAGCGCTTATTACCGTCTTCACTTAATAAAATACAATACTCCAGGCGTTCCAGCACAACAGCATTGAGTACATACTCCCCGTTCCTGTCGGGAACAACTTCAATTCCCGTGGGAGGAATGTAAAACGAAACATCGGTCCCCTTAATAACCAGGAGTTTTCCCAGGGTCAGGTCCGGGATCTCGGCATCGGATTTAACCTCAACAGCAGTGGCCGGCTTTTCCGGGCTTGCGGGATCTGCCGCCCCGGTCGTTCCGGTAGGGCCGGGCGCGGGTGCCGGTTCGGTTCCCGTACCGGGTTCTCCCGGTTCAATGGCGCTGTCAACAGAGCCGATAGTTTGCGGTTTAATAACCGCTTTACCCCAGTTAGCCCTGGCAGCTTCATCATCATATACTCGAACAATAAGGTATTGATTGGAACGCAGGTGATGTCCTTTTATTACCCGCACCATTTGTCCCGGCCACGGCGCGAAAGAAACAGGACCGGGAATATTCACCTTTCGTCCCACGTTCAATTCGGTGAGGCTGTTGGCGGTTCCTTCCCGGGGATGTTTGTTATCCTGCGCGGGATTCTTTAAAACAATATACCACCCTTCAGGAGCAATGGCGAACATGCTCGTGGCTACTTCAAGGGAACAACGCTCAAACCGTTTCGATTTGCGGTTAAACGCCACAGGTTGATCGGTATTGGCGAGGCTTGTTTTATGAGGGCCTACATAATTAATAACATTCCCCTTGGTTTCATCAAGAATAAAGGCATATTCATTTGGAGCTAAAATAAGATCTCTTTCTCGTCTGGTTTCTTCCGGCATACCTGAGCCCTCCTTAAACATGTTTTTAAAGTATGTATAATACCCTAATTTTTCTAAAGGTCAAGCCCTAAAAATATTTGATTTTCATGAACTAACATTGTCAGGGAATGAGCCTGATCTTTCCCGAGCTTACCAACGTTATACGTAATTCGGAGACGCGGCGCTTCCGCGCCGCGAGGAGGGATGGGGGTTGAGGGGGCTTCGCCCCCTCAACCCCCATCCCTCGCGCAGCGTTAGCTGCGCATACTCCAGAGTAGAAATCATTTATTTACTAGGTGCGCTCGGGAATAAGTCCCGGCTTTCCTCCACCCCTGTGATAATACATCGTGTATTACACAGGGGCGTCGACTTCCGTGTCTCCTGTTCCGGAAAGCCGGGACTTATTCCCTGACATTGTTCTAAAATCTGCAAATTGAAAGTGCTGCCTGTGATAGTAGTAGACTTAAATATATGATTTTTTTATTGACAAATGGAGCTATTTTGTCGTACGGTCATATTTAATATTTTGGGAAGGGCCAGGCGGCCCGGACAATTAAAGAAAAAATAAAGTTATAAATTAAAAACAATGAATAATAAATATTACAACATCCACAAAAGCTATTTTTACTTTTGGTACTATTTTTATAGCACAGCTCGTTTGTAGCTTTTGTGGATATTGTAATATTCAGAGGCCGCAGGCGAGAAGCCGGCGGCCTTTTTTAATGGTATAAACCACCATATACAGGTCGCCAAACTCGCAGGCGGCCTTTTTTTTTGTAAAAAAAACGGAGGTAAGCCATGATCGTACTAATGCAGGAAAACCCAACACACGCGGCAGGAAACTGGAAATTAATAGAACCCCTGTCCCTGGCAGCAATCGCGGCCGGCGCAGACGGACTCATGATCGAATGTCATATAACACCGGAGAGTGCGCTCTGTGACGGAAGCCAGTCACTGCGGCCCGACAAGTTCGAACAGCTCATGAAGCGGCTTAAGCCTCTTTCGGAAATGGTAGATAAACGACCGGTTTAGCTTAATCCCGGGCGGAAGCCCCGGTCATGTCGGTGAATTTCCAGGAACCGTTAACTCGTTCCAGGGTTACTTTATAGACTGTTTCAGGGTATCGCATGCTGAACATCTCTATTTTTTTATTCTTTTCCCTGAACGCGGCGGAGTCGGTATATCGATGGTAGGCTTTAACAACCTCAAGCTCACGGATCTCATCATAGGAGGGAGGATATTTGTCATAAAATTCAACCCGGTATTCTTTGTTCTTGTCTGTTGTATCCGGAGTGCTTTCAAAATCGAAATTACTATCGGATCTTTTACTATAGGTATTATCAATATTTTTTTCAATGAGGCAATATTGCTTGTCCAGTTCATACACAGCTCTCCAGTGCTGCCAAAACCAGGGATAACACTCCCGGGAAATATACCCGGAATGCCCGGAAGCTTTCCGGAATTGACTGTCGTACCGGTCAATTTGTTTATTTTTAAAAAAGGGAACAACGATTAAGGCGTATACCAGGCACAAAGAAAGGAGCCCCAGCTTCCGGAAGAGAGGCGGCTCTTTCATAAAAAAAATTATCCCAACAGCGCCATACAAAAGAAGTGAAAAAATAATATCGAACTCAAACAGGAAAGAAAAAGCAACCCGTATATGAGAAAGCGGGAAAAAAACTTTAGTCCCAAAGGCATTTAAACAATCAAGAAAAACATGCCCCAGGAAAGCGCTCATGCAAAGCGCGAAAAACCGGGGAAACGAAAACCTGCTTTTTCGGAAAAAAAGAATGGTTAACAGCAAGCTAACAATAATACCAAAAAAAATATTATGCGTATAAATACGGTGATTATTTAAATAGGCAGCAGTACCGGGCAGTCCGAGAATAATATCGGCATCAGGAAAAATCGACAAAAAAAGAATAGAAAGCCACGCGGCCCTGTCTTTGGAAGCGGAAACCTGGGCAACAGCAGTACCCAGTAGAATGTGATCCGGTATTATCATTTTATCACACTACCGCAACAAACCTTTCAGGTGTTCCTTGCATGTTTCACAAAACGCGCCCGATTCGGCATCAACGGTTTTAATGGTCCCCCTGGCATCCTGCATAAGACAGCCCTTTGACGGACAATGAGGTATCCCAAAAGTATGCCCCAGTTCATGGTTAACTACTTTAATAAGCCGTCCTCTGAAAAAGGCTTCGGAAACCCTGCCCCTGCGAAGCCTGAAGGTAGAGACAACACAGGGTTTATTATCAATAGTGCCGAGACCAAATATACCCCAGTCATAAAACTTTCCTTTAGTCGTGGAAATATCCCGTTTTGTGAGTCCTACAATCTTTGTTTGTTCCGGCTTTACAATACCGGACAAATAATCAAGGATCTTCCCGGCGCGATACCGCTTTCTCGGCGGATAATAAGCATTGGCAGGCAATTTCTTCCGAGGCAAAATAACCACTTCAACAGTATAAACTTTTTCAATGCCCGCAGCAACAACAGCAACAATCTTTTTATTAATCTTACCAAAAGGCTGCACCGCCACAACAACCTTACTCTCAGCAGCAGCCAACAAAGAAGAAAGCAATAATGCCGATATTAATATAATATAAATCTTATTTTTTTTTCTCAAAATTTTCCTCATCATTATCCATCGGTACGGGCACGGCGTGCCCTCCCTCTCCACCGATCACCCGGCCCGCAAGGCCACCGATAACCGATAACCTTCCCTCCCCTACTGCACCATATCATCCTTAGCCGGAACATCCTCTTCCGTAATGGAGCACAAAATCTCATCGGTCAGGGGAGTGATTCCCGCGATCCTGTTAGCCTGTCTTTCAACGATTTTTTCAAAAATATTTCGAACAAGTCTGCCGTTCCCGAACGTTTTGTCCCGGGTAACATAAAACTCCCCAAGAAGAGAAAGCAATTTGTCCCTGGCTTCGGGTGTAACGACAAAAGAGACGTTGTTGCTAAAAATATCGAATATTTGTATTAACTCCTCGGGTTCATAATGATCAAAATAAAAATACCTGCTAAAACGGGACTTAAGGCCGGGGTTTGAATAAATAAATTTTTTCATTTCATCGGGATAGCCCGCCACAATGACAACAAAGCGCTCCCGGTAATCTTCCATTCTTTTTAAGATGGCGTCAATGGCTTCCTGGCCAAAGTCTTTTCCTCCGTCGGGCGGGCTTAAGGAATAGGCTTCGTCAATAAATAAGATCCCGTCAAGGGATTTTTGAACAATTTCATCGACCTTAATAGCAGTCTGCCCAACATAACCGGCCACCAGGCCGGCACGGTCTGTTTCCACGAGCTGTCCTTTTTCCAGCAAGCCCAGGCATTTGTAAACCTTGCCAAGAAGGCGCGCGATAGTAGTCTTCCCGGTACCGGGAGGGCCGTAAAAAACAGCATGCAGCGATAAAGGGGTTGTGGGCAATCCCCGGTCTTTTCGTTCTTTTTGGACTTTAATTAAATTGATAAAGGTGTTAATTTCATCTTTGATATTTTGCATGCCAATCAATTTATTGATCTTTACCATAACCTCTTCAAGGGTTTCTTCTTCTTCAGCTGGGTCTACAGAGACTCCGGGAGCTCCTTCTTTCGAATAAATAAGAACTCCAATTTGTTTTAGTCTTTCTTCTTCTTTTTTATCAATCCGGCCGTCGGCTTTCATTAAGCATTCCGCGTAGGTATGGAAGAGCGAAGCAAGTTTGTCGAAATGAGCGCTCCCGTGTTCTTTGTCGTATCCCCTGAGATATTCAAGAGATTTTAGCATATTCCCGTCAATTTCAATTTTTGAGTCTTTAATATGCCGGGAAATCCTGTTCCAGAAATTGAGGATATTTTCTTTTTGATCCGGCGGAAAAAGATCAAAGCGGAATAATCTTTTTGCCTGCTCTTCTATTTCAGGAGCGTTGTCGGGATTAAGCGGCATAAGGACCATTGACATAAAGAGCAATTCATTGTCCAGCAGGGCGCCATCGGCAATACTACAGAGAGAAGAAAGCACAATAAAATCATTTACCAGCATCTCTTTAAACCGCAGATCATTGTTAAAATTGAGATACCCATGCAGCCCCGTATAGATCTTCTTTGCTTCAAGGAATAAAAAATTCAAATTGATAACATCCTCTCCCGCTCCGGGGATATTTCCCGCCATTCCGCCCGACAACTCATTTGATACATTATCCGAGATTCTCATATTGTTGTCCATAAGATCATCAGCAGCATTTTTGATCTTGTCCAGGAAACCGGGAAGCGAAGAACGGCTGGCAAAAAGATTGGTAATATCATCGATCATTGATGTAGAGCTGTCTTTTTGATAAATAACGCCGCTCCCGGCCTTCTCCGTAATACGGTCGATAAACCGCTTAACCGGGGCTTCCGTAACAAATGATTTAAAGACAACAGTTTCTTTTCCCCCGCTCCGGTGAATTGATACTTTCGCGGAAGAATAGGTTTTTTCATATTCAATATCATCTATTTCATCAAACGTCACAAGCTCATGGCCCCGTTTTGATTTTTCCGTTGAGAGAAACACCAGCTGCCTGTTGGTAAGGCATACGATCCCGGCAGGTTCGGTTCCTTTTGTTCGAGATGAGATCCCATTAAATGATCCTTCCAGGATATCTTCGATTGTTTCATTTTTACCCAGGATTGATTGCAGTTCATTGAGTATAAACTTTTTATTCGATACCAGGAGCCAATTATAAATCTCTTTTAATTGGCTTTCGATTTCTTTAGTTGAAGGCATAACAGGAACTCCCGGTATTATTTCTTATTTATTAATATTAATGGCATAATTATTCATAATAAAACTAATATTTTCAAATTCTTCGCTTGTGTCAAGAAGAAAGAGCAGGCCATATTCAGCGTCAGTCCTCCACACAACCTTTGCTTTAAGAACAATTTCTTTTGAGGCACGAATATTCAAAAAGAGGATCTCATCCGCGTTCAATTTATCATGCGCGGTAATACAGGCCCCGGTAATAGAAATATTCTTAACAACGCATTCATGTTCATGATTACTATCACCGGGCAGGTAATAATAATCCTTATTTAAATCAACTCGTTCATCTCTTCTTCTCTCATCTGCCTTCATAATCACCAGCCCAGTCCCAATAAGGACTTATTCAAATATTCCGCTACTCCGTCCTACCTTCACGTATATCTTCAGTAATAGCGGACTTAATCTTTCCTTTCAAAATAAAAAAAACAAATATCATTAATGGAAAAATCGTTAAAGAAACAAAAACCCCGATCTCTTCGCTAAAAACAGATGCCAGGAACGGTTCAATAAAAAGGACAAAGTCGTATAAACCATGTATCAGTACGGCAATAATAAGCCCCCTCATCATGAATGATATTTCTTCCTTTTTTGTACCGGCAAATTTCGCTTTGCCAATATAAAATCCCATCATCCCCGATGCCAGGGCATGCATGGGAACGGCAGTAAACGACCGCATAATAGCTACCGGCAATCCGCCATTAATAACAAACAGCACGTTTTCAAAACAGGCAAATCCCAGGCTGGCTACAATCGTATAAACAATTCCGTCCATAACTTCATCGAACTCAATTTTGTTATAAACAAACTGTTTTACCACCAGCAGCTTTACCAGCTCTTCACATAAACCGGCAACAATAAAAGCCCTGAATAAATTAACCAGCACAGGAAAATTGTCCAGGGTACTGCCCAGGAACTGGACTAACATTTCCAGAAGCATTGCCGGAACAATACTAACAATACCCAGTAAAAATATCTTTATTACAAGCCCTTTTGGCTCCGGTTTCTCTCTATCCTGCCTGTAATAATACCATACCAACAATAATGCCGGAGCAGCAGCCATAGGAAGTGATATGAGAATATTTATCAAATCATTAATTGGTTTTCACCCCATTTTGCACTATTAAACAGTCTTTTTGTGCCAATTAATACCCTATCAGAAATAGGGCAAAATGTCAAGAAATAAGTTACAGAGGAATAAGCAGCTTTTACCGGAGTTCAAAGTGGAAGTATAGAAATAAGTACCGTTGGAACACGTCCGTGCGTTCCAACGAAAACTGCGGGAAAATTTTTAATAATCCTGCCAATACGAGCCGGCTGCCCAGTCACCATCACCGGAAGCAGTCCTGCCAATACCGCCGCTTACAGTTGAGTAAGGAGCGCTGCCTGCTCTGTTGGAACGACCTCCGGTTATGCTGGAATAAGTGCCCGAAGCAAAGTTCTCATGTCCTGCCACAAAGTTACCTTCCGCTCCGGCTGTATTTAATGATCCAAGGATAATTCCGCCGAATGATGGGTAATTATGATTTCTCCCAAGAACAAGATTGTGAGAACCGCTTTTGTCATCAGCTCCGTAAGTAAGTCCGTAAGTATCAGTTCGCAGCTCATTATATCCAATTATCAGGTTGCCAAGAGCATTAACAGCACCATTTGTTGTACCGGT
>JAAENB010000775.1 GCA_024224995.1 bacterium | reverse complement strand
TGTGGAAAAGTATTTGCTGAGCAAGTTCTTCAGAGAGGTAACCCTCGCGTTGGACTTTTAAATATTGGCGAAGAGGAAAAAAAAGTATCGTCTTAGGGGGGCTTTGAATCCACCTTCCTTCTTGGGGACATCCGAGTGAGAAAAGGGGCAAGTCTTTCGTTGGCCTAAAGATGATTTTTAGGAAATAGCAGGAAATAGGGGACAGACCACGGTTTAATTCTTGCGCTATCAGTAAAATATGTTAAAACTGGTCATATGCCAAGACGACCACGAATCATAGTTCCCGGAATACCGTTACATATCATCCAGCGTGGTAATAACCGCCAGGCCTGTTTTTTGCCGATGACGATTACTGCTTTTATCTGGACTGCTTGCAGGAATATTCTCTAAGTACAAATTGTGCGATACACGCTTATGTCTTGATGACCAATCATGTTCATCTTCTTTTGACGCCAAAGCATATTGAAAGCGCAGGCAATCTCATGAAGCGTCTTGGGCAACGTTATGTGCAGTACATTAATCGCAGCTATAAACGCAGTGGAACGCTTTGGGAAGGTCGTTTTCGGTCAAGCATTATTCAACAGGATCTATATCTTCTTACCTGTCAACGGTACATAGAAATGAATCCTGTTCGTGCCGGGATGGTGAACCATCCCGGAGAATACAATTGGTCGAGTTACCGGGTTAATGGGCAGGGAGAGCCGTCTGAAATGATAATTCATCACCCGCTTTATGGTGACCTTGGACATGGTGATGAGGAACGAATGTCGGCATACAGGGAGTTTTTCATGAATGAGTTGGACCCTGTAGAGATTGATAAAGTTCGAAAAGCCACCAATGGGAATTTTGCTTTAGGCTCCAACCGCTTTCAGGAGGAAATCGGCAATATGCTCGGTCGCCGTGTCTCCCCCGGCCAAGCTGGACGACCTAGAAAAATAAAAGATTAATAATAAATACTTGCAATATAAACCGTGGTCTGTCCCCTATTGTCTCTAGTTCTTGGGGGCCAGCCCCCAACCCCCCGAGGTTTAACGCATTGGGACTTATGGATGGAAGGAAGGTGAGGGCCGAAGGTTTCCCGCTCGGCCCCTCCCATCCACAAGCCACCTACACGGCGCTCGGGTCGCTCCTCAGCGTTGCCCTATCCTCCGGGTAGGCCAAGTAAAGATAGCATAACAGGACTGATTAGAAAAGGATATTGAAGTCATTTTCTACAAAATGGGTGAGCTGATAAAACTTGAATGTAGCTTAAATTTAATCAAAAAAAGTCTGGACAATGGGTCCACTTTACTTATTCTTTTAGTAGTGTTTGGATTTCAGGGTCATCATTAGCTGCAGTTAAAGCAGAGTTTGGATTAGCTCCTGCCTGCATCAATGTTTTAATAACAGATATGCATCTTTCTCTTTTTGTTGAATCTTTAACT
>JAAENB010000774.1 GCA_024224995.1 bacterium | reverse complement strand
TATTGGTTAGAAGTTGGTCGTCTCTTAGTATTGAGTATATCAACCCGGAATGTAAACCATGCCCGGAGTGATACCTCTGCAGAACGTTCGGAACTCGCTCCGCTCAGACAGCCTCACAACCCGCAGAGGCATCACTCCGGGCATGGTTTACATTCCGAATGACGTTTTTCAGTATATTAAGACACGACTGACCCGGTTTCGCAGGGAAAAAATAGGTCAGAAACCAAATAGTATTACGAGCTGCTTCCAGGCCCGCGCACAAGCAAAATTTAGTTTCTTAAAAGAGAGATAACAATGAAAAGAGATATAGAAAAAGTAAAGATCCTTATGGAATCCTTTCCGTATATACAGGAATTTACCGGGAAAACCATAGTAATAAAATATGGCGGAAATGCCATGATAGACGAAGACCTGAAAAAGTCTTTTGCCAGGGATATGGTCTTATTGAAGCTGGTAGGGGTAAACCCCGTAGTGGTGCATGGCGGCGGGCCCCAGATCGGCAGTCTTCTGGACCAGGTAGGAAAGAAGACTGAATTTAAAGGCGGAATGCGGGTAACCGACGATGAGACCATGGAATTGGTAGAAATGGTGCTCGTAGGAAAGGTCAATAAAGAAATAGTGAATAATATCAACCAGTTCGGGGGAAAAGCAGTAGGAGTTTCCGGCAAGGATGGCGCGCTCATGACTGCCCAGAAAATATATCACAAAGACTCCGAAGGGGAGATAGACATAGGCCAGGTAGGGACCGTAAAGAAGATAAATCCGGAGATCCTGGAAGTGCTGGACCGTGAAAATTTTATCCCCGTAATAGCCCCAATCGGGTTTGATGAACAGGGGGCTACATATAATATTAATGCTGATATCGCGGCCGGTAAAGTGGCTGAGGCTTTAAAAGCGGAAAAACTAATCCTCTTAACTGATGTTGAAGGAGTAAAACTTGGCGATAAACTGGCCTCAACCCTCATAGCGGACGAGATCCCTGATTTTATTGCCAATGAGGATATAACCGGCGGCATGATCCCAAAAACAAATTGCTGCCTTGAAGCCCTTGCCAAAGGAGTCCATAAAACCCACATCATAGACGGCCGGGTAGAACACGCTGTTATTCTGGAAATTTTTACCGACGCCGGTATTGGGACGGAGATTGTTAGTCGGGGGTAAAAAAGTTTGAAGTTTGGAGTTTCAAGTTTAAAGAAAACAACTTCTAACTTGAAACTTTTACCAAACACGTACCATTCTCCAATGTCTCGGTCTCGATAGTAACATCGAGGAACATTTTCACAACTTCGATATTCGTTTTAGTATGCATGGACAGGGGAAGGGTAGTAAAGGCCCCGCCTCCGGCAAGGGCCATGGGCATGATGAGCTGGTCGGCCAGGTGTTCACCAACGGGAACGCCGGAATCGATGTAGGTTCCGGCTTCATTAACGGCCCGGGCGGCAACTTTTTCCGCGCGCACGCCTTTTTCTCCAAAAGCGGTAAAGAGCTCGGTGAGATCATCAGTGGCAACTTCAACAAAAACAACATTTCCCGGGCCAATGGAATTGGAAATGGAGTCGGCAAAAAGATTTTCTTCGGGTATATTCATTTTTTCACCGATTGTTTTAACTTCACGCTGAGCAACAGAAAGGGGAATATGTGAAACAAGAGCTTTCCCAAAAATACCGGTAATATCACCCCTATTGGTAATTTCAACAGGGTTGAGACCTCCGGAGGGAGAAATGTTGACCACCAGTTTACCGCCGCCGGCCGGGTAAAAACCATAGCGTTCCAGGGAAAGTTTAATTTTCGCGCCCATTTTTTCAATGACAGGAGCGAATGATTTGAGCAGAAAATCGAACGGAGGAGCAAAGGGATTATGCGTCCCGCCTTCAAGGGTAATGGTGCTGGGAGTTTCAGCCAGGAGAAGGGGGAGCAGGATGGTTTGAAAAACCAGGGTGGCACTGCCCGCAGTACCAATGGAAAAATGATAATTTCCCGGTTTGATTTTTTCCGGGTAGAAAAAGAATTCCCCGGAACCGAGCTCAGCCCCATGGGCACGGGCAGAGCTTATTTCAATAGCGGCTTCCAGGGCAGTAAGGTGCTGACGCAGCAGGCCCGGTTTTTTGCGTCCTCCCCGGATGTTCCGAATATGGATGGCTTTGCCCGTAATCATGGACAATGACAGGGAAGACCGGACAATTTGCCCGCCCCCTTCACCAAAAGAACCGTCTATTTCCATTATTTCCATATAGGGTGCTCCTAAATCAACAGTTTATTGCTCCAAACAGGACAACTATATCATGATTTATCCCTGAGGCAATAATAAATCAAATTAATTACTTGCAAATAAAATTATCAGGGTTTAAACTCTTATACAGAGAGTTTGATTCCGGGCTAAAAACCTCGAACCTCGAACCTCGAACCTCGAACTTTTTTTATTAAGGAGAGGAATATGGACGCCAGAAAGAACCTTGAAGCTATCTACAAAGCAGCAATCAACGCTGTGAACCCGGAGGTAGCGGTACGGACTCATCTAACGCTGGAAGGAGACAAACTGGTTCTTTTGGCCGATGGGAACCCGCTTAAGGAATACGATATAAGCAGGTATGAGCGGATTTTTGTGGTTGGCGCGGGGAAAGCAACGTCACCAATGGCAAAGGCAGTGGAAGGAATACTGGGAAACAGGATCAGCAGCGGCTGTGTATGCGTAAAATACGGTTATACCGAAGAGCTTTCAAAAATAGAGATTGTAGAGGCGTCACACCCCATACCGGACGCGAACGGAGTGGAAGGAGCAAAGAAAATCAGGGCGATATTGGAAGACGCAGGGGAAAAGGACCTGGTAATATCGCTTATTTCGGGAGGCGGGTCGGCACTGCTTCCCCTGCCGCCGGAACCAATAACCCTGGATGAGAAACGGGAAACCACAGACCTGTTGCTCAAAAGCGGCGCGGCAATAAACGAGATAAATGCCCTGCGAAAACATCTCTCCCTGGTAAAGGGAGGCAATATGGCAAAGGCAGCACACCCGGCAACGGTAATCAATTTAATGATTTCCGATGTAGTAGGGGACCATATGGATGTAATCGCGTCGGGTCCCTTTGTGCCGGATAATTCAACTTTTGCCCTGGCACAGGGAATAATAGAAAAGTATGGCCTTTCCGGAAAGGTCCCGGCATCGGTGGCGAGCCATATAAAAGCAGGAGTAGAGGGAGGAATAGAGGAAAATCCCGGGAAAGAGAGTGATATATTCGGGAATATAACCAACCTTATAATAGCATCAAATATTATCGCGCTAAAAGCGGCAAAGAAAGAAGCGGAGCAGCAGGGATATTCCACAATAATATTGTCTTCATTAATAGAAGGAGACACAAAAGACGCCGCGTGCTGGCATTCCAGGATTGCGCAGGAGATCCGGGCCTCATCGAATCCCACTACACGGCCGGCCTGCGTCATAAGCGGAGGAGAGACAACAGTAATGGTAACCGGTGAGGGGCTCGGGGGTAGAAATATGGAGTTTGGCATACAGGCAGCCTGCTGCATAGAGGGTATACCGGGAATAACAATGGCAAGCGTGGGAACAGACGGATCAGACGGGCCAACAGACGCGGCCGGGGCAGTGGCGGATGGGGATACCATACGGAAAGCGAAAGAAAAAGGCCTCGATATAGAACAGTATATCGCGAAAAATGATTCCTATCATTTTTTTGAGGAAATTGGAGATCTCATTATTACCGGACCAACCAATACCAATGTAATGGATGTGAGGATCGTTCTTGTCGAGTAAACGGCAGAGAACTCCACAATGAGACATAACAGTAGTTATTTTTTTAATTTTATTGCGGCCCGGATTATTTAATGCTTATTTATTCAATTAATTTTGCCGAAAATTATAAAAATGGGTTGATTATATAGAAATCATAATATAGAATTAACCCATTAGATTTAGCAGGTTAATCTAAAGTATTAAAACTGGTGAAGGGTGACACTCTTTACAACAAAATTATAGGCAAGGATGCCTTTCAATATATAGTAATAAATTGAAACCATATTGTAAATATTTAGGAGATTACTATGAAGATTAGAAAATTCAGGAAGATTTTAACTCTCGTTATTGCGTTCGGCTTTATTGTAACAGCAGTTACAGGGCAGGAAAAGAACCCAACTGTAGATGATTCTACATTGCAGCCTGATGGAACATATACGAGTAAGACTCTAGACGAAGCTGAAAGACCGGAGGACTCATATCTTGCAAAATTTCACGCTCGTGATATAGTTCATAAGCTGGTAAAGAGGAACCTGGATCAGATTTATCTTCTGAAAGTTGTTGTATCCAACTTTAAGGAGTATAAATGGGAAGAAGATTATAAGAAGTGTTACCAGGGATATAAAGATGCAATGGAACTTTCTTATAGAAGAAACCTCATCTACGCACGGCAGCAGTTTGAAAACAATAGAAAAGATATTTCAAACCTCATGCTGAAGATGACCGATCAATATAAAAAAGATACACTAACAATGCTTAATGAATGTGCTGAAAAGATCATGGAACTCCATCTCGACGCGCAGACACGATCTGATCCAAATAAAAACAGAAACCTCATTAACAACCAGATGAGACTTAGAATTGCTTATGGACAGTTTGATGATGCAAGCTCTGCATGCATGGAAAAGAACTATGAAGCAGGGATTTATCACTACCGTGTAGCAAAGACTTTTGGTGTTAAAATTCTTCAGGATATAGTTCCTCCCGAAGAAAGAAAGGAAGTTAAAAAGAAATATAAATATGTTAAAGCAGATAACCTTAACAGGATCTACGACATAAAGAAAGCTGCGAAACCGGCCGCTGACAAACCAGCAAGTCCGTAGCAATACAGTAAATTTGTTGTTAAAATAATTTTAGTATAGAAAAGTGAAAGGGGGTTTGCATGTCAAACCCCCTTTTGTTTTTTTAAGGAAGCAAACAGGTTTAAACTCTTTTTAAGAGCCGGTTTTCATGAAAACAAGAAAATATAAAGTCCTCATCTTCCTGGTTATACTGCTGTTTTTATCTCCTCCTGCCAGGGTGGAAAAATATGAATTTCCCGTATTTACTGTAGTGCTGGACCCCGGTCATGGGGGTGCTGCCAAACAGCCCAGATCGCAGCATGGAGACCGCTATGATCCCATCTCGGGCAAGTATCTTGATGATTTCAGGGATGGAGCTTCTTTGAAAAAAGTAACCGAGCATCTTGTTGTTTATTCAGTAGCGCAAAAAGCAGAGAAAATATTGCGTGACGCGGCCCCTGGTGGAGATTTTAAAAAATTTAAGAAGATATTAAAGAAATATACGAATGAAACTCCAAAGAGGATAAGTATTCTTACTCATATGAGCAGAGGGCCTTCTTTAACGGAAAATGAGAAAAATAATCTTCCCGATCCCAATGCGAAATACCGTATGTTTGATTATCCCGACAGTGGTGGAGATATTCAGCCCGGGCGAATTTCGCAAATAAACAGTTTAAAACCGCAGCTGGTGGTTTCCATTCACCTTGCAGGGGCTGCTCCGGTTGAGTATGTAGGGATCAATCCCGTAATCGCGGCACCATACAGCCTATTGTACCAGGGACTACTCTACCTGCGTGGAGATAAAAAAGCAATAAAAAGGTTGAAAGATAATCCTCCCGATATATGGTTTTCGGAATCATGGAAACGAACCCATTTTAAATGGTTTCTTAATGATGTTTCTCTTTATTTTACCAGTTACCCCCTGAAGAAAAATCTAACAGTGCGGTATGATAAATTTAAGGGCTACCGCTATAATATGGTAAACTGGCACTACGGGGACGGTTCCGGCTGGACAAAAGAGGCAGCAAAACATCTCCCAAAAACACAATATTCACGAAATTATCTCGATGTTGTACCGTCAGGGAAATTCTGGGAAAGGGAGCGGTCGGTATATGAAAAATACCGGAGAGAGGGAGGAAAAGAAGGATTTGGGGGCGATAATGCCTATGCTTCCTATGAAATTATCCGGTATATACTCTATTCCCTGGATTTAGGGGGCCTCCGGAGCAAAAAACACAAACCCGGAAAGCCCTTTCGGTCTATATGGATAATGCCGCTTCATCTTAACGCAATCAATGCCTTTGTTGAATTGGGATATATCAATAGAAGAAAAGACCGCTTTATTCTCACAAAAAAACATGATGAGATCGCGGAAGGTATCGCTGTGGGAATTTATTCGTTATTTTCAGGATTAAAGCTAAAAGAAAGAAAATTCAAGCATACTCCAAAAGGAAAAAAGATTGACCTGGAAAGGTATCAAATTACAAAAGATAAAAGTTATTTTGATATAGTTGCTGAGTAAACTGTTTAAAACCATGTGGAAAAAACTACTCTTTACATATATTTTGATCCAATTTTTAATACCGGCAGGGGGATATTCTTCTCCCCAGGTGTTTAACCGGTATTTTATTGACGCAGCCAGGGAGGTGAAACCCTCGGTTGTGAATATCATAATATATACTAAAAAGCGCAGGAAAGGAAAGTATAGTTATAACAAAATAGCGGATGCTTCCGGTACAATAATTTCATCGGATGGTTTTATTGTTACCAATCACCACGTGGTCTTAAAAGGGAATTATTACCAGGTAATATCGGGGAACGGATCGAAATTTGAGCTGGAGAAGTTTGAGAACGGCAGTTTTTTCCTTGCCGACCCAAAAACCGATATTGCCTTACTCAAGATCGATAATCATGAAGGTGAAAGATTTAAGCCCATAAAGTTCGGCAATTCGAATAAACTTACGGAAGGGGAGTGGGTTATTGCCATAGGGAATCCTTATGGCTTAAAGCAGTCAATTACCAGCGGTATTGTTTCTTCAAAAGGAAGAGACGATGTTGGATTTGTCGATATAGAGGATTTTATTCAATCCGATGTCTCTATAAATCCCGGTAATTCCGGCGGTCCCCTGGTAAACCTGTATGGAGAAATGGTTGGAATAAATACAGCGATCAGGACTGTTTCCGGAGGATACCAGGGAATCAGTTTTGCTATACCATCGAATATTACCAGGCAGGTATGTTATGAATTAATGAGGCATGGCCGGGTGCGAAGAGGCTGGCTTGGGTTTATCGCGAAAGAGAAAAAAGTATACAAAAAAGGCGTAAAAGTAAATGTTGTTTTAAGCTCTGTTATTAAGAATTCCCCTGCTGAAATAGCAGGCCTCCAGGGAGGAGATATTATCCGGGAAATTGACGGTTTAGCAATCACTTCCCTGGGAAGTTTGATCAAAACAGTGGGCAAAAAACCTGTAGGAGCTAAGATAAATATCACCATTTCACGGGACGCGAAACTGTACGATTTTAGACTGCTGCTGCGTGAAAAGGGAACACATAAAAAGATCCGAAAAGGGATAAGAACGCTTTTTTACCTGTATGGAATTGAGGTGGATGAGAATTCCGAAGCCGATGAAATAATTATATCTTATCTTTCTCCAAGAAGTGTTATGTACGGACTCAAAAGAGGGGATATCGTGGTATCTCTAAACGGTAATACTGTTTCTTCGCTGGATGATTTTGTTCATAAGTTTTTTCGTTCGGGAAAGAGGATCAAGAAAATGAAGATTTATCGTGATTCACGCTTGTTTGAGGTTAATTTTACGAAATAAGGTTATTAAAGAATTATGTCATTATTGAGAACTATATTTGTGATATTGTTGTGTATGATGCTCTCAGTCTCTGCTTTTTCTGATGAGAGCGTACCGGTAAAGAAAGTAGAGGAATTTAACAAAACTTTTTTCCGGAGCTTGTTGTCTGTTTCGCCAATTCAAAGAGATTTGTTCTGGAAGGAGCGGTTAAATACCATTATCGCCGGAAAGGGGGTTGTTCTTTCCATTGAAAAAATGAAGCGGTATAAAAAAAATTATCGCGTAGTACTCAGGGATAAAAACGCGTACCGGTATAACCTGGGAATCAAGTATTATATTTTTGTTGAAAAAGAGGAGTCCATCGCGCTCCTGGTTAAAGATGAAGTCTTTGAATTTAAGGGACAGGTTATGGCCTACACCCCGGTAAACACAAGAAGGAACGAATATATAATAGATATCCTCTTCGAAGAAGGAGCCATCTCTATAGAATAACCCTGTCTCTACACAACAGTTCCGGAACTATTTCTTCGGCTTCGGCTTCGGCTTCAGCCAATGGTCTATTTTTTCCCGCAAAGCCTGGGGATTAACCGGCTTGGTGGCAAAATCATTCATTCCGGCATCAAAAGCGCTTTTTTTGTCTTCCTGCATTGCCGCGGCAGTGAGGGCAATAATAGGAAGATCTTTTGAAACTCTTTCCCGTATTATCTTTGTTGCTTCAATACCATCCATTTCGGGCATATTAAGATCCATTAAACAGATGTCGAAGTGTTCCTTTTCCAGCAGGGCAATGGCTTTGTTGCCGTTGTCGACAATTTCCGTTATATATTTATCTCCCTTGAGTATGGCCTTTATCAATTTCTGGTTTACTTTATTGTCTTCGGCAATGAGAACTTTGATTTTATTGTATTCAGCTTCTTTGGCTGTATGCTTGGTTATAAGCGTTTTGCTTTTTTTCTCCAGACCAATGGTGTACTGGAGAATTTTTATAAGATCGTATTTTAGCACAGGCTTGGGAAGATAGGCGTCAAAACCGTTTTCCTGGGCCTTTTTAGCGTCTCCCGGCAGAGTGGATGTTGAGATTGCCACAAGCTTGATATTATTAAAGTCAGGATTCTCATAAATTTTTTGAGCGAATACAAAACCATCGATGTCGGACATTAATAGATCTGCGATTACCAGCACTGATGGTGTTTTATCTTCCATCTGTGAAAGAAAAGCAAGCCCTTCGGTCCCTGTTGCACCGGTGAAAATTACATCAAGACCAAATTCCCTGCAATTTTTCTCAAGCATGATCCGGGTATAATCATTACTATCAATAATAAGAACCTCTTTCCCTTTCAGCTCTTCCAGATCGCTTGCTTTTATTGTGTCTATATCCGAAGCAGTTACTTCCAGTTTTATAATAAATTGAAAACTGCTTCCTACATTCTCCATTGATTCAACCCATATACGGCCCTTCATCTTTTCTACCAGGGCTTTGCATATTGTTAAACCAAGACCGCTTCCTCCATAGACCCTGGTTGTTGATGAATCTGCCTGGGTAAAGGTGAGGAATATTTTGTCCTGTTTATTATCAGGGATACCTATCCCGGTGTCGGTTACACTGATGTAAATTTCATGGGTGCCGTCTTTTGATGGAGAGTCTGTATGGGTACTGCCTATGGCAATCTGGATTTCTCCCTTGTCGGTGAATTTATCGGCATTACTTAAAAGATTGAGTATAATCTGCCGTATCCGTGTAGGATCGCCAATGAATGTTTTCGGAAGGCTTTTGTCGTATTCATAATACAGGAATACTCCCCTGTTTTGAACCTTTGGACGGATGATTCGTAAGGCGCTTTCAGTTAGATATTCAAGGTTAAAAGGGATGCTTTCCAGTTCAATCTGGTTTGCTTCAATTTTGGAAAAATCGAGTATATCATTTATGAGTGTTAATAAAACTTTCCCACTGTCCGATATGGTATTAACATAATCTTTCTGAATAACCGACATGGGGGTGGCATTTAACAGGTCAAGAAACCCTATTATAGCGTTTAACGGGGTCCGGATCTCGTGGGACATGTTGGCCAGGAACATACTTTTTGCTTTATTCGCTCTTTCCGAATCAATACTGTCTTTTATAAGGGCTTCTTCTACCATTTTCCGTTCGGTAATATCTTCGGCAGCGCAAACAACATGCCGAACCCGTCCGTCTTTGTCTACTTTGGGGGTTTTAATAATATAGAGCAGTCTTCTGTCGTTATAACTGTTGTATATTGATTCTTCGGTATGGACCTGGCGTTTTTCTTCAAATACAACATGGTTGCTGGCTATGATTTTATCTGCCTCTTCTTTTGGAATAATATCTTTTATACTCTTGTTTTCCATCTCTTCTTTCTTTTTCCCAAGAAATTCGGCATGGGAATTGTTTACTTTTCCATAGGTCTCAGTATCATTGAGATACCATACCTGGATAGGGATATTGTCCAGGAGAAGCAGGTATTCTTCATTTATGTTGATTATTTCCTGTTCCATTTTTTTTCTTTCGGTGATATCAACAAAAGTTCCAATTATTCCTGTTCCCGTGCTGGTAATTCCTCCGGATATGATTTTATGAAATATGATATTGTGTTCTGTTCCATCGGCATGGGTTAACCGGCTTTCGTAGACCTGTTCTCCGCCGAATTCAATCAGTTCCTGGTCTTTTTTATGGTGATAATCGGCTATTTCTTTTGTTGTAAGATCATGTTCTTTTTTGCCTACTATTTCATCTTTTCGTTTCCATAAGAATGTTTCAAAGGCTTTATTACAGCCCGAAAATACCAGGTTATGATCTTTGTAAAATATGGGGGTTGGAATTGAGTCAATAAGACTCCGGTGAAAATGGAGCTGTTCCAGTGTTTCTTTTTGAGATATTTTTGACAGCAAAAGCAATATCAGCAGTATTATTATAATTAAAACCAGAATAATAATGACAATAGAACTTCCCGTCACGGTTCAACTCCCTGTGATTTAGCTTAGAACAATAATACTATACGCTTGAGTTTAACGTTTTTAGAGCAAGTGTCAAGATTATTTTAGTATAAAAAAATACTTGAAAATGAACCGGGAATAAATAAATCGTGACATATAGAATAAATTAAACCGAGGTAAAAGATGAAAGACCTGAAAAGCGCGTATAAAACCGTAATGGATGATCATTTTCCCGAAGAAATGACTGTTGCATTTGGTGACCAGAAGTTGATATATAAGAAAAGGACCTGGAAAATTGATGAGAATGGAACATTGATAGAAAAAGGCCTCCGCTATGGAGAAAATCCCGGTCAGGAATCAGCTATGTATCAGCTCGTGAACGGGAACCTGGCCCTTGGAAAATGCCGTTTTATTGAACCGGGAAATTCCCTGGTTAGCGGGATTGACGAATCCATGCTGCTTCAATTCGGAAAACATCCGGGAAAGATCAATCTTACGGATATTGATAATTCACTCAATATATTAAAATACTTAATGGATAAACCTGCTGCTGTTATTGTAAAGCATAACAATCCCTGCGGTGTTGCCTATGGTGCTGCACCTGCTGACGCGTTTAATAAAGCCTTCAGAGCAGACCGAATTGCCGCATTTGGAGGCTGTGTCTCGCTTAATCAAACTGTTGATAAGGAAACGGCGGAATTGATCGCGGAACAGTATCTTGAGGTTGTTGTTGCTCCTGACTATACCGGGGATGCCTTTGAAATTTTACAAAAGAAGAAAAACCTGAGAATAGTGAAAATTGAACGCATTGATTCCCTGGAAAAGTATAAAGATACCCCTTTTGTTGATTTTAAGTCTCTTATTGACGGGGGGATTATTGTTCAGCAGTCTCCTATTAACATAATAAGAACTAAAGAAGATTTAAAACTTGCTGAAACGGAATACAAAGGGCAGAAATATGCTATTGAACGTGTTCCTACAGAAAAAGAATATGAGGATCTGCTTTTTGGATGGTTTGTGGAGCAGGGAGTTACATCGAATTCAGTTATATATGTTAAAAATGGGGTGACTGTTGGTATTGGGACCGGGGAACAGGACCGGGTTGGTGTTGCTGAGATTGCCGTACAAAAAGCCTATACCAAGTATGCCGATCTTATTTGCTCTGATAAATTCGGGATGGGCTACAAACAATTTGAACTTGCTGTTGAACAGGGAGAAAAAGAAAGAGCCGATCTTGCTGCTATTGATGAAGCGACAAAGGAAGCAAAGGGCGGACTCATTGGCGCTTCCGGTATCTCGGACGCGTTTTTTCCTTTCAGGGACGGTGTTGATGTATTGATAAACCAGGGTATTACGTCAATTATTCAACCCGGAGGCTCTATGCGGGATTTTGAGTCTATTGAAGCCTGTAATGAAGCCGATCCTAAAGTTACAATGGTTTATACGGGCCAGAGGGCTTTTAAACACTAGGTAAGTAAGGTAATCGGTGGCCCGGGAGGGCCGGGTTATCGGTTATCGGTAAAGGAGAGAAAACTATGACAGCTAAAACGGAATATATACGGCTGGCGTCCAGGGCAAACCGGGATGTTATTGATTTAACAGGGGAAATAAAGTCTATTATTGCCGAAAGCGGTGTTAGTGATGGTATTGTAACTGTTTTTGTCCCGGGATCAACAGCCGGGATAACCACTATTGAATATGAGCCGGGTTTGAAAAAGGATATGGATAATTTCCTGGAAAAGATAGCTCCCTATAAAGATCATTATTCCCATCATGAAACCTGGCATGACGATAATGGCTCTTCTCATGTACAGGCAGCCCTGCTTGGCCCTTCTCTTACTGTTCCTATTATTGAGGGAGAAATCGCCCTGGGAACCTGGCAGCAGGTAGTACTGATTGATTGTGATACCAGGCCCCGGGACAGGAATGTAATAGTACAGATCGTATATTAAGAAATCCAATTGCCATAAAAAAAGCCCCTGCTTAGCAGGGGCTTTTTGCTTATTTTCGCTTTTTTTCGTACTCTTTCATGTATTCGTCAATAAGACTCTTTTTCCTTGGGGCTTTGCCTGCGTCATCTTCTTTCACCGGCCTCATATTCTTCTC
>JAAENB010000773.1 GCA_024224995.1 bacterium | reverse complement strand
CTGATCATTAAGTTCTCCCCATATAAAACCTGATGTGATGTCAACAGCCATGATCCTGTTCAGGGATTCCTCATCAGCTATCTTTTTCCGCTGTTTTGCGGCCTGCCTGACAACTGCTGTAATATAAAACGGGTTCCCGCCGCAGCGTTCCGCTGTAACCGGGGCCATGATTTCGGAAATTTCGGTTTTGTAATAGCGGGAAGCTTTCAGGGCCAGCTCCGCGCCGTAATACTCTGACATTGCCTGAATTTCTTCACCGTCAAACCGTCCGAACAGGGCGCCCCTTCCGATGATTTCCCTGGATAAAATGCTCATGGCAGAACCGGTGACAAAATGCGGGCATGTGGGCGATTCCACAGCTTCCTGCATGAATCCTGCTATGCTGAATTTATACTGGGGCATCCGGGTGTTCTGAAATTCATCCAGGAACATGACAATAGTGCTGTCATCGTGGTCAGACACGAAGCGGGGCAGGGTCAGAGCCTCATCTTCAGGAAGTGTCACATCCTTTCCCTGGAGGAACTCCAGCAAATTGAGTGCCCCGGTCATGGCATGAGTCACT
>JAAENB010000772.1 GCA_024224995.1 bacterium | reverse complement strand
GTGTGGGTCATCTTCCGATCGCCCAGGTAATCGCGAAGCTCGCCAGATAGATACGCCGGCCCATTGTCGCTGAGCAGCCGTGGCCGATGCTTCACCCGCACTTGATCGACACCCGTGATCGCAAGCGCCTGGTCGAGCGTTTCGGTCACATCCGTCGCCCCCATCGTCGGCGTGAGCTTCCACGCGATGATGTAGCGAGAGAAGTCATCGAGCACGGTCGAGAGGTAGTACCAACCCCAGCCGATGATGCGGAAGTACGTAAAACCCGTCTGCCACATCTCGTGGATCCGAGTCGTCTTGTGCTTGAACTCATCCGAGGCTCGCATCAGCACGTAGGCCGGACTCGTGATGAGATCCGCTGCCTTCAGGATCCGACAGACGCTCGATTCCGACACGAAGTAGCGCTTCTCGTCCGTGTACTGGCACGCCAGCTCTCTCGGTGAGAGATCCGTGTGGGTGAGTGCCAGGTCGAGCACTTCGTCGCGCACGGGCTTCGGGATCGCGTTCCAGCGCGGCCTCGGGGCTGGCTTCTTGTCGTGCAGGCCATCGAAGCCTTCTGACAAGAACCGCTCGTACCAGCCGTAGAACGTGCTGCGCGGGATGCCCATCTGCCGCAGCGTGGTTCGCACCGGCAGGTCCGTCCCTTCGACCAGGCGGATGATCTCCATCTTCTCGGAGGC
>JAAENB010000771.1 GCA_024224995.1 bacterium | reverse complement strand
TTCCCGGCCATCCGGTCCCTGAGCGGAGCCGAAGGGCCGGGTCCGCACTCTCAAGAAACTTAAATCTAGAACCGGAGCTTCCTTCATCATAACGAGGGGCTGGAAGCCCCACGCTATGAGAAATCCCCATAGCCCGGGGAAACTAATCTATAAACAGAGCCTGTTCCCGGAAGATGTTATCCGGGGTTATGCTCTGCTGCCCCATGGGGGTTAAAACCCCGGGCTAAAATTGACTCATTTTCAAAAACTTTTGCGCTCCTTCCGGAATCTCCATAACCCTGGCCAGAAACCAGCCAGTAAAGGCGTTGCACTGCAACGTCTCTCAGAACCAACCCTTTGCCCGGAGCATCTTCGCAAAATAGACCCCGGTATCAACACAGTTTCTGACCTATTTTTTCCCTGTTTCGCAGGGTCTGCACTCTCAAGGAACTTGATCTGAAACAGAGCCCTGTTTCTATATTATTTTAAGTTTTTACACATTTTTTTAAAGAGCACAGGCAGGCTGTGCCTGGTTTGTCTTATGGCACTAACGCTTTTAACAGCAACAGCCTGTGATTTTGGCGGGGTTGACCCGGATGATCCAAAAACCGTTACAATTACGGGTTCCGTAATGGCAGCGGGCTCGGCGCTGGAAACAGGCCAGGCCGCAATTGGAGATAAAACAGCTTCTGTTTCGGAAGGCACATTCAGCCTGGAAATAACCACAGATAAGCTGGTAGAAACGGCAGCGGGAAAAATATTCCTTATAGCGGTTACCGCAGAAGGGTATGCTCCCGGCTTTGCCAAAGCGGAATACAACGAAGATAAGACAGAGTATGATGTTCTTGTTAAACTGCTTCCTGTATCATATGAAATTACCGAAGATGATAATATCGCGAACGGAATTACCATAGATAAATTCGGTGCTGATGTAGGAAAAATAACCATTCCACAGGCTTCTTTTCCCGATGGCGTAACAGCTATTAGCGGAACAATCACCTATCTCGATCCCACAACAGAACTGGCTTCCGCTCCCGGAGGAGACCTCCAGGCAGTAAGAGCCGAGAACGCTGATACGGTAATACAACTTGAGTCTTTTGGCATGATGAAATTTGATCTTAAAGACCAGAACGGAACCCCCGTAACAACCCTTAAAAATAGTGGAGCTACAGTAAGAATGCAGGTTCCCGAAGATCTTACCGCGGCAGCGGGAGAAACAATCCCTCTCTGGTGGTATAATGCCGAAACAGGACTCTGGACCGAAGAAGGGTCAGGAACGGTTTCCGCCGATGGAAAATGGATAGAAGGAACAGTCGCTCATTTTACCTGGTGGAATTATGACCAGCCCATTATCTTCTCCGGGACGGGAACGGACCATTGACGGAGAAGAGTATATGACATTTACCGTTAAAAAAAGCGAGGACGAAACCGAACAGATCAGGATATACGCGGAGCTTAACGGAGTTCGATATTACATGGTAGACGACGGCGACGGCACATACAGCCTCAGTACCAACAAGAGCGACGGTAAGCTTTTTGATGCGCCTTCGGACCAGGGAAGCTGCCTTGCTGATCCCTGTACCGGCTCAACCCAGTCTCTTGGCGGCATGGATACCATAGCCATTGGAGATGTCAACTTTGCACCTAAAATAACAACCCTGGCAGTTTCCCCGAATAATTTTGTTGAATCCGGAACGGTAATATCCATATCAACCGAAATTAGCGATATGGAAAGCGAAGCAGTTAGCGTATCCTGGTCAATGGTGTCGGGAACAAAAGTAGTAACTGCTATTACATCGGAATTTGAAAATGGAACAGCAACAGCAACGATTACCTGTCCTGATGAAGCAACTTCAAGCAAAGCAGATCCTTCTTGACATTCCATCAAAAATCAATTATAAAAAACCTATGACAACGGAAGAAAAGGAAGAAAAAGATGCTGCTAATAAGCTTTTAATTCAAGCATCAATAGAGGGCAATCTCGCCGATATAAAAAAATCCCTGGAAGCGGGAGCTGATCTCGAATTTAATCTTCGTTATGGTGATGACTGCGGAATGACCGCCCTTATGTTGGCCTGCCGCGGAGGCGACCTGGAAACGGCCCGGTTCCTGGTTGAGAAGGGAGCCCGGGTTTACGCGGGCCAGTTGGATTATTCCTATCTCCTTGGCACCACACCACTTATGTTTGCTCTTGAAAACGGGAGCCGGGAACTTATTGAATTCCTTGTTGAAAAAGAGGCGAGCGTTAACAGCGGGAACAAAAGAGAAACTGTTTTAATGCGGGCGGCAGAACGGGGAGATCCGGAAATCCTTAAGCTCTTAATTCAAAATGGAGCCGATGTGAATCGTTTTGGTGATATGAATAAAACGCCGCTAATGGCTGCGTGTAAAAAGGGGCATTTCGAAGCGGCCCGGATCCTGGTAGAAAATAATGCCCATGTGAACGCGGAGAATCTTTATCGTTATACCGTGTTAATGTCTGCTGCGGGATCGGGATGCCTGGAACTGGTGGAATTCCTGGTAAATCATGGAGCTGAGATCTCAGGATTCAGCAAGTATGGAAGAACAGTTTTCACGGAGGCTGCCCAAAGCGGAAATCTTGACTGCTTGAAATATTGCCTGGATACTGCGGCAGCCTGTAAGTTGTTAAATGAAGATTATCTATCCACCCTTCTTTTGGAGTCAGGAAGCCTTGAAGCAGCACGATACCTGGTTGAAGAGATGGGCGCGAATATTGAAGAAAAAGACTATGGAGGAACCACGGCCCTTATGCTGGCCGCTCACCGGAATAAGCTTGATATAGTTTCATACCTGGTTGAACATGGTGCCGATATAACACTTCAGGAGCAGGATCAAGCCGGAGAGTTGGGTAAAACCGCGCTAATGTTCGCGGCCGACCGGGGAAACCTGGAAATTGTGCAATATCTTGTTTCTCTCGGTGCCGATAGCGCTCCAAAAAACAAATACGGGGAATCGGCCATAGCCCTGGCAGTGGCAAATAATCATACTGCGGTTGTTGATTTTCTTTCGGGGGGAGATAAAAAAGACTCCGGAGATTTATTGGCTGAAGCCTTATTGACAGCCGCGGTAAAGGGAAACCTGGAAATGGTAACTCACCTGGTTGAAGAAAAAAACGCCCCGGTAAACTGCGCCGACAGTTCGGGAAAATCTCCGCTCATGAGCGCGGCCGAGAATGAGGAACTTACGGTCGTTAAATACCTTGTTGAAAAGGGAGCGGATGTTTTTAAAAAAACCGCAAGCGGAAAAACTGCTATCGATTTTGTTGATGAAGAACCGCCCGAGCATCATGAAAACGGGTACGAGGCATGGTGCCATTCAAATGCCGGGCCGATTCGGAGTTTTCTTAAAAAGAAAATGCGTCAGTAAGATTTTTTATTACAATAAATTTTCTTGTAAAACTTGTGTATCAACATCCTTGTTTTCTTCTTCGTCTTCCTTTTTGTCTTTTTCATTTTTAAAAAGCATCCATGTAGAAATAAGTCCTGTGAGGAGAAGAGCTGCTCCCAGGCCGTCGAGCCAGGCCGGCTGTAACGTTGGAGTTACTGAAAAATCGGTAAAGCCTTTAATCTTTACCGGAAGAAAATGGAATAGAAAATAGGGCAGTCCGTTCATTACGGCATGGGCCAGGAGACCCGGAACCAATGAGCGTGTATTGACAAAGAGCCAGCCCAGGTATATCCCGCCTAAAAAAGCGCTTATGAATTGCCAGGGGTTTAAGTGTATAATGCCGAATAGGAGAGCAGATATGAGTATTGCTTTTCGTACGCTGTAATTCTTCAAAAATCCGTTCAGGAACAGGCCTCTGAATACAAATTCTTCAGTAAAAGGCGCTACAATTACCAGAAGGAATATCGCGCTTATTAGATTTTTGCCTAAAAATAATTTCAAAAAAAGTTGAGATAAAAATTCAGGCATGGGAAAAACAAACTTGAAAAGGTTATCAATTTCAGATAAACAGATGCACATGCCCGCAATTGTTATCGTTATCGATAGGAAAAGCAGGAACGATATTTTTTTTACAGGGTATAATTCTTTAAAGGGCAAACCGGTTTTTTTTAAACCAATAAAAATTATCGTTCCCATTGCTATGATGTTTATCGCAGCAGTAAACAGGTTATCATATTTATTAAAAAAGTCCTCGCCAAATATAAAGGTAAGAATGCCCAGGTGAAACGCGACAAGGAGCTGGATACCTCCTATTAAAAGTAAAAGTAGTATGGCATTGCCGATTTTTGGGTAACTGGGATTTTTCTCCATTATTTCTCCTCAATTTTTTTCAGGTTTTTTCAGGACAATACAGGCGGGGGCTCCCTGTACTCCTTTTTTACACCATACGGATCTATTATATTTATGTCAATTAAGGTTGTGAAATAAAAAAAAAAGATGTAGGGACAGATTTGTCCCTGTTTTTATCGGCCCCGGCTGGGGAAAAATAAGTCAGAAACTGGTTATGCACCGGGGTCAATTTCTGTCGCCCGCCCCCCCCCCCCCCCGAGAACATCCTCCCGTAAAAAAAGCCCCGGTTCTTAATTAGTTTTCCCCCGGAATTGGTGTTTCTCTTATCGTGGGGGTTCCGCCCCCCCCTGATGATGTGAACGGCTCCC
>JAAENB010000770.1 GCA_024224995.1 bacterium | reverse complement strand
GGGGTTAAACCCCAAATAAACACCGTGTACGCGTACCGAATCCCCTCGCAGGGGTCGCATCCCTCCTCAGAGTCTCCATAACCCTGGCCAGAAACCAGCCAGTAAAGGCGTTGCACTGCAACGTCTCTCAGAACCAAACCCTTTTCCGGAGCATCTTCACAAAACAGACCCCGGTATACCCACAGTTTCTTTCGTATTTTTTGAGTACATATTAAAAAAAGTGTTTACGAAAAAACTACACTGGTTTATTAGAAACATGAGCTTTTAATCATATAAAAATATAAAAATCAATATCAAAGTTAAATTAATTAAACGGAAGCAATCATGAAAAAAATATCTCTTTTTATTACTTTTATCGCACTGAGTTTCTTTTTGAGCTGTTTTGAACCTGTTGAACCCGGTAATTCTTCAGACGCGGGACTGGATGGGGTCTGGCATGTTATTGAATTAGGTGAGAAAAACGGCTCTGTATATAACGCTCCTTTTACCAATCGTACTACAAAATTTTACGATGGAAACGGAGAGCTTACAAAAACAATTACCAGCACGCTTGATTATTATTATAATATCAGCAATAACACGAAAACCAAATATAATCATTATTATAATACTTCTCCAAACGAGCCCACTCTTGAAGGTAAAATGATACAATACGAGCCAAAGTCCTTCACCATTGCGGGCAATGAACTGACTACGGGCGGCAGTACCTACCGCTTTGAAAAATTATCCAATGGAAATTGGAAGATAACTTCAAAAAGGATGTCCCGGGATTATTTGATAATGGAACCTGCTGATGCGTCAAAGATCGAGAACGCCGTACCAATTACTCCGGCTGCGAAATAACGCTACTCCTCATCTACAAGGTATCCTTTTTTAATAAGGAGCCCGGCTAAAAAAAGGGAGAGTTCTGTTTCATTGTCAAAGCGGTGATGCTTTTTATAAAAGGCGAGATTATTCCGGAAACCCAAAAGGCGGATTGAACTTTCAATTGCCTTTTTCCGGATCTTTTTATTCCCGGAAAACAAAAACTGAATGATATTTATTCCATTAATAGTATAACCGTTAAGAACTGCCCATTCCGACCATTCCTTGTAAGACCCCCCTTTATTTACACGGGTGATCTTTTTTAAGGTATTGATTATTTTCCGCTTTTTATCGGAAAAGCTCGACTTTCTCGATTTTTGATTCAGGTCATCAAAAATTGACGTTATGCCAAAAGTAAAGGCAGCCAGAGCCATATCGACGCCGCCTCTTTCCCGACGCATAAACCGTTCGTCAAGAGATATTACCAGGTAAGGTATAACATCCTTTGTCCGGTATTCGGTGAGTCTCATGGTTGCCGAAAGCCTGGTAGACTGGGATTTTCCTTTTTTAATGAGCCGGAAAAGATTCAGTTTGATATCCTTTGACCTGGTGCTTTCAAATATAAGGAGCCCCGCTCGAACAAGGGTCTCATCGCTCTCTTTCAGGGAATTAAGAAAAATTTTATGCTTTAACTTTACGGAGCCCCACTTCTGCACCCCTTTATAAGCAATAACCTGGTACATGCTTTTCTCTTTCCGCTTGATAACTCCCAGGAAAAGCTCCAGCTCCTTTTTTGTGCCGTTCTTTACAAGAAAGGCAAGGGCATGAACCCTGAATATCTTTTTATGACGTCTCTTCTTTATATACCCATAATTTCCTTTTATGTAGTAGAGCGATAGAAATTTAAACGCGTATGCCCGGTCTTTCGAATTCCCGTTCTCAATTATCTTTTTTAAAAAAGCTTCCCCTTGTGGGATTTTTGATGAACTGATGATAGCAATGATCCGCTCTCTCTGCTCCTTTTTCCTTCGTTTAAAGCTTACCCCTGGTATTCCGGAATTATACGTCTTTACCAGGATGGAAAAATACTGCCTTATCCGTTTTTTAAGCCCCTTCTCTATTACGTCATCGATCATGTGGTCTGTTATCATCTTATCCAGAAGCCTCTCTCCCACATCAGGATCTCGAGCCCGGTCATTATAAACAAAAAGCCCGGCTACCGCCCCGGTCCTGTTCCAGTATGAATCATTGTTCAATAGCTTTATAAGCAGCTTTTTGGCTTTTTTTGTCCCAAGACGGCCCAGCTTCCCGGCCTCCTTCGACTTCCCATCCATGAAAGTTGCCTTTAACGCAGAACGGTAATATCGATCCTCTTTTGATAATGGGTATGATTCTTCAATTGCCGTAAATACTATGGTTAAAGCTATTAGTGTTAGTATGCATTTCTTTTTCATAACAGATCCCGGTTATTATTAAAATTACCTTTTAGTATAAGCTCATCTTCACTGTTGATCAAGGAGAAATTTTATCGCCCTTCTTACGGCAATATGCAGCTTTATCCACAAAAAAGACTCTTTTATGCGCAAAATAGTACGAATAAATTGTTATATTTGAATTAATATTGTTTTGGGAGCAATTTATGTTTATCATTAATAATGAAGAGTTACTTGGTGAGTTCACTACATATAAAAGAAGAGAAAAAAAGAGGAAGGTTATAATATAATTCGGAGGTTTTAACATGAATTCCGGAATTACACATTCCACAAGCAAAAGACGCCTCCCGGTCTTTGCTCTTCTATTATTCTTCTCCTGCACTTTCTTTGGCGCTTCATTCTCATTCGCTCAACTCGCTCCTGATGATAAGGAAATCGTTAAGTCAAGCGGTGAAAGTGACGAGCAGGAAGAGCTCGATTTTTACTCCCTTGAATCTATGATTAACGCTGAAATAGTTTCCGCTACCAAAAAAAAACAGAAGATCAGTGAAGCTCCTGCTATTATTACGGTCATTACCGCGCAGCAGATCAAAGACCGCGGCTACCAGACTGTTGGTGAAGCACTGGAAAGCGTTGCCGGTATGGATATGCTCCACGACCATGTTCGCTTTAACGCCGGTATCCGGGGCATTAACGGCGGTATGAGAGGCGGTTCCAAGATCATCAAACTCATGATCGACGGGCAGCCCGTTTCGTTCAGGTCCAGTTCCGAGAACTGGCTTGGCGAAGAACTGATCCCCATGAACGTTGTAGAACGGATCGAGATTATCCGCGGTCCTGCTTCCGCTCTCTATGGCGCTAACGCTTTTCTTGGTGTGATCAATGTTATAACCAAAAGCGGTGAAAAAGTCCAGTGGGGCGAGGCTTCGGGCAAATTCGCTTACGGCAGCAAAGTCCTGTCCTATGGCGGCCAGGTTATGGTTGGCGGAAAGTTTGCCGGTGTCGATTTTATCGCTTCAGGTACCATAAACCGGGCGGATCAATCAGGCAACAAACTGGTCAATATTCCAGGGAGTACCCACTCCAGCTCCGATACCAGGAGCGAGGGTGAGATTGCCTTTCCCATGAGCTACTTTGCTAAAGTTGGTTACTCAAATGACACGCTCGGTACTTTCGGCCTTGATTTTAATTACCAGCGGCTCGATTCTTATGGCGAGTTCATGGACTGGGCTGTTGTTACTCACAATAACAGGATACACCTGTATAATATGTATGCCAGGGCTAAATATTCCCGCAACCTGTTCAAGCTCTTTGACGTGAGCGCTTCGTTCGCTTATTCCAAAGGCGGTCCTGCCAACAGTGAACGGTTCGATATCGATGATGATGACGATTCCTGGATTACCAGGGATTACGGGTTCGACAGTATTGATGTTACTGCTGAAGCCAGGTTTAACCTGGATAAATGGACGAACTTTTCTGTGGGGTTTGACCTTACTAATGACATGGAGACTATTCAAACTTTTTATACTCATGACGGTAGTACCAACACAGTAATACAAAATAGTGGCGGTAATGCCGGTGGTAAGAAAACTTTCCGAAATATTGGCGCTTATGCACAGGCTATGATCTATCCTTTCAGGATGTTCAAGGCAAGTTTTATGGAGTCTCTGGGATTCATTGGCGGTTTAAGGTATGATACTCATAATATTTATGAAAATGTGTGGAACTGGAGAATTGGTGCTGTATACCAGGTCACCGATACTATCTATACCAAGGCCCTATATGGAACATCTTTCAAGGCTCCTGCTTCAGCTCAGTTGTATACTAACCCAATTACAAATGAAGGTGTTCTTGGCAACGAGGATCTTAAACCGGAAAAGGCTCAGACTGTTGAACTTGCCGCAGGCGCTCAATTCATGAAACACTTCAGTATGAACCTGAATATCTTTTACAACAATATTAAACAAAAAGTAGAACTCGTTTTACCTACTGGTACAGTTTCTAATGTCAAAGCCCAAAATGTGGCTGAGATCAATTCAATTGGTGGTGAGACCGATCTCATTTTCACCTATAAATTTTTGTTTACTTATGTTAATTACTCTTTCCAGAAAAGTATTGTCAAAAAGCAAAATCTCATACTGGGTGAAGTTAAGATCAATACCGATCTTTTTCCTTCTCATATGATAAAGTTTGGTGCCAATTACAAAATTCCCTGGCTTTTCCTTAACCTGAATGTTGAAGGAAAATATCTCACCTCACGGCTTTCCAGTGAACAGAACGCACAGGTTTGGGACGCTGTAAATTATCGAACAGACCGGTACAACATTGACAGCTACTTTCTTCTGGATGCTATGATCTCTACGCATGGGCTGAGTTTTATTGGCGATAAAGAGACCGAGATACGACTTAAGGTATATAATATTTTTAATACCAGCTATGCCTACCCCGGTTTCCAGGACTTTGATATTCCGGGCTTTGAGCGTAGTTTTGTTGTAAGCCTGGTTCAACAATTTTAACTATAGGAGGTAAAAAAAATGACAAGTCATTATATACCAAAAAAACGAGGATTCCCTATCCTGGTTATAATATGTTTTATAACAGTTTTATTCTCGGCTTGTGATATGTTTGAAGTCGATAAGGCTGAAAAGACCTATACAAATCCCATTAAGTTTGCGCTTCTGAGTCCCCTTGGTGATGGTACTGCATGGGCAGAGTCGATCAATTATGCTGTTGTTATGGCTGCCGAGGAAATCAACTCGGCCGGCGGGATTACTATCGGTTCTACCGATTACCAGGTCCAGGTAGTTATTATGAATACTGCCGGTTCGGCTGCGACCGGGCTTGAGGAGATCCAGAAGTTCTATAATGACGGTGGGAGAATTGTTATTGGGCCTTCTTATTCCAGTACTACATTGGGTACGAATGCTACTTATGATGCAAACAATATAGACGGAGTGGCAGATTTCGCTATTAAGAATAATGTAATCATAATGTCTTATTCGGCAACCAGTGCCTACATAAGCACATTAAATACATCAGCCGGCGATTTAGATACCAACAAAATGGTATGGAGAACATGTCCTTCCGATAAGATGCAGGCATATGTTGGAGCAAAATACCTCAGTGATAATTTTGCTTCCAGAGATGTATACGGGTCTCTTTATAGAAACGATCTATGGGGAAGCGGACTTGACTACTGGTTTAATCATTACTTTACAGATGGCAGCCTGGGTGGTTCTCTTTATGCGAGTAAACAAATAGCTTATGACAGTGAATTAGGAAGTAGTGATGATTACAACAGTATATTAGATACCTTATTCCTTCCCAGTGATACAAATATTGAGTTAGTATATCTTTCGGTCTTTGATTACCAGGCTACAAAAATATCCAATGATATTGTTTCAGGAAATCATTTAAGTGCTTATGGCGGCAGTCCTCCAATGTTCTTTGGGAACGACGGTATTTATACCGATGACTTCCTGGCTAACGGAAACCAGGCGATTTTAGAGGGAATGTACGGCACAAGTCCGCAACCGGATACCAGTGATACATATTACCAGCGATTCATAACAAATTATGAAAACAGGTTTGGGTTCAATCCCGATTCCTATGCGGAATATGGTTATGATGCAACATATGTTTTAGCCTATGCGATTCAAAGAGCACAAGTTGTCCCAAATTCTGATGCCAATACACAAGCCATTGCTTTATTGATTGACGATGTGGCAAATGATAGTTCAGGAACAAAAGTTTATGTTGACCAGTTCTCAACAGGAAAAAGTTTATTGCAGAATAGCCAGGAAATAGATTATTACGGCGCTTCAGGAGATGTTGAATTCGATGATACCGGAGATCGGAAAAATGGCAGTTATGTAATCTGGAAAATTGAGAATCAAAGTTTTGTCGAAGTAGAAACTCAAAATATTACCAATATTCCAATTGCCGATCCATAATTTTAACGTATTGTTTAAAATAATCTTATTTCTCTCGGAGTTTTACAAAACTCCGGGGGAAGTTGAGTTCCGGAGCCGGAGAGACTTTGCCCTATAATTTCCTACCTACTGGTTTCAAATGGCAAATAATATTTTAAAAGAAATGACTTTCTAAATATTCACTATTTCAGTGTTAGTGTCAAATTAATTATCCAGGGATCACGGCACCAGGTTCCCGGGCGGGATTACCTTTAAGCTGACGGCATCTATAAAAGAGCGAGGCCAAAAGCCTCGCTCCCCTTCCCCAAAAAACCTCGAACCTCAAACTTCGAACCTTTCTTCTAATACCCCATATCCTTCAACTCACTAACCAACTCAACATAAAACCCGGGAGCATCCCAGCCCGGTTTTAACACCGGCCCAGGTCTGGTAATAGACACGGGGATCATCGGGAGTATTTGGAGTATTTGGATTAAAGACCTCTTCCATATGTTGGGACGATATGGAACGAAGCAGCGTCAGGGCATCTGTGCCGTAGTATCGGCAGGATAGAGCAGGTACGATACCAGGTCAAGACAGGAAGCAAAGGCCTGCTCTCCTTCATCGGAAAGCTTCTCAAGAAGATAATCGACAATAACACTGCCCCGGTGAGTCGTTGAAATACTGGTCCAGGAGGCTACTTTATCGCCCATATCCATATTGCTTATCATATAACGGGAATCGAGACCACCCAGGCAATGAGCAACAATATTAACCTTTGATTTCCCGGAAACCGCCAGGGCTTCGAGCAGATCTTTTTTGAGTTTAGTGGCCCTGGCTTCAAAACTACCAATGGGCGGCAGAGAAGCAATATAGACCTCTGCCCCTTCATCCTCAAGGGCCTCAGGAATACGATTCCAGTAACTGAAACCAAAATTATCAGCAGTAGCACCGCCAGGCAGTGCTCCCCTCCTGTACAATTCGTTTGATAATACACAAATTTTTTATATAGTCAACGATTTTTACCGTCTCGCTGGTCTTAAATTTCATAAATAAGTTAATTCTTGACAGAATTGATTGATCCCGGTAATTTCATCATTGGAAACAGGTGCCATATATGACAAAAAAAACAAAACGATATTTTAATACTTCAGGGCCTAATAATCCTGATGAGCATTACACCTTACAGCGGGAAAACCTTATAGAAAAGGGTCTAACCCTTGCAAACGGTAATAGATATTTCACAATCTGGGCACCGAGACAGACCGGTAAAAGTACCTATTTTAGAATTCTCGCAGAAAGCTTGAAAAAACAAGACCACAAAGTATGTCAGGTAAATCTCGAAAACTACCAGGACGCTTCACTAGAGTCACTCTTCAACTACCTTTTAAGAGAAATTAAAGAGTACTGGGGGATCGCGCTAAAAAGCGCCTCATTTGCCGATTTTCAAAATGATATTGCCTCTATAAAAAAAGGAAAATGCGTTCTCATAATTGATGAAATCGAAGGGCTTAATCCCGAACTCTTTAACCGGTTTTTACATACAATTAGAAATCTCTATCACTCCCGGGATAATCATTGTTTAAAATCGGTTATCCTTGTGGGAGTATCAAATATTGTGGGTATTATTTCCGACAACGCAAGCCCATTCAACATCGCGGACAATCTTGAAATCCCTTACTTCTCCCGGGAAGAAACACTTGAACTCCTGCATATGCATGAAGAGGAAACCGGACAGCTTCTTGATGATGACGTAAAAAACAAGCTATCGGAGATTACGGCAAACCAGCCCGGCCTGGTGAACGGGTTTGCCAACAGGCTTGTTACGGAATACCCGGAGACCAATCCTATACAGTATAAACAGTACCTGGAAACTGAGAACTGGTATTTAACAAAGGCAATTGACAAAAACATATCAAACATTATTAACAAAGCAAAACAATACCGGTCCTTTGTGGAAAAATTACTTTTTTCAGATGAACCGGTTCAATTCAGGATCAACGATGAAAAAACCAGGTTTCTCTACTCTCAAGGCGTTATAACCTATGATGAAGACGACAACATTATTTTCAATGTTCCCCTGTATAAAAAGGCTCTCATAGACGCCTTCACTCCAACTCTAAACGGAGAAAGTTCTTATTTTTTTCGCTCATTGGAATTTGAAAACTTTTTTCATGATGATAATTCACTTAACTTCGATAATCTTATTATCGACTTCAAAGAATATATAAAGCTCAGAAGTTTTCGATATTTTCGGGAAAAAGATGAAGATGGGAAATACCAGCAAATAAAAGAAGCCGCTCTTGTTTACACGTTTGAAACATACATCAATCTTTTCCTGCGAAAGATCAAAGCAAAAACCTATCGAGAAGCCCATGTCGGCCTGGGCATCAGCGATCTCATCATAAACTACGAGGGAAACGAATACGTTGTTGAAGCAAAGATCTTTCGTGACAGTTTCCAGTTCAGGAAGGGAAAAAAGCAACTGGCCCATTACTGCAAATCGGTCAATATCACAAAAGGGATCTACCTTGTCTTTCTCGCGAACACCATTAAAACAAAAGCAGCAGTGGAAAACACCGAATCCATAGAAAATGTAGATATAACCACATACGTAATTCTATACGACGAAGAAAAAGACTTTTAATAAACTTTTACCTTGAACCTTGCACCCTGGACCTGTATCATGAACATAGCAATTTTCGCCGATCTTCACGGAAGAATACTTCTCTGCTTCAAACTGGTAGAACGATACCAGCGCGAGACCGGGGAGTCCATTGACCTGATTATACAAGCCGGGGACGCGGCTATTTTCCCTGACGTGTGGCAGCTGGACAAAGCAACGAAAAAATACGCGAAGAACGATAGTACGGAGCTGGGATTTTCAGAGCACTTTCTTGAACCCTCCCCGGAAGTTGAAGCCGTTCTGTCAAAGCTGGACTGTTCCATGATCTGTGTCCGGGGCAATCATGAAGACCACGCTTTTCTGGATGAACTGGAACAGCAGTCCGCGGAAGCCCTGTTTCCCGTGGACTGCTACAAACGAATATCCGTGTTAAAAACCGGGGTTCCCTATTGTTTTAGCGCCAGCGGCAGCAGCGTCAATCTCCTGGGGATTGGCCGGGTTGGTCCTCCCGAAGGAACAAGCAATATTTCCAGGCCCAAATATATTCAAGAATATGAACAGGACCGGCTGCGGGCTCTTAAGACCAGTGAGGTTGATATCCTGGTTTCTCACGACTCGGCAAAGAATTTTATCACTCCGGGATTCGGCATGGAAGAGGTCCAAACCTGTCTTGATCTGTATAAACCGGTATATCACTTTTACGGGCACACGGGCGCGCCCTATGAAACGCGGACTCATACAAACGGAATAAGCATTTCAAGCAAAATGTCCGATTTTGAATGGGAAGAAGACCGGGGCCGTGCCGTAAAACAAGGGTCTTTTGGGGTACTCCGGTGGAATGGGCCTGAGGATCATTCAATGCGTATTGTTGATGAGCCCTGGTTTCGGGAATATACTGCGTATAGCTGGAAACATTTATGAAAGATTATTCACAAGACATTGAAGCGGAAGACTATTACGACATGGGCTGCGAATGGATCAGGCAGCGGAATTACGAAAAGGCAGAAGAATGTTTCTTTCATGTGATGGCACTGAATCCTCGTTTTATATACGCATATATCAGCCTTGCGGAAGTATACGCCAGGGCCGATGACCTCAATGAAGCAATACGCTGCCTGCGAAAAGCGGTTAAATTCGATCCCCGCTTCGACCGGATCTATTATTGTATTGCTAAATACTCATTTATGAACGAAGAGTATAAAACCGCACTCACCAATATAGAGCAAGCCCTGGAGCTTAATCCCACTGAAGACTATGAATCCATGAAAGAGGTGATAGAAGAATATTATCACCGGAGACGGAGATGAGCTCTCTCAAGAAGGGTGTCAGGGGTCGCACCCTTTCCCGGAGCATCTTCGCAAAATTGACCGCGGTATCACCGCAGTTTCTGACCTATTTTTTCCCGACCATCCGGTGTCTGAGCGGAGCCGAAGACCCGGCAACCAAATTAATCATTGACTCTAAAAAAATATGCAGGTATACTAATGAGATGAATACGAGTTCATCCGGATAGAGAGAGCATGGTTATAAATATCAAAATTATTTTGAGGTATCGGGCAAAAGCTGTATTGCTTTGTATTCTCTTATTATTTTCCTCAGGCAGCATCGCAGCTCAACCAAAAACCCCCGAAGACAAAGAACTGGATGAGCTTTTAAACTATTCTTTAGAAGAATTAATGAACATTGAAATTGTTTCTGCCACGAAAAAAAAGCAGAAAGTGAGCGAAGCCCCGGCTATTATTACAATTATTACGGCAGAACAGATCAAAGAACGGGGCTACCAAACGGTTGGAGAAGCCCTGGAAAGTGTCGCAGGCCTGGACCTGCTGCATGACCATACGCAGTATAACCTGGGAATCAGGGGAGTAAACGGCGGAATGCGTGCCGGGTCCAGAGTTATCAAGTTAATGATCGACAGCCAGCCGGTCTCTTTCAGGTCCAGCGGGGAAAACTTTCTTGGAGAAGAGCTCATTCCTGTTTCCGTAATTGAGCGGATTGAGATCATCCGGGGACCGGGTTCCACTCTTTACGGAGCCAATGCCCTTTTAGGGGTGGTAAATATCATCACCAAAAACGGAGACCAGGTAGAGGGCGGAGAGCTTGCTCTTTCGATCGGTTATGGGAGCAAACATTTATCGAACAAAAATTCGTTTGTAGTTGGCGGAACTGTTGACGGGTTTAATTTCATTGCCGCCGCCAGCATGAGCCGGATTGATAATTCAGGGTATCGATTAATTAATATACCGGGCAATACCCACGCTTCTACCGGGGTGAACAGCAGCAATGAAACTGCCTCTCCACAGAGCCATTTCGCGAAGTTCGAATACAGCAACGAGACTTTTGGAACAATTGGAGTTGATTTTAATTACCAGTGCCTGGACGGATATGGAGAATTCGCGGACTGGGGAGTGTTAACCCATAATAACCGGGGTTCCCTCTATAATAGCTATATACGGGCCAGGTATTCCCAAAAACTTTTTGATACCATTGACCTGAACCTCTCTTTTGCCTATGCCGCAGGGGCTCCCCTGGAAGGAGAGAAACTGGATATAGATGATGATACCTCCACCTGGATAACAAGAGACTATGGGTACAACGGGTATGATATTACCGCGGAAGCACGATATAATTTCGACCAATGGACAAACATCTCAATAGGGTTTGATCTTACTTCGGATAAGCATACAATCCAGACATTTTATTCCACCACCGCTTCAGGCAGAAGCACTGCCAATCCCGGCGGTTCGGCAACAGGCAATAAAATATTCAGGAATATTGGAGCGTATGGCCAGGTAGTTGTATATCCCTTCAAAATTGTTAAAATCAATTTCCTTGCGAACATGGAATTTCTCGCAGGGATCAGGTATGATATTCATAATATCTATGAGAACGTTTTAAACTGGAGAGTGGCAGCAGTTTATCCTTTTACTGATAAAATATACACCAAGATCCTGTACGGCACTTCTTTTAAAGCT
>JAAENB010000769.1 GCA_024224995.1 bacterium | reverse complement strand
GTATGGATTTTTTACTCTTCATCATGCTATTATCCTCCTAAAAATAGAGAAACTTATACTGATTCATAACATTGAGCATATCTAAAATTTTAGCAATGATAACGAAAAACTCAGCGGAGCGAGGTACGAGCATCCGCTGGAGTGCCTGGTTAGGCCAATATCCAAATTTTCACGCAAAGTGATCAAGTCGATGGTTTCCAGAATGATGAGTTGCTCGTCACTTCCTTTAGTTTTTCAAAAAATAGCGGTGCGTAATCAGGGGCAGAAGAAACATAATTGCCGCTAAATTTTGCGCTATGACGCGGCGTTTGGAAGATTGCCATTAAATCAAAAACCGATAAGATAGCCTCATCAGTTCCTTCTTTAAATCCCGACCAATTTTTCACATGCTCCTCCGACCGGAAGAGATTCATGCGGCCTCACGAGAAAGACCAGTTCGTGGCCCACTCTCTCAGTGGAAGATCAACATATCCGACAATACCTGACGGACTTTGGCTTTCTATTTTACCATCACGCACTACAATGTGCATTGGCTCGCCGCAATCCAAACACGGGGCATCGATTTGAATTGATTTGCCCGGAAAGGCCCAGCAAACTGCCAAGCTTTCAAAACCTCACTGCCCAAACCATTTTTGCTGGTCCTCAACTGTAATGCGGTATTGCGTCGGAAGATTGTTGAACGGAGCAAAAGAGGCTATTACGTCAGTACCGGGGTGTAGCCACATAGGCATAATGCCTGTATTGATCAGATCATGAAGTAACCTTTTGCCCTCATCAGGTTTTACACCGAACTTATTCGCAATTTCAGTATAATGAGGAGCATCACCCCGATTCACAAAGGTTTCCATAATAAAATGGAAGGTTTGATCAAGTTCATGGACGTTTTGCATATATCCTCCTTATTTACGGCCTTTGCATTACTTGCCTAACAGTGCTGATATATGGAAAAATTTCCACATATCACCTATATACAGTATAAAATTTTCCATCTGTTTTAATATTAAAACCATAAAACATGGAAAATTCTCTCTATATTTTCCATATATAAGCATTAACAGTTGTTATCACGGAAATCAAGAAAAAAAACAAACAATCTGAGCATAATTTATATACATATTTTCAAAGAGTTACAATGTTTTGCCACTATCCCGATACTGCCCTGCAAAAAAATATGGAAAAAATTCTGCAATATTTTCCATCTGTTCATTGTCCCCCGGGATATCGCACAAATCCGTTACCGGAAATGCACACCGGGGTAAGAAACTGCCGACAGTTTTGTAGGTTGGGTTGAGGGACGAAACCCAACGTTTGAATTTGTTGGGTTTCGTCCCTCAACCCAACCTACAAAACTTTACATGTCACACCCGCTTCAACATGTGGCTATTCCGATATTTTTCTCATAATTGTCAGGTGGTTACATTTTTATAACCGGGAGACTGGCAGGTCTGCACAGATAAGAAGCGTGCGAAATTCAGCACCTGTCTCGCTGCATCATCCGGCAGACCGGCAACCAGTGCCGAAGTCTGTTCCGCAATCGGGATCCACTGCCGGGTTTCCGCCCGCCACACAATGATGAAGCGTCTTGCATTCAGGGCTGAGAAATCGAGAGTCTCTCCGTTTTCATCGGTGAATTCGATCTCATAGAAATCATTGCCGTGGCAATGGACAACAGCGCCCCGCACTCCGGCACGCAGATTTTTTTCCGGAATGTCTGTGACAATCTCGATTATGTCTCCTATGTCCGGCATCATTTTTTCTTCCTCACATAAAGTGTTGCGAGATGAGCCTCCCTACTTCCGGGAGGTATGATCCATCCTGTTCTCACGACAGCATGGCGCCCCTCTGTTCCTTCCACCGGGATGTCCGCAGTATAACGTCTTCCGAATCTGTCCTCACTGTGGAAGGTGGCATTCGCCTGCATAGCTCCGCTCTCAAGCTGACAGAGCAGGACTGTGTGATTCTCTTTTGTGAATCCGAGCAGTTTTTCAAAAAGAACGGCTTTGTATCTTCCGTGCGGAGAATCCGGATCAAGCGCATAATGAGTCAGTTTGCGGGGATCAATGCTGATGCTCTCAGCAATATCTGCCAGTTTCAAAGCCTGCGCTTCTTTTTCCGAGGCCATACTTCATCTCACATTATTTGGGTTGATTACAAACACTGTCTGAGCGGCATAACGCAAATGTCGGGTATCCGGGGGATGTACGCTTCGTGCGGGTCGTTCGACGGTATGTCTGTCCTTCCCGATCACGCAACACTCGGTACGGGCGGCTGGCTAAACCTTACCCGACAGGGACTTACACCCTGTAAGAAGCACCAAGCTTCGCTTGGCGCACCAACAATTAAATCAGCAACTTCATGTCGCACCCGCTGGACTGTTGGGTTATGCCCATCTTATATTTCAAAGTTGCTTCTACTTATAAATAAATTTGGTCATACCTTCATTATTTTCAATTTCACATAAAACAAACCTTTTACCATATGATTTATTCAAGATTAAAAAATAAGGACATCCACTCAATGTATATATAGCCCCTGAAATTATATCTTCCTTATTTATAATTGATATAAAAGAAATATTGTCAGGGTGAACTATTTCAAAGCCATCTTGATTGATTGTTATTTCAAAAGGGTTTTCTATAACAACTTCAACATGCCCTCTAATATTTCCAAATTTTGTATTATTTAAATCTATATCAATCTTATGATGAATAATAACAGCCATTTTTATATCTCCATTTTTTTCAAGGGCATAACAGCGTTGATATATGGAAAAATTTCCACATATCACCTATATACGGTATAAAATTTTCCTCTGTTTTAATATTAAGCCATAAAACATGGAAAATTTTCTCCGAATCTTCCATGTATAAGCATTAACAGTTGTTATCACGGAAATCAAGAAAAAAAACAAATAATTTGGAAATAATTTATGCGTATATTTTCATTAAGTTATGAATGAACAATGAACAATAATCATCTCTCATCGCTTGGCGGCAGATTTTTGTTTAAATCCTTGCATTTAAATTTTGATTCAACATTTCCCTCAAATTTCAGATATTTCATACAGCAATCATAGCAATCGGTATCGTATGTTACTTTGTATCTTTCAGTGCCAAAGTCACTGTACTTTATAGCACATAATTAGTATCTGCTGAATTTCTCTAATTAGAATACATTTGATTCAATGAAATACTTTACGTAATACCTTATCAGGTTCATCTCCGGCTTTCCAGACGATATAGTTCATCGCAGCGTCCCCTCCGAATAAAATTCAGAAAATTTTATCAGATTATGAGAAAAATTCAACAACTGATATTCTGAGACGAAGATCAGTACCTAATTCTTATATTAAAAATTTTGAAATTCAATTTGACTCTGACAAGCTTTTTAAATTAAAATAAGTTTGATTCCATTAAGCGAATAGGCAGTGTATAAAGCTAAAATGGAACCCCATTGTCATCATCATGAAGGCAGTTCATCTTCGTCAAAAGTTTCATATTTGAACCATTTTGCAGTCACCTTTATTGCTGCATTGGACTCACCGCTGAGAATGACCGGAACAGGATTGGCTTTTCCTTTAAACCCGATGTTAAGTTCCAATGTCCATTC
>JAAENB010000768.1 GCA_024224995.1 bacterium | reverse complement strand
TCTTTGCATTAACAAAAGCGGAGGCGGTACTACCAGTTATTCATATAAGACATACATGTGGATAGACTGGAACGGAAATTCTGTTTTTGAAGCGGGTGAGGAATACGAGGTTGGAGAATTTGGCGGAAGCAGTTCAAGCGGCGCGTTGTCGAAATATATATCAACAACAATATCCGTTCCTGCTACTGCTGTTTCCGGTTACATCACCGTCCGCCTGAAGATGCAGGATACCAGTAGTGCCCTGGGACCTCATATGGATTTTAGATATGGTGAAACTGAAGATTATACCATCAGGGTTTATTAAATAAACGATCCCTGTTTTAGATCATTGTTTTAACAGGGTTTCGCGGGATATATTCCGGGGGTTTTCACGGAATATATCCCTTTTATTTCTTCTTCCGGTTTTTTTTTACCAAAGACCTTGTACGATTTGGCCGCCTTCATTATCGACTTATACCTGTTTTTTAATTTTTCATCCGGCGAGTTCTTGAATTGCTGTTTTGGCCGCTATGGCGAGCAGTTTGTTGCGCTTGCTTTTGCTTGTGCCTTTGTATGTAGAAGCTGTTTTTTGGGGCATGGTGTACACCATTGGTCTTATATACTAAAGATAGCATAATTCTAACGAGAGGTCTGCAAAAAATTGTGTGGGTTTTTGTGAGGTAAAAAACCACCGCCTTTCCCGCTCGGGAAAAGGCGGCAGCTTGTGTCTGCTTAATTTGTACCGCTTACAATAACGCTTAAGTCCAGACAGCCCGCAGGATTACTGAGAACCCAGGAGCTTCTTACAATAACATTGTACCGGTTATTTTCTTCTATGTGCTCACTGTATTGCCTGTTACCGGTGTTATTACTAAAGTAGCCCATGTCATGGCTAAAACTGACTGCTTTTGGCTGCCGGGCCCAGTTCAGTGTTACTATCTCTTGTGAATGAAAATATGAACCTGGATTTCCATATTGTAAACGCCTGGTTCCGCTTTCAGCCTCTCCGTAAATCTGCCGGTAACTGGCTCCGGTCGTATACCATTGACCGTCATGAGGAGGAAGAGGAATAGGGTTGCCTGATGAACATCCCAGCATACTGTCCAGGGTAAACTGCAGACGGTTATTATTATGAAGCGGAGTACAGGCAGCACTGTTCCCAGCGTCCGTCACGATCCTGGCAGCCAGCATATCTTCATAGCTGCTGTCGAATCTCGTGTCTGACTCCGTTGCTCCTCCGGGATTATAAGCCCCATTGGACAGGTCATTCAGTGACCAGCCCGCAGCGGGCTTGAATCTTACATGGTAAGTCTTTGATGCTGCCGTTGTAAATTCAAAAGAAGGCAGCTGAACCTTCTTCCCCAGAATCAC